>JAYOEU010000115.1:0-14725 GCA_038116915.1 Alphaproteobacteria bacterium
GAGGAATGGGCGGCCATTATCGGCGGGGCGTGATCAAGCGCCCGAGTTCCGGCCCCGCTAGAACGTCGGAACGGTTCGACGTCGGAGGAAGGACGCATGCCTTCATCGCTCGTATTGGCGCCGGAACCTGCCTCGATCGCGGTGATTTTTGATCAAACATTTGTCTTGATCGCATCACAAGACCGATCCCAACGCATTCATCGCAACTTTCCTGCGATATTTGAATCGATCACTTGCCGAAACCGTCGCAATCGCGCAAGATCGCGCAAAATTAGGAGGCGAGGCGAAGATGCTTGCTACAAGGGCGTCGGGATCCAAGCTCCAGAGTCAGGGAGGCGCAGGCGTCAATGTCGGAATCCGGCAGGACGGACGAGTCCGTCAAACTTTCGGTCACGGGTGTAGCGAAAAGCTTTGGCGGCGTTCAGGCGGTACGCGGCGTCAGTGTAGACGTGCCCAAGGGATTGATTTTCTCGATCATCGGCCCGAACGGCGCGGGCAAGACCTCGCTGCTCAACATGATCAGCGGTTTCTATCGGCCCGATGAAGGCACGATCCGGTTCGAGAACACCGATATAACCGAGACCACGCCGGCCAACCGCGCGGCCATGGGCATTGCCAGGACCTTTCAGAACATCGCGTTGTTTCGCGGTCTGACGGTTCTGGAAAACCTGATGCTGGGCCGGCATGTCCATATGAAGTCCGGGGTCATCTCCTCGATGCTGTACTGGGGCGGGGCGCAGAAGGAAGAAGTCGCGCACCGGGCGCGGGTTGAGGAGATCATCGACTTCCTGAAGCTTTCGGATCTGCGCAAACAGCCGACCGGGGCGCTCGCCTATGGATTGCAGAAGCGGGTCGAGCTTGGCCGGGCGCTGGCGGTGGATCCGACGCTGTTGCTGCTCGACGAGCCGATGGCCGGCATGAACCAGGAAGAAAAAGAGGACATGGTCCGCTATGTGCTCGACGTGAATGACGAGTTCGGCACCACGATCGTCCTGATCGAACACGATATGGGCGTGGTGATGGACATTTCCGATCGGGTGGCGGTGCTCGACCAGGGCGAAAAGATCGCCGAAGGCACGCCGGACGAGGTTCGGGCGGATGAAGGTGTGATCGAGGCTTACCTCGGCACGGGAAATCACTAAGAGGTAGACGGGGGTAGATTGCCATGGCGGAGCTGGCCACCATTCCAGCCTATCTGCTGCGTAACGGCACCGACGGCAAGTTTGCCAATTCGCCGGCCATTCGCGAGAAGGACCTCGGGATCTGGAAGACCTACACATGGTCGCAGTATTTGGACAATGTGAGGGATTTCTCCCTGGGGCTCGCCAGCCTCGGGTTCGGCAAGGACGACAAGCTGTCGGTGATCGGCAACAACCGCCCGAGGCTCTACTGGGCGCAATTCTCGGCGATGTGTCTGGGGGGACAGGCGGTCCCGGTCTACTATGAAGCGATCGCGACCGAGATGAGCTTCGTTCTGGCGCATAGTGAAGCCTCGGTGATCGTCGCGGTCGACCAGGAGCAGGTCGACAAGGTCTTGGAAATCCGGGACAAACTGCCGAATCTGAAATGGCTGATCTACGACTACCCGCGCGGTCTGCTGCGATATGACGTGGATATCCTGAAGTCCTTCGCCGAAGTACAGGAGATCGGCCGCGAGTTTGGCGCCAAGAACCAGGGTTATTTCGAGGCGGCGGTCGCCAAGGTCATGCCTGACGATGTCGCGCTGATCAACTACACCTCGGGCACTACGGGCAATCCCAAGGGCGTGCTGCTGAGCCACGGCAATTTCGTGCGCACGACCGAGGCCTATCTGAGCGCCGAGGATGTGCGTATTGGCGATGATTTCCTCGCCTATCTGCCTTTGGCCTGGGTTGGCGAGACGCTTTACGGAACCTGCGTCAGTCTGATGTCCGGATGCGCCACGAACTGTCCGGAGTCGCCGGAAACCGTGGAGCGGGATCTTCGCGAGATCGGACCGACCGGGATGATCGGCGCGCCGCGGGTCTGGGAGGGGATGCTCTCGAACCTGCAGGTGCGCGCGTCGGATTCCTCGCCTCTCAAACAGGCGGTGTTCAAATATTTCCAGAACGTCGCGATGCAGGTTGAGACGGCGCGCAGCGAGGGACGTCCAGTTTCGGGCGGCCTGGGGCTGCTGCACGCGATTGGCGAATTCCTGGTCTATGGACCGTTGCGCGATCAATTGGGACTCCGCCGGGCGCGCTGGTGCCTGACCGGCGGTGCGCCTCTGGGCCCGGACGTGTTCCGGTTTTTCCGGGGCATCGGGGTCAACCTGAAGCAGGTCTACGGCATGACCGAGATGACCGGTCTGGTCTCGGTTCAGCCCGACGGCCTTGCGAACGCCGATACCGTCGGCCCACCCTGCAGGGGAATTGAGATCAAGGTCGACGAGGGTAACAGCGAGTTGCTGGTCAAGTCGGCCGGCGTGTTCAAGGGCTATTTCAAGGAAGATGGAAAAACCAAGGAAGTGCTGACCGAGGACGGCTGGTACCGGACGGGGGACGCGGGCCTGCTGAACGAGAACGGCCATCTGGTGGTGATCGACCGGGCGAAGGATGTTGGCAAGCTGTCGGACGGCACGCCCTTCGCGCCGCAATTCATCGAGTTGAAGCTGAAATACAGCCCTTACATCAACGAGGTCGTGGCGTTCGGCGACGGCCACCCGTTCGTTACCGCGATGATCGCGATCGATTTCGAGACCGTCGGCAACTGGGCGGATAAGGGCAACCTGCCCTATACCAACTATGTCGACCTCGCCAGCAAGAGCGAGGTCCGCGATTTGATCGCCGAGGAAGTGCGCAAAATCAATCTGGGTATCCCGGAGGTGTCCAGGGTCAAACGCTTCCTGCTGCTGACCAAGGATCTGGACGCGGATGACAACGAGGTAACCCGTACCCGCAAGTTGCGCCGCTCCTTCATCGCCGAGAAGTACGGCCCGGTGGTCACGGCGTTCTACGGCGGCGCCAACAATGTTGATTTGAAACTGGATGTCACCTTCGAGGACGGCACGCGCAGCCAGGTCGACTCGCATCTGATGATCCAGGAAGCGGCGTAGGAGGCCGAGGCATGGAATGGCAATTCTTCTTTGAGCTGTTCACGAACGGCATTCTCACCGGCCTGATGTATTCGCTGGTCGCGGTCGGCTTCGTGCTGATCTACAAGTCCACCGACGCGATCAACTTCGCGCAGGGCGAGTTCTGCATGATCGCGGCGATCGTGGTCGCGGGACTGCTGCAGCTTTATGGCGTGCCGCTGATTCTTTCCTTGGCCGGCGGCCTCGGCTTCATGCTGGTGTTCAACTGGGGGCTGGAGCGGGTCGTGCTACGGCCCATGATCGGTCGTCCGATCGTTGCCATCATCATGGCGACCATCGGTCTTGCCCTGATGTTCCGCGGCCTCGGCCCGCTGGTGTTCGGCGCCGAGACCCAGGCCATCGTGTTGCCGATCCCGGATGATCCGGTGATTTGGGGTCCGTTCTTCCTGATTCCGATCGATATGATGGGAGCCGGCATCAGTCTCGCCTTCCTGGCGCTGTTCGGCTGGTTCTTCATGAAGAGCCGCAAGGGCGTCGCCATGCGCGCCGTTGCCGACAGCCATCAGGTCTCGATGGCCATGGGGATCAACGTGGAACGGTATTTCGCGCTTGCCTGGATGCTGGCCGGTGTCGTGGCGTTGCTGGGCGGCGTGGTCTGGGGCAGCGCGATCGGTGTCGATACCCAATTGGCGCAGCTTGGTCTGAAGGTGTTCCCGGTGGTGATCCTGGGCGGTCTCGACTCGATCATCGGCGTGATCGTCGGCGGTATCATCGTCGGCGTTGTTGAGGCGATCGCGGCCGGCTATCTCGATCCCATCGTCGGGGGCGGCACCAAGGACTTCACGCCTTACGTGCTGATGATCATCGTCTTGATGATCAGACCCTACGGCATCTTCGGCAAACCCATCATCGAGCGTATCTGAGCGGCGGCGGAGTCAGGTCATGTTTCATCGCGAGAGCGGTTACTACAAAACGACCTACGCGGCCGATATGGAGCTTTATCCGCTCCCGATAACCAAGACCGCGATGGTCGTGATCGGCGTGCTTTTCTTCGGGCTGTTTCCGGCGCTGATGACGGACTACTACCTGTCGATCATCAATCTATGCGCGATCGCCGTGGTCGGCGCTCTCGGCCTCAATATCCTGGTCGGCTTCACGGGCCAGATCTCGGTCGGTCACGCCGCCTTCATGTCGGTCGGGGCCTATACCGCGGCCAATCTGGCGACACGCTGGGATCTGCCGTTCTGGATTACCATGCCGGCCGGCGGCCTCATGGCCATGGCGATCGGTCTGATCGTCGGGCTGCCGTCCCTGCGGGTTAAAGGCCTCTATCTTGCGATCGCGACCTTGGCGGCGCAGTTCATCATCGAATGGATCATCAACCACACGCCGGCGATTTCCGGCGGTGTGCAGGCCTCGATCGAGGTGCCGCGACCGAACCTGTTCGGCTGGGACATGGATACCCAGACGGAGATGTATTATTTCCTGATGGTGCTGACGACGATCGCCATCGTGGCCACCCTCAATCTGGTGCGCAGCCGGATCGGGCGGGCCTTCATCGCGATCCGTGACCAGGATATCGCGGCGGAGATCATCGGCATCAACGTTTACCGATACAAGCTCCTGGCGTTCGGGTTGTCGTCGTTCTACGCCGGCGTGGCGGGGGTGATGTATACCTACTATCTGGGCATCGCGAATTACGAGATGTTCCAGTTGCCGATCTCCATCGACTATCTGGCGATGATCATCATCGGCGGCCTGGGCTCGATCCTCGGCACGATCTTCGGCGCCGTCTTCATCACGCTGTTGCCGGTCGTCGTGCGCGTGTTCATGGAAGTGGTCGGTGTCTATTTCGTCGAGGGTGTGTATCTCGCCCAGGTGATCGCGCAAATGCGGCTGATCCTGTTCGGCGGGCTGATCATCCTGTTCCTCGTGGTGGAGCCCGAGGGGCTTAACAAGCTCTGGCAGAACATCCGTAACTATTTCCGAGTTTGGCCGTTCTCGCATTAGCGCGCGGGATGGCCTCGAACAAACACCGGTGGTGTAACGAAGTTCAACAAGGGAGGTTAAGCATGAAACACGTAAGATCGGGCCTGCTGGCCGCGAGTATCGTGGCGGCGGCTACCTTGCAAGCGGCGGCGGCGCAAGCCGGCGAAATTGTCGTCGGCATGCAATGCGACCGTACCGGGCCAACCCAAACCGTCGGCACGTTCCTGTGCCCCGGCTACCACGACTATGTGAAGCTGGTGAATTCCAGGGGCGGAATTGAGGGGCATACGGTCAAGGTTCTCGAGATCGACCATGAATACAAGGTCCCGCCGGGAATGGAAGCCTATCAGCGCTTCAAGGCCGAAGGCGCGGTGATCGTCGCCATCTATGGCACGCCGCACACCCAGGCCCTGACGCCGCTGCTTATGGAAGACAAGATCCCCGGCACCAGCCCGGGCTTCGGCTCGGCTGCCGCGGCCAATGGTGAGAAGTATCCGTATCTGTTCCCGATCGCGGCCACCTACTGGTCGCAGGGCGCGGCCGCGGTGAAGTTCGCCAAGGATCAGCTCGGCGGAAATCTCAAGGGCAAGAAGATCGCCTATCTCTTCTATGACAACCCGGCCGGGCGCGAGCCGCTGCCGGTGCTGCATAAGCTGGCGAAAAAGGAAGGATTCGAGTTGAAGGAATTCGCCGTTCCGCCGCCGGGCGTCGAGATGAAGGTGCAGGTTCAGGACATCGCGCGCCGGTTCCGCGCCGATTTCGTGATCAACCACACTTTCGGCAAGGCCCCGTCCGTGTCGATCAACGAGATGACCCGCAACGGTTATTCGCTCAACAAGATGGTCGGCCTGGTTTGGGCCGCCGCCGAGTCCAACATCATGGGCGCCGGTGGCTGGGACAAAGCCCAGGGCTTCAACGTGATGCAGTTCGCGGGCGCCGGCTCGGACTATCCTGTCCTTGACGAGATCAAGGCCATGTACAAGGCCGAGGGCAAGGAAGTGCCGCGCGAGATGGATACCACGGTCTACTACAATCGCGGCGTGCTCGCGGCGGCCTTGCATCTGAAGGCTATCGAAAACGCGGTCAAGGCCAAGGGTGGTAGCGCCGATGTCAGCGGCGAGGACGTGAAGAACGGTTTCGAAAAGATCCAGAACTTCACGCTCGGCGGCATTCTGCCTCCGATGGCGATCACCAAGCAGGACCATGAGGGTGGCGGCTGGGTCCGCATCTTCAAGGTCGAAGGCGATGGCTTCAAGCCGGTGACCGAGTGGATGCGGGGCTACCGCGATATCGTGGAAGCAATGGTCAAGGAAGGCCATTGATCCCTGTGTAATCGGCCGGCCCGGGTTCGCCCGGGCCGGTCCCCTTTTCCTGGAAAGCGAGCCTTGCCGTGCTTGTCCTGAATAATATCGAAGTCATCTATGACGGCGTCATCCTGGTTCTTAAGGGTGTATCCGTCGAGGCCCCGGAAGGCCGGATCACCACGGTTCTTGGCGCCAACGGGGCGGGTAAGACCACCACGTTGAAGGCGATCTCGGGCGTGCTGCGCACCGAGCGCGGAGACGTGACCAGGGGTTCGATTGAGTTCAAGGGACAGCGGATCGACCGTTTGCGGCCGCATGAAGTGGTCAAGCTCGGCATCGTCCAGGTCTTCGAGGGACGTCGGGTTTTCGCAAATCTTACCGCCGAGGAAAATCTGATCGCCGGCGGCCATATTCTCTCCAGCTCGGCCAAGCTGCGCGAGAACATGGAGAAGGTCTACACGTATTTTCCAAGGATTGCCGAACGCCGGAACGTGATTTCCGGTTATCTCTCCGGCGGCGAGCAGCAGATGCTGGCCGTGGGGCGGGCGCTGATGTCGGATCCGAACATGATCCTGCTGGATGAACCCTCGCTCGGCCTCGCGCCGATGATCGTCGAGGAGATTTTCGGCATCGTTCAACGTCTGCGTAGTCAGGAAAACGTGACTTTCCTGATCGTCGAGCAAAACGCGACGCTCGCGCTGGAATTCGCGGATTTCGGCTATGTCATGGAGAACGGCGCCATCGTTCTTCAAGGACCGGCCGAGGAACTGCGCGGCAATGCCGACATCAAGGAATTCTATCTCGGCATGTCCGGCGACGAAAAACGAAGCTTCCGGGACGTAAAGCACTATCGCCGCCGCAAGCGCTGGCTGGGTTAATCTGCGCTAGGCATTCGCCAGCCTTTCTTTTCGCTTGAAGTGTAGTATTACCGCGCGGATATCCGACGTCCGCGGGAACGATCATGCCACTGCCGTTTCTTCCCCGTAACCGCCGTAAACGCCGCTTCGTCTATGCGGTGTCGGCCATCGTTGCCTGCATCCTCGTATTGATCGGGATTTTTATCGCCATTCTTTCTGGACCCGGCGGCTACAAGGAAGCGGACCTCGCGCGCCTCAAGGCGGAACGGAACTGTCCGTCCTGCGATCTGACCGGCGCGTCGCTCTGGTCGGAAGATTTCACCGGTCGGGATCTTTCCGGCGCGATCCTCGTCAGGGCGAACCTTTGGTGGACCGACCTCGGAGGGGCTTCCCTGAAGGGGGCGGACCTGTCCGGCGCGAATTTCTGGTGGTCCCATCTTGCCGGCGCGACACTCGACGGAGCGAAACTGGAATGGACGGTCCTCGGGCGGGCGATCGCCGAGGGGGCGAGTTTCGCCGGCGCCAACCTCACGAACGCGGATTTCAGCGGCACCACGCTTGTCGGAGCAAATTTGTCCGGGGCCAATCTCTATCGCGCGGACATGCTGCAGGCGGTGATGGGGCGGACCAATCTGACCGGTGCCAGCCTCGTGGAGGCGATCATGCATATCGCCGATGCGCGTGACGCCGATTTCAGCCGCGCCGATTTGACCCGGGCGAGCATCACCCGCGCCAACCTGTCGGGCTCGACATTCACCGCGGCGAGCTTCGTCAACGCGAATTTGAGTGAAACGAAATTTGTCGGCGCGATCGCCCATGGCACGGATTTCAGCAAGGCCGATTTGCCGAATGTCGACTTCACCGGCGCCGATCTCTCGGGTTCCCGGTTCATCGGCGCTTCGCTCTGGTCGGTGAACTTTACCGACGCCAATCTGACCGATGTGGATTTCACCGATGCCGGTATGCCCGACGCGATTTTCACCGGCGCCCGGCTATGCCGGACAAAGTTTCCCGATCGCGTCGACAATTCCGGTTGTTGATCCCGTCGGGCGCCGGTCAGCCGCCCGATACCGCCGCTGACAATGTCGGGCCGATCTCCTCATGCAGAACGAGGTCCGCGTACCCGTCCAGCGGCGTTTCCTCCCGGTTGAGGATCACCAGCCGTGCGCCGTTGCGTTTGGCGATCAGCGGAAATGACGCCGCCGGGTGGACCACCAGTGACGAGCCGATCACGATGAACAGATCGCAGGCCAGGGTTTCCTCCTCGGACCGCTGCATGGGACCCAAGGGCATCGATTGGCCGAAGGAGATCGTCGCGGTCTTGACCATGCCGCCACAGTCCCGGCAAAGCGGCAGTTCGTCCCGGCCGACAAAGCTCTGCTTGATCACGTCAAGTTCGTGCCGGCAGCCGCAATCGAGGCAGGTCGCATAGCTGCCATTGCCATGCAGTTCGATGACCTTGTCGTCGGGAATGCCCGAGTTCTGATGCAGATTATCGATGTTCTGCGTGATAACCGCCGAGACCTTGCCGCGTCGGACCAGTTCGGCGACCGCCTGGTGCCCGAGATTGGGCTTGGCTTGGGCGAAGGTTTCCTCCATGGCGAATTTGCGACGCCAAGCCTCCCAGCGCATCTCCTCGCTCGATATGAAGTCCTGGAATTGGATCGGCGCCATTTTCGTCCAGATGCCGCCCGGGCTGCGGAAATCCGGAATGCCGGATTCAGTGGAGATCCCGGCGCCGGTGAAAACGACCGCGCGCTTGCTTTCCGCAAGCATGGCGGCAAGCGAGGCGGGGGGCGAGAAGATGTTATCCAGGTCACGCATGCGCCAAGTGTACCCCAGGTGCCGCGCGGCGCGCATCAAATCGTGGCGAAGACCGGGCTTTGCATTGAATCTGTCGGAAAGCAGGTATATCCACTGTTTTCCAAATCGACCCTGGCGCGTGCCGCGCCTGCCGCAAGGAGTAAGCCTTTGGCCAAGCCAACCGAATCGCCGGATCTTGTCCGTCCGGATGCCGTTGGCGCGGGCCCGAAGAGCGGGAGCCCCCGGCTTTCCCATCTGGACCGGCTGGAATCCGAGAGCATACACATCATTCGTGAAGTCGCCGCCGAGTTCCGTGATCCGGTGATGCTCTATTCGATCGGCAAGGACTCCGCGGTGATGCTGCATCTGGCCATGAAGGCCTTCGCGCCGGGCAAGCCGCCATTCCCGTTGCTGCACGTGGATACCACATGGAAATTCCGTGAGATGATCCGCTTCCGCGACGAAAACGCGAAGCGGCTCGGACTGAACCTGATCGTCCATATCAACGCCGAAGGGGTGGCGCGGGGAATCGGTCCGTTCAGTCACGGCTCCAAGGTGCATACCGATGTGATGAAGACCCAGGCCCTGAAACAGGCGCTGGATGCCGGGCGTTTCGACGCGGCGTTCGGCGGAGCGCGGCGGGACGAGGAGAAATCCCGGGCGAAGGAGCGGGTGTTCTCGTTTCGCAGTGCCGCGCATCGGTGGGATCCGAAGAATCAGCGCCCCGAGCTTTGGAACCTCTACAACACGCGCATATCGCCGGGTGAAAGTGTCCGCGTCTTTCCGCTGTCGAATTGGACGGAGTTGGATATCTGGCAATATATCCATCGCGAGAATATTCCGATCGTGCCGCTGTATTTCGCGGCGGAACGTCCGATCGTCCGGCGCGACGGGGTGCTGGTGATGGTCGATGATGAACGCCTGCCCCTGGCCCCCGGCGAGGAGCCTGAGATGATGCGGGTCCGTTTTCGCACCCTCGGATGCTATCCGCTGACCGGCGCCGTGCGGTCAGAGGCCGCCAACGTCGCGGATATAATCCTGGAGCTTCTGGCGAGCCGGACCTCGGAACGCCAGGGCCGTGTCATCGACAATGATCAGATCGGGTCGATGGAGAAGAAAAAGCAGGAAGGGTATTTCTGATGTCCAACGCCGAGGCCGGCCCGATCGCGGATATCGACCGCTTCCTTGCCGAGCAGGATCGCAAGGACCAACTTCGCTTCATCACCTGCGGGTCCGTGGATGACGGCAAGTCGACGTTGCTCGGCCGGCTGCTGCATGATTCGAAGACCGTGTTCGAGGACCAACTGGCCGCGGCCGAGGGCGAAAGCGCGAAATACGGGACCCAAGGCAAGGAGGTCGATCTCGCCCTGCTGGTTGACGGCCTTCAGGCCGAGCGCGAGCAGGGGATCACGATCGACGTGGCCTATCGGTATTTCGAGACCGATCGGCGCAAATTCATCGCTGCCGATACTCCCGGTCATGAGCAATACACGCGTAACATGGCCACCGGCGCGTCGAACGCCGAGCTGGCGATCATCCTGGTCGACGCCCGAAACGGCGTTCTCACCCAGACCCGGCGACACAGCTATATCGTCTCGCTGTTCGGCATTCGCCATGTGATCCTCGCCGTCAACAAGCTGGATCTTGTTGGCTACGACCAGGGCGTTTTCGACCGGATCGCCGCCGAGTACCGCGCCTTTGCCGCCGAGATCGGAATCCAGGACGTCCGATGTGTGCCGATTTCCGCGCTCCGCGGCGACAATGTGTTTCGCCCCTCGGACGCCATGGCCTGGTATGGCGGGCCGACATTGATGCAGATCCTCGAAACGGTCGAGGTACGCCGGGACAAGGCATCGGAGCAATTCCGGATGCCCGTGCAGCGGGTCAGCCGTCCGAACTCGGACTTTCGCGGTTTCAGTGGCCTGATCGCCGCAGGCACGATCGCCGAAGGGGAGACCGTCTGCGCCGCGCTTTCCGGCCGCGAGGCGACCGTTTCCCATATCCTCGGACCGTCGGGCGATCTTTCGGTTGCCCAGAGCGGGCAATCGGTGACCGTCGTCCTCGACCGCGAGATCGATGTCAGCCGGGGAGACGTTCTGGCTCGGCCTGATCAGGCGCCGGTGGTAGCCGACCAGTTCGCGACGCACCTCTTGTGGATGGCGGCCGAGGCGATGCTTCCGGAGCGTTCCTACGTCATTCGTTTGGGCGCGGCGACGGCGACGGCGCGGATTACCGATCTCGTGCACCGGGTCGACGTCAATACCCTGGACCGTCTGGCGGCCAAGACCCTGGATTTGAACGATGTCGGGTACTGCAAGATCGCCCTCGACCGGGCGCTTGCCTTTGATTCTTTCGACCGGATCGCGGATACCGGCTGTTTCGTTCTGATCGACGCCTTCACCAACGCGACCGTCGGCGCGGGCGTGATCGACTTCCCGCTGCGCCGGGCCAGCAATATCGCGTGGCACGACATGAAGGTCGACAAGGCGGCGCGGGCGAGGGCCAATGGACAGCGGCCGCGCGTCCTGTGGTTCACCGGACTGTCGGGCGCCGGCAAGTCGACCATCGCGGACCGTCTCGAACAGCGGCTGCACGGCCTCGGCAAGCGCACCTATCTGTTGGACGGCGACAATGTTCGGCACGGTTTGAACAAGGATCTGGGCTTTACCGACCAGGACCGGGTCGAAAACATCCGCCGCGTCGCCGAAGTCGCCAAGCTCATGGTTGATGCGGGGCTGATAACGCTGGTCTCGTTCATCTCGCCCTTCCGTTCCGAGCGCGCCATGGCCCGCGCGCTCATGGAAGAGGGCGAGTTCATCGAAATCTTCGTGGACACGCCTTTGGAGATCTGCGAGGCGCGGGATCCGAAGGGGCTCTACAAGAAAGCCCGCGCCGGTGAATTGCGCAATTTCACCGGCATCGACTCTGATTATGAAGCGCCGCAATCCGCCGAAATCGTGCTTAAGAGCGGCGAGCATGACGTCGATACCCTGGTGCAGCAGGTGATCGACTATCTCGGTGCGACCTTCGAGTAGGCTCCACGCGCGTTCACGCCGCATTGAATGAAGCTGACCGTTCCGCTACCCGTCTTGGGTGACCGGGTTCGGGGTGACCGCAATGTTTTCCAATCTGACCCTTGTCTGCGTCGGCCTGGCTCTGGCGGTGTTGCTGTTTCAACCGCGATTATTGAAAGTGCCGGCGTGGAGAGCGACCGTCACGCCCTTGGCGTCGATTGTCGGATCCGGCTTCCTGGTGGCGGGCCCGATTCTCGTCGATACCGTGGGCACCCTCGCGCCGCTCGCCATGGCCGGGCTCTGCGCGGTTGCGTATCTCTATGGCTCGGCGATCCGTTACTGCATCGCCACGCTGGACAGTGACGGCGGGCCTCCTCCTGGAGCTCTCGCGGCGATCGAGCGGCTATCGGATATCGTGCTGGCCTTCGCCTATTTCGTTTCCGTTGCCTATTACCTGAATCTGTTCGCGGCTTTTGGCTTGCGGCTTTTCGGGAGCGTCGAGGTTGAAACCATCCGCATCTGCGCCACGATTGTAATCGGCTCGATCGGCGGCCTGGGCATGGTCGGGGGATTGCGGGTGCTCGAAGGCGTGGAAATCATCGCCGTCGGGTTCAAGCTCGCGGTGATCGGTGGATTGATTGCCGCCCTGGCGGTCGCCGGCGCCTCTGGGTCGGTGCCGGAGTTTGATATTGGCGGGAAGACCTGGTCCGGGCATGAGATTCAGGTTGTGCTCGGGCTGATCATCCTGGTGCAGGGTTTCGAGACCTCGCGATATCTGGGGGATGAATACGATGCCGCAACGCGCGTGCGAACGATGCGTTTGGCGCAGGGGATTTCGACAGCAATCTATGTCGCGTTCATTGCATTGGCGGCCGCGTATTTTGCCGGGGGGCTGCCGCAAACGGGCTGGGAAACCGCGATTGTCGACATGCTGAAGCCGATCGGCTCGGCGGTTTATCCCTTGCTGATCGCCGCGGCCCTGGCGTCACAGTCCTCGGCGGCCATCGCCGACCTCAATGGCGCCGGCGGCTTGCTGGCCGAAGTCTCGAAACACCGTATCCCCGTCAATTTGGGATATCTGGTCACGGCGATGCTTGCGATTGCCCTGACGTGGTCGGCCAATATCTTCGAGATCATCACATACGCGTCCAAGGCTTTCGTTGCCTATTACGGCATGCAGGCGGCTCTGGCCTCGGCTCTGGCCTGGCGCCGACGCCGCATCGGGCGAGCGGTGCTCTATGGCTTGGCCTTGCTGCTGGCCATTCTCGTGGTCGTGGTGGCCATCCCGGCGGAAGTTTGACTGCGCGCCAGCCAAACGCGCCCGGGTCCGGCTGCCGCCGTGCCGCGTCGGTCGTGGAATTGTCAGGGGATGTCGCGGCGTGACGCGCTGTACCGGAGATTGGTGGAAAGCACGCCCCCGCCGTTCAGAATCTTTAATCGATGACTCTTGTTCTTCGACTCGCCGGACAGATGGATTATCCCGAGTGGGGTGTATGGCAGGTTCGGCTCCACAAATGTCTTGGTTTCGGAGTCAAAGTAAATCAAGCCGCGGTTTGCCAGCCAATTACAGGTGGCGGGCAAAACATTGCGCGAGAAGTCCTCGAGATAGATCACTCGGTTCAGACCGAACTGTTCGGCGTAAAAATCACGCTTGCGGGTGAAACCTTCCTCCATGGCTTGATGCCAACGCGACCAGAGGGCTGAGTCGCCTCGCAAGCCGAAGACACCGGAATTCAGTATCGGAAAGTTGCGCAGCTGTGCCCCGAGTTCCTCGCCAAGGAACTCGATATGCTGTCTGTTGGTCCAATCGGTGACTTTTCCGTTGTCGTAGAAGTGAATATAGGCCCGATCGAGTTCCGCGGTGATGCAGATCGATCCGTCCGCCGCGCCGCGCCGCAGCAGCTCGATCGTCGACCATTCCTGCACCCAGCAGTCCGCGTCAATCCAGATATAAAGATCATAGCCGGGAAAATGCTTAGGCAGGGAGGGCCGCGCGGTCATCGCCTGTAGTCCTTGGCTGTCGCGCAACCATTTCGCATTGGGATAGCGCCCGTCCGGTGAGGGCAGGGTCGAGAAATCCACGTCCCAGCCGGGTTCGACCAGGTGGGTCACCATCCCTCGAAACTGCTTGGCCGTCGCCTCGTCCAGCCCGGTGTCCAGCATTCCGATCGCGACATCGGCGCTTTCCGGCTTGTTGATGATCGAGCCGACCAGATCAATCGCGAGCGAGGCGAAAGGCTGGTTGGCCGCCGTGCAAATGATCGTCTTCAATTGCGTGCCACCCGTGTCAGACAATCGGCACCCGTTTCGCGGCGAGCGCGGCCGGGGAAATTACTTCCATATCCAGCGGCACGTGCCAACGTTCGGTCAAGCGGATCTTGGGCGGCTCGTTGGCTGCTGTGCCGCCTTCAATGACGAAACCTTCGTAGCCATTGTCCATCGAGCGGTTGCAGCGCTCAACATAGACTGGAAAGCCGCCGATATAGGGCATGAAGACCCTGGGGCGGCCCGGAATATTCGCGCCGACATACCATGAGCTGCAGGTCGAGCGGAGCGAGATCTCGGCGACTTCGTTCACATGCTCTACCCAGGCGTCCTCTTCCGCGGTCGTCGGCTCGATCGACTCGGCGCCGATGTCGCGCAGATGGGCGATGCAGTCGGCGATCCAGTCCACATGCTGTTCGATCGACTGGATCATGCTGGCCA
>JAYOEU010000116.1:0-14613 GCA_038116915.1 Alphaproteobacteria bacterium
CTACGACAGCGCCGAGGGCCGCAAGACGATCTCGAACATGGTCGCGCTCGCCGATCTGACGCGGCAGGGCTTCATGGCCGGAGATATCTCAACCGTGATGTCGCCGCGGACTGTGATTACCTGGGCGGAAAACGCCGTGATCTTTGGCGATATCGGCTTCTCGTTCCGGCTCTCCTTCCTCAACAAGTGCGATGAGGTCGAGCGGGCGACAGTGAGCGAATATTACCAGCGGTGCTTTGGCGAGGAATTGCCGGAAGGCAGCGTCAAGGCGGCCTGATGCGTTAATCAACCACGGAGCCCCCGATGGCGGCGCCTTCTAGAGACGACGAACACCCGGTCGAGGTGTTCAAGCGGTCGACCGCGGCGACCGTGCGTGCCATGTCCGGCGAACGGGAGCTGGAGGTCACGTACGGCGCGGAAACGCCAAGCATGGCGGCGGACCGGGTACGACTGCCCCTGCCGCCGCGCGATCTTGATCCGGTGGAAGTCGCCAAGGTCCGGGGCGAGGCGGACAGCATCTCGCTCCGGTTGCGTCACCACGACGCCAAGGTTCATGCCCGCAGAATGCCGTCGGGTCAGGCCGCCAGGGAAATCTTCGAGGCGGTCGAGCAGGCGCGCGTCGAGGCGATCGGCGCTCAACGGATGCTTGGCGTGGCGCAAAATCTCGAAGTCGCGCTTGATGACCGCTATCGCCGCCGCGGGTTCGAGAGAATCAGCGATAAGGACGATGCTGCTCTCACCGACGTTATCCGCCTGCTGGCGCGCGAGGCACTGACCGGCCAGGCGCCGCCGCCGTCCACCCGTCGGGTGGTCGACCTCTGGCGTCCCTGGGTGGCCTCGAAAATAGGGGAAACCCTGAACGGGCTCAGCGCCCATCTGGGCAACCAGGATTCCTATGCCGAGTATGCGCGGCAGATGATTGTCGATCTTGATCTCGAACTCGGCGAGGAAGGTATTTCGGACGACGATCCCAGCGAGTCGCAAGACGATAGCGAGGGCGGCGACTCCGATGAGATGAATGATTCCGGCACCCGCGGCGCAAGCGAGGACGGCGAGGAATCGGAGATGATCCCGTCCGAGATGGAGGCGGGAGACGAGTCCGCCGAGGGCGAGGACGGCGAGGATATGGACATGGAGCCGGGAGGCGGGGACGAAGAACCCGCGAATCCGGGCACGCCTCCGATGTACCACAACTCCGACGATGCCAGGAACGCGGTCTATAAGGCCTATACCACCGAATATGACGAGGTGGTTCCCGCGGCCGAACTATGTGACGCCTCGGAACTGACTCGCCTTCGTGCCTTGCTGGATCAGCAGTTGAATCACCTTCAGGGCCTGATCGGCAAATTGGCAAACCGACTGCAGCGCAAGCTTCTCGCCAAGCAGAACCGCTCCTGGCTGTTCGATCTGGACGAGGGTGTTCTGGATGCCGGCCGGCTTTCGCGAGTGGTGACCCAGCCGCTGTTCCCGCTGTCCTTCAAGATCGAGAAAGATACCGAATTCCGGGACACCGTCGTCTCGCTGCTGATCGACAATTCCGGTTCGATGCGCGGCCGTCCGATCACCATCGCGGCGATGAGCGCGGATATCCTTGCTCGCACGCTCGAAAGGTGCGGCGTGAAGGTGGAGATTCTCGGCTTCACCACCCGGGCCTGGAAGGGCGGTTCGGCGCGCGAGAAATGGATCGGCGGCGGCAAACCGCAGAATCCGGGACGCCTCAACGACCTGCGGCATATCGTCTACAAATCAGCGGATGCTCCGTGGCGGCATGCCCGCAAATCGCTCGGCCTGATGCTGCGCGAAGGGATCCTGAAGGAGAATATCGACGGCGAGGCGCTGATGTGGGCGCATCATCGGCTGCTGGCGCGGCCCGAGGAACGCAAGATCCTGATGGTCATCTCCGACGGTGCGCCGGTCGACGATTCCACCTTGTCGGTAAACCCCGGCAATTACCTTGAAAAGCATCTGCGCGAGGTGATCGGCTATATCGAGAACCGGTCTCCGGTGGAACTGGCGGCGATCGGTATCGGCCACGACGTCACGCGCTACTATCGCCGCGCGGTGACCATCGTGGATGCCGAGCAGCTTGGCGGCACGATGATGAACCAGTTGGCCGATCTGTTCGACGAGGACGATGCGGCAAGCGGTCCGCGCGGCCGTCGCCGTCGCGCGTCCACGGGCAACAGTCTCGGGCGTTAGACGAGCGCGATGACCGCCGGCTAGCGGCTCCTGTCACGGGCGTCGCGTGCGATCATGTGGTTTACAAGCGCCACCGGCAGGATGCCCGCCGCGACGATGGTCAGCGCCGCAAGTGAACATTCCTCAAGCTGTTCGCTGGATGCGTATTGGTAGACGAAGGTCGCCAGCGTGTCGAAATTGAACGGCCGCAACACCAGGGTCGCCGGCAGTTCCTTCATGGTGTCGACGAATACCAGAACCGCGCCGGTCAGCACGCTGCTGCGGATCAGCGGGATGTGCACGCTTAACAGGGTTGCGAGCGGACCGCGCCCGAGCGTCCGGGCGGCCATGTCCACATTCGGCGTGACTTTCGCCAGTCCGGCCTCCGCCGCTCCGAGGGAGATCGCGAGAAAACGGACGGTATAAGCGATCAGAAGCGCGCCGATCCCGCCGCTGATCAGAAGTCCGGTCGATATCCCGAAATTGGCCCGCATGTAATCGTCGACCGCATTGTCGAAGGCGCCGATCGGTAGCAGCACGCCGATTGCGATGGCAATCCCGGGCAGGGCATACCCGATGCTTGCCCAGCGCACCGCGCCGCGGACCAGGACTGTCGGCCAAAGCCGTTTCGCATAGGCAAGAAAGACACCGATCACCAGCGTCAGGAACGCCGCAAGCGATGCCAGCATGATACTGTTGCCGGCATGCCCCAAGGTCGCGGTCAGCCCGTCGTCTCCGATGTGACCGACCGCATAGGACAACAGCACGCTCGCCGGAATGAAAAATCCGGCGAGCACGGGAAAGGCACATCCCAGCATGGCCAGCCCGGCCTTCCATCCGGTTAGCTTGAAACCCTGCGGCGGCTTTTTTCTGGTGGTCGTGCCGTGGAAACGCTGCCGGCGCCGGGAATGGCGCTCCAGCCAGATCAGCAGGACCACGAACCCGAGCAGGACCAGCGCGATCTGCGCGGCACCGCCCGGATTTCCCATGTCGAACCAGACATCGAACACGCCTGCGGTCAGGGTCCGCACGGCGAAGAAATCGACGGTTCCGAAATCGTTGAGTGTCTCCATCAAGGCAAGCATGACGCCGACCACGATGGCCGGCCGGGCCAAGGGCAGGGCCACGCGCAGAAAACTCTCGCGGGGAGTTCGGCCGAGGGTGCGGCTTACCTCAAGAGCGCACACCGACTGCTCCAGGAATGCCGCCCGCGCGAGCAGGTAGACATAGGGATAGAGCACCAGGGTCAACATGACGACGGCGCCGCCGAGGCTACGCACGTCGGGGAACCAGTACTCCCTCGCGTTTTGCCAGCCGAACACGGCCCGGAGAGCGGATTGGACCGGACCGGCATATTCCAGGATATCGGTATAGGTATAAGCGATGACATAGGCCGGCATCGCCATGGGCAGAATCAGCAGCCACGCGAAAATCTTGCGGCCCGGAAACCTGCACATCGCAACCAGCCACGCCGCCCCTGTCCCCATCATTGCGACGCCTATTCCGACACCCGTCATCAGGGCAAGGGTGGTTCCGATATATCCGGGGAGTACCGTCGAGGCGAGATGGGCCCAGGCATTTTCGGTGGGGAAAAAGGCGATCCAGGTGATCGCCAGAACCGGCATGGCAATCAGCGCGGCCGTGAGAGTCGCGCCGATTGGCCAGACGACATGTGCACCGGCAACGGAAGCGCGCGCCGGACCATCCCGGAGCGCGCCCCCCGTTTGACTGGCGTCGGCCGCCGCCACCGGCTAGCCGTCGAATCCGACCCGGTCGACCATCCGCGCCGCGTCGTCGCGCAGCTCGGCGATTGTCGCCAGATCAAGTTGGTCGGATGTAAAGGTGCCCCAGGACTTGACCAGCGGAAGCCACGGAACGCCCGGCCGAACCGGATATTCGTAGTTTTGCTCGGCATAGAGCGTCTGGCCCGGTCCGGCGAGGAATTCCATCAGCTTCACCGCGTTTTCCTTGTGCGGCGCGGCCTTGGTGAGCGCCACCCCGGAGATGTTCACATGCGTTCCGCGGTCCTTCTGATTCGGGAAAACCAGATAAACCGATTCCGCCCAGACACGTTGATCGTCCTTCTCCAGCATCTTGCCATAGTAGTAGTGATTGCCCAAGGCGACGTCGCATTCGCCGGCGTGGATCGCCTTGACCTGGGCGCGGTCGTTACCCTGCGGCTTGCGCGCCAGATTCGCCTTCACCGCCTTCAGCCATTTCTCGGCATCGGCTTCCCCGTGATGGGCGATCATCGACGCGATCAGGGCTAGATTGTAGCTGTTTTTGCCGCTGCGGGTGCAGACCCGGCCCTTCCATTTCGGGTCGGCGAGATCCTCGTAGCTTTGAATTTCACCGGGCTTCACCCTGTCCTTGGAGGCGTAGATGATCCGCACGCGGGTTGTCATGCCGTACCAATGGCCTTCGGACTGGCGATAGGCCGCCGGGATCGCGGCTTCCAGGGCCGGAGTCTTTACCGGCTGGGTGACACCCGCCTCGAACGCGTCGTTGAGACGGCCGATGTCCACGGTAAACAGCAGATCGGCGGGGCTGTTCTTGCCTTCGGACTTGAGCCGCTGGATCAGTCCCTTCTCGGCAAAGACCACGTTGACCTTGATTCCGGTTTCCTTGGTGAAGGCGTCGAATAGCGGCTTGACCAGGAATTCCTGGCGGAGCGAATAGACATTCACTTCCTCGGCCGCCGTCGCCGGCTGCGCCGCCACGGACGCGCCGACCAGCAACCCCAATCCGAACAACGATCTGAACAGAGTCTTCGTACTCATTTCTTGCCTCTTGTTATTAAGAACGATTTGCAATTGGCGCGTGTTGTGCCGCAAGCCTGGAAGTGTGTCAAGATAAAATGCGAATGATTCGCATTCTTTTCCAAAATGCCGATTTTCCGGTTCGATTTCATCAGCACCGCTCTTGACTCAAGGGGCGTCTACTCGGACAAATCACGCATCGACGGTTCCCCTCGGGGATTAAAAGGGAACGCGGAAGGTGCCTTGCGGAGATGCGGCGCCGGGCCGCGGCTGCCCCCGCAACTGTGAGCGGTGAGCGTCGGTCCCAGAACGCCACTGGATGCGCCAAACGGCCACCGGGAAGGCGGGGCCGCCGCGACGACCCGCGAGCCAGGAGACCTGCCGCCGGTGTCGTCGCCAGTCCGGGCACGGGGTGTTGTCGGGATGCGGAGCCTCCGTTTGGTGACGACTGAGCGTAACCGCTTGGCCTGGGGAGGGACCGCATGAGCAAGGATGCTTCGCACTATCAGGCGCGCAAGATACCGGCGACCGTGATCACCGGATTTTTGGGCTCCGGCAAAACCAGTCTGATTCAGCATCTGATCGCCACCGCCAACGGCAAGCGGCTGGCCTTCGTGATCAACGAATTCGGTGACCTCGGTGTCGACCGCGAGCTGCTGCTGGGCTGCGGCATGGAGGAGTGCACCGATGACGATGTCGTCGAACTCTCGAACGGTTGCATCTGCTGCACCGTCGCCGACGATTTCCTGCCGACCATTTCGAAGCTGCTGGACCGGGATGATCCACCGGACCACATCATCATAGAGACTTCCGGCCTCGCCCTGCCGAAACCCCTGATCAAGGCCTTCGCGTGGCCCGAGGTGCGTACCCGCTCGACGGTTGACGGGGTGATCGCGGTGGTCGATGCCTCTGCGGTCGCGTCCGGGCGTTTCGCCACCGATCCCGCCGCCGTCCAGGCCCAGCGGGAAGCGGACGGCTCGCTTGATCACGAAAGCCCGCTTGAGGAGCTGTTCGAGGAACAGGTTCAATGCGCCGACATGGTGATCCTGAACAAGACGGATTGCGTCGGCGAGACCGAGTGGGCGGGCATCGACGCCATGGTTGCGCGGCATCTGCGCCCAGCGGTCAAGACCTTGCGCGCCAGCCATGGTCAGATTGATGCCTCCGTGCTCCTCGGCCTCGGGATGGAGGCGGAGGATGACCTCGACAGCCGGCCTTCCCATCATGACGACGGTCACGAACACGACCATGAGGATTTCGACAGTTTCGTGATCGATCTCGGCGAGACGGCCGATGCGATCGCGCTCCTGGCACGGCTCGAGACGGTGATCACGGCCCATGACATTCTGCGTGTGAAAGGATTCCTCGCCGTGCGGGGAAAAAGCATGCGCCTGGCGGTTCAGGCGGTGGGCGGGCGCATTCAATCCTATTTCGACCGCGATTGGCGGACCAGTGATGTGCGCTCGTCGCGGCTTGTCGTCATCGGCCATCACGGGTTGGACGAGCCGGCGATCAGCGCGGCCCTGCGCGGCTAGCAGGTCCGGGCGATGCATCTTCTGGCGGCCACGCCGGGCCGGGCCACCGACGGTGCCGAAGCTGTCGATCTCGCTCAAAGTCCGGGCGAGATCGTCATCCTTTCCGCTGCCGATTCGGATCTTGCCTGCCTCGCCCAGGCGCAATCCCGGCTCCTCTCGCGGGACGGTGACGCCGTGCCTGCGGTCCGTCTCGCCAATCTTCTGCAACTCGCGCACCACCTCTCCGTTGATCTCTATGTCGAGACGGTGATCGCCGAAGCGCGGCTGGTCATCGTCAGGCTGATCGGCGGTTTCGGCTATTGGCCCTATGGCATCGAGCAGATCGCCGCCGTCGCCCGGGAGAAGGGAATAGCGCTTGCCGTCATTCCCGGAGACGACAAGCCCGACGCCGGCCTGATGGCGCATTCGACGCTTGACGGCGAGGCGGTTCGGCGGCTCTGGGGTTTCCTGGTTCAGGGCGGCGTGGAGAACGCAACCGCGCTCCTCAACTATGCGAGCCATCTGATCGGCCGTGCGACGGTATGGACGGAACCCGCGCCGCTGCTTGGCGCGGGGCTCTATTGGCCGGATCTGGAGCTGCCGGGTCTCGGCGATATCCGGGCGCGCTGGACCGCCGGCCGGCCGGTTGCCGGGATCGTCTTCTATCGGGCTCTGGTACAGGCGGGAAACCTGGGGCCGGTGGATGCATTGATCGCGGCGCTTGCGAAAAGAGGCCTGAACCCGCTTCCGATCTATGTATCCAGCCTGAAGGACACGGCCTCCGCCGATCTGGTATCCAGCACCCTCGCCGCCGTGGATGCCGCCGTCATATTGAACGCCACGGGCTTCGCGGTCTCAAAACCCGGCGCCGAGCGATCCGCGACGCCGTTCGATGCCGCTGACTGTCCGGTGATCCAGGTAATCTTCTCGGGCAGTGACCGTGGGGGCTGGGAGGCGTCCAGTTCCGGCCTGTCCGCCCGGGACATCGCGATGAATGTCGCGCTTCCCGAAGTCGATGGCCGGCTGATGTCGCGGGCGGTGTCCTTCAAGGCGGAAGCCCGGTTCGATGCGCCGACCCAATGTTCCATCGTTGCCTATGAACCCGTCGCCGACCGCATCGCCTTCGTTGCCGATCTCGCCGGCAATTGGGCCCGGCTTCGCGGAACCGCGCCGCCGGACCGCCGCATCGCGCTGATCCTCGCAAATTATCCCAACAAGGACGCCCGGATCGGCAACGGTGTCGGACTGGATACGCCGGCGAGCACCGTGCGCGTGCTACGCGCATTGTCGGACCACGGCTATTCGGTGCAGGGCCGGCCGGATGATGGCGAAACACTCATGGCGAGGCTGTTGGAGGGACCGACCAACGCACGGGCGAGAGAAGGACGAAGGACCGGGAAAATCGTGCTTCCACTCGATGAGTATCGGGCTTTTTTCACCACCCTTCCGGCCGAAGTTCAGACTGAGGTGATGGAGCGGTGGGGTGAGCCGGAGACGGATCCCTTCGTGATCGCCGATGGCTTTGTCCTGCCGGCGCACGAATTCGGAAATGTCGTGGTCGCGGTGCAACCCGCGCGCGGCTACAACATTGATCCCAAATCGACCTATCACGACCCGGCCTTGGTGCCTCCGCACGGCTATCTGGCGTTTCATGCCTGGTTGAGGCGCACATTCGATGCCCTCGCGGTGGTTCATCTCGGTAAGCACGGCAACCTCGAATGGCTTCCCGGCAAGGCCTTGGCGCTGTCGCCGGCGTGTTATCCCGAAGCCGCGCTGGGCGCGTTGCCGAACCTCTATCCCTTCATCGTCAATGATCCGGGCGAGGGTACGCAGGCCAAGCGCCGGGCCGGGGCCGTCATCATCGATCATCTGACGCCGCCGCTTACCCGGGCGGAGACCTATGGCCCACTGCGGGATCTTGAGGCCCTCGTCGATGAGTATTACGAAGCCTCCGGTTTGGATCCCCGCAGATTGGCGTTCCTGTCGGACCGGATCCTCGATCTGGTGGAGCGACTGCGGATCGATTTGGATTGCGGAATCCTGGAAGCCGACAACCAGGCTGAAAAGCTGACCAAGCTTGACGCCTACTTGTGCGAATTGAAGGAAATGCAAATCCGCGACGGGCTGCATGTGTTCGGCGAGACACCAGACAGCACGTTGCTCGATGATCTGTTGGTTGCGCTTCTGCGAACCCCGCGCGGCACCGGCCAAGGGGCCGACGCTTCGCTGCACCATGCTTTGGCCGCGGATCTGGAACTGGAGGATTTCAATCCGCTGGATTGTATGATGGCTGAACCTTGGTCCGGCTCGCGGCCCGAGCAACTGGAACGCATCGACGAAGAGGCTCCCTGGCGGAGCAACGGGGATACAGTCGAACGTCTCGAATTGCTGGCCCGTGCACTGGTTGCCGGAACCACCTTGGCCGAGCCGGGCTGGGCGCGGACCCGAGCCGTGCTGGAATACCTCGAAGCGTCCCTAAAGCCCGCGACCCTGTCCTGCGGGACGCAGGAGATCGACGGATTGATGCGCGGTCTCGACGGACGCTTCGTGCCTCCCGGCCCCTCGGGCGCGCCGAGCCGCGGACGGCCCGAGGTGCTGCCGACCGGGCGGAATTTCTATTCGGTCGATACCCGGGCGGTGCCGACACCCGCGGCCTGGCATCTGGGCTGGAAATCCGCTGGATTGGTTCTCGATCGTCATCGCCAGGAGCATGGCGAATGGCCCCGCCGGATTGCCCTGTCGGCATGGGGAACTGCCAATATGCGGACCGGCGGAGACGATATTGCCCAGGCCCTGGCCTTCATCGGGGTTCGTCCGGATTGGGAGCCCGCCTCGGGGCGCGTGACCGGATTCGAGGTCCTGCCGCTTTCGGTCCTGGACCGCCCGCGCATCGATGTGACATTCCGGATCTCAGGGTTTTTCCGCGACGCCTTCCCCTACCAAATCGATCTTCTGGATTCCGCGTTCCGGGCGGTCGCGGAGCTGGAGGAGCCGGATGATATGAATCCCCTGGCGGCGGCCGTACGGCGCGATGCCGCCGCCCTCGCGGAGTCCGGGAACGATCCGGACGAGGCCCGGCGGCGGGCGGCGTTCCGGGTCTTCGGCTCGAAACCCGGAGCCTATGGCGCGGGCATGCAGGCGCTGATCGATGAAGGTATCTGGGAAAGCGACGAGGATCTCGCGTCGACCTATCTGGCCTGGGGCGGCCATGCCTATGGTGACGGCGCCGAGGGCGCGGATGAACGCGGTCTGTTCCAAACCCGGCTTTCCAGGACCGAGGTGGTTCTGCAAAACCAGGACAACCGGGAGCACGATCTTCTGGACTCCGACGACTACTATCAGTTCCAGGGCGGCCTCGCGGCGTCGGTCCGGTATTTTTCTGGCGCGCAGCCGGCGGTTTATCACGGCGATCATTCCCGCCCCGAAACGCCGCGCGTCCGGACCCTCGACGAGGAGGTGGCGCGGATCGTCAGAGGCCGGGTCGTCAATCCGAAATGGATCGCGGGTGTCATGCGTCACGGCTACAAGGGGGCCTTCGAAATGGCGGCGACGGTCGATTATCTGTTCGCCTTCGCGGCAACCGCCCGCTGTGTCCGTGACCATCAGTTCGATGCCGTGTTCGAGGCCTTTCTGGAGGATCCGGCGGTTTTGGCGTTTCTGGAACGCCACAACCCCGACGCCCGCGTGGACATCGCCCGGCGGCTTGCCGAGGCGGCGCGCCGTGGTCTCTGGCGACCGGGCCGCAACACCACATCCGGCAGGCTTGAAACCCTCGGCGCGCGGGGACCGCTCAGAGTTTCAGAAACGGACTGAGCATCCGTCCAACCAGACCGGTCAGTTTGACCGGCCCGTCGGCGACCACGAGACACAGGCATGGCCCGTCGGAATCGGCCACGGGACCATGCGAGATGTCGGCATCCGCGCGGCATACGTCTCCGGGCCCATAGTGTCCGCGGCTATCCGTGAAACCGCCTTGTAAGACCAGCGTCAACTCTTCGCCCGTGTGCGTATGATTCGGAATCGATACGCCTGGCTGGATGCGAAGAAGCGAGGCCGAAAAGTGATCGTCTTCGGCGATCATCTCGATTTCCTCGATACCCCTGGCGCGCCGGGTCCAGGAATTTTCCCTGATCCGTCCCTCCACGAAACTCGAGAGCGGCAGACGGGCGTCACCGGCGTCACTAGGTGCCGGCCTTGGCCGCGCGTTCCCATCGCCCAGGCCGGCCAGCGCGGCTTCAAGCGCATCGGCCGCCATCGGGATCGGATCGATGGTTTCCAGATAGGCGCCGCCGATGGTTTCGTACGTCGCCACCTCGCGTCGGCACTGATCGCAAAAACTGAGATGGGCTGCGACCAGCAACGCCACGGGCCGAGGCAGGGACCCGGAGGCGTAGTCGACAAGCAGATCTTCCTGAACATGAAAACGGGGCATGGCTCGTTACTCCAAATCCTCTAATTCCCGGCGCAGGCGCAGCAGGGCGAGGCGAATGCGTGATTTGACGGTGCCGAGCGGGAGTGACTTTTCGGAGGCGATTTCGCGGTGCGACATGTCGTCGAAAAAGGCCATCCTGACAAGCACGGCCTGTTCCTCCGGCAGAATGGTGATTGCGGTGCGCAGTCTTGCGTCCTGCTGACGGCGCAGGACCGGCTGGTCCGCGGGTTCGGGCGCGGGTCCGGTCAACGAGGGGTCATTCGGGTCGAATTCCGGTCTGTTGTCGCGGCGAATCCGGTCGATCCGCTTGTTTCTGGCGATGGTGAAGATCCAGGTGCTGGCGGCGGCTTGGCGCGAATCGAAGCTTGCAGCCTTGCGCCAGACCATCAGCATGGTCTCCTGCACCACTTCCTCCGCCGTGCGCTCGTCGGTGCCGAGGCGCATGATGTAGGACTTGAGTCTCGGGGCAAAATGCGCGAACAAACCGGCGAATGCCGTCCGGCTTTGATCACGCGCGATGGCCTCGATCATTTCCTCGAGAGACATCCCTTGCTCCGGTCCGATCCCAACGGGCGATTGCCATGGGTTCGGACGTTGTAGAATCAGCGCCGCGCGATGCACAAGGGATGGCGCGGCGGAAACGTTCGGAACTGGCATGTGCAGGTATGTCATTCCCGTATTACGCGCGCCGGGGGGCGGTGGATCACCGGGAATCGCGACGTTCTTGCCGGTCGCCATGGTTGCGTCAAATAAATGCCGCATTGTTTCCATTGCATCCTGTTCTCTAGAATGGCAATTCATCTTCAATGAGATAGACAAAAGCCGACCGAGGCACGACGGAATGATACGGCCCGCAGTCACCTTTCTTTCAGTTTTCGTTGCCGCCACTGCATGGATGGTGGTTTCCGCCAGCGCGCAAGATCTCAAGGAGCTGGGCGGACATGGTAAGTGGACCGCGTATTCCTTTGAGGATCGCGGCAACACGCTCTGTTACATGGCGAGCGCGCCGATAAAGCAGAGCGGCAAGTACACCAAGCGTGGCGAACCCTACGCCTTGGTCACCAACCGGCCGGCGACCAAGTCCAAGGGCGAGGTGAACTTCGTTGCAGGCTATTCCTTCAAGGAAGACGCGCCAGTGAAGGTCGTCATCAACAATCAGGCCTTCGAGCTCTTCACGACCGACGATCGTGCGTGGTCTCCGGATAGCTCGACAGACGCTAATCTTGTGAAAGCCATGGTGCGTGGCAGTAAGATGACGGTTGAGGGCTTGTCGAGCCGGGGTACCGAGACAACGGACATCTATTCCCTGAGCGGTTTTACCGCGACCATGAAACTGATAGACCGGGCCTGTCCGATCAAATGAGCGACGCATCGGCTATACTGGTCCCGGCGGAAAAGTCGGGATCAGTCCGCAAGGATCTGATCGGCCTCACACGCGAGGAGCTGACCGCCGAGCTTTCGGCGCTCGGCTTGCCGAAATTTCGCACGGGGCAGGTATGGCATTGGCTGTATCACCGTGGTGAGACGGATTTCGCGGCGATGACGACCTTGGCCAAGCCCTTGCGGGTCCGTCTGTCCGAGTGTGTCACCGTCAGCCGTCTGGACCCGGCGCGCGAGCAACGAAGCGTCGACGGCACCATCAAATGGTTGTTTCGATTCACCGACGGGAACGAGGCAGAGACGGTTTATATTCCCGAGGAAGACAGGGGCACGCTCTGCGTTTCCTCGCAGATCGGCTGCACGCTTACCTGTTCGTTCTGTCATACCGGCACCCAGCGGCTGGTGCGTAATCTGACCGCCGGTGAGATCGTCGGCCAGGTCATGGCGGCGTTGGATGCCATGGACTCATGGCCATCCAACAAGGAAGGCCGTCCGATCACCAACATCGTTCTGATGGGTATGGGCGAGCCGCTCTACAATCTCGACAACGTCGCCGGGGCCTTGAAGGTGATCTCGGACAATGAGGGGATTGCGATCTCGAAGCGCCGGATCACCCTGTCCACATCCGGCGTGGTTCCGGAGATGCGGCGGTGCGGCCTTGAGACCGGGGTGAATCTCGCGATTTCCCTGCATGCCGTGACCGATTCGGTGCGCGACATCCTGGTGCCGATCAACAAGAAATACCCGCTCGGCGAGTTGCTCCAGGCCTGTCGGGATTATCCGGGTGTACACAATGCCCGGCGAATCACCTTCGAATATGTGATGCTCAAGGGTCTGAATGACAGCGTTGCCGATGCCAAGGCCTTGCTGAAGCTGATCAAGGGCATTCCGGCGAAGATCAACCTGATCCCGTTCAATCCGTGGCCGGGCTCGCCCTACGAGTGCTCCGATGCGGCGACCATCGATGCGTTCGCCGGGGTGATCATGGCCGCCGGTTACCCCTCCCCCGTCCGCCGCCCCCGGGGAAGCGATATTCTTGCGGCTTGCGGGCAGCTCAAGTCCGAGAGCCAGCGGTTGCGCAAGCGCGACTGGGAGGCGCAGGCCGCTTCGGTCGGATGAAGAACGCGTCCTAGCTGTTCGGCGTGTCAAAAGCCGCCACGAATTCCGACGACGTGGCGACGCAGCCGAAGACACCATCCTCGATCGTCACCATCCGGACCGCCGCCGCGTGCAGTTCCGCATCGACGCAGCCGCAACAATCTGACAGCAACAGGCATTCATATCCGCGGTCGTTCGCGTCCCTCAGAGTTGTATGGACACAAACATCGATGGTGTTGCCGCAAAACGCCAGGTTCCGGATACCGCGAACCGTCAGAAGGTCGGCCAGGTCGGTTCCGTGAAAGGCGCCGTTTGCGCGCTTGTCGACGACCGGCTCGCCTGGTGCCGGCGTCAGTTCAGGGATGATCTCCCAGCCTGATGTGCCGCGGATCAGTGACGGGCCGTCGGCACCGGACCTGGCGCCGCGGTACCGGTTGCGGGCCTTACGGAATTGCGGATGGTCGGCATGGTCGGCGCGATATCCTTGGCGTGTATGGATCACGAGGAGCCCCGCCGCCCGGGCCGCCGCAAGCACCGAGCGGATCGGCCCGATGGGCGCGCGCAATGGGGTGGTGTCGAACCCCATGCGATCCATATATCCACCGGGCGCGCAGAAATCGGTCTGCATGTCGATCACCAGCACCGCCGTGCGGGCCGGATCGATCGCGCCGCTGATCGGCCAGGGAAACGGGTGAGCGGCAACGGCGGGAAGGGAGGGCATGGGCAGTATTTCCTATAGATTATGGCAATTTAAGCGACGTTCTCGGAAACTCCGCAAAGCCGGACGCGGAAAGCGCCGTCGGGCACAATTTTCGAGGAACATAAGATTCAACCCGGCGGCTCATTGAAAAAAGTGGGAAAAGACACTATTTTATGGCCAGTCCGTTCACCTTTTTTCCCGGAGAGGAAAATATGGCTCTAGATCCGCGTTTCATGACTCGCGCACAGGCACAGGACGCCCAAATCGACGTCGGCCTGCGGCAGTACATGCTCGGCGTCTACAATCACATGACCATCGGCATGGCGATCACCGGTCTGGTCGCGCTTGCCGCCAGCTGGGCCGCGATCCAGGATGGCCAACTGACGGCATTCGGCCACGCGATCTACGTGTCACCCCTGAAATGGGTCGTCATGTTGGCGCCGATCGGGATGGTGTTTCTTTTCGCCGCGAAGGTCCAATCCATGGCGGCGTCGACGGCCCAGATGGTTTTCTGGGTCTTCGCCGCGCTGATGGGCCTGTCGCTCTCAAGCA
>JAYOEU010000117.1:0-14577 GCA_038116915.1 Alphaproteobacteria bacterium
TTCAGCGCGTCACCCTGTCGCCCGCGACGTCCCGGGGGCGTAAAATTCCGAAGATTATCCTCCCGATCAGCACCACACCCGCCACATGGGCAAAGGCATAGCCCCAGGCCACGCCGGACATTCCGCCGGCCCAGTCCAGCACCAGTCCGAAGACCAGGGGGCCGACGAAACCGCCCGCGTATCCGAGCATCGAATGGATCGCCAGGGTCGCGCCCCGCCGGGCTGGGTCGGCGCTCGCGGCGCTTCCTGCGGTCAGCGAAGAGCTGTCCAGCCAGACGAATGCCGTATAGGCGAGAATGAAGATCGACGCCGCCAGATAGCCCGACGGCGCATAGAACCCCATGGTTGCGGCCAACAGGATCGTCATTCCCATCGCGATCCGGACCAGGCGCTGCCGGCCGAGGCGGATCGAGATTTCGTTGCCGGAGAAACTGGTGATGACGCCGAGCAGGATCACGGCGGTGGCGATCACCGTCGGCGGCACGATTCCGTCGCCCGCGCCGGTATCCAGCGCGACGAATGTCAGAAACGCGACCGTCCAGCCCTTCAGCGCCATCATCTCCCAGGTATGAACGCAATAGCCGATCGAATAGGCCATGGCCGACCGGTTGCGGAAGACCGGCCGGAAGTCGAACAACCGGGGGCCGGCTGCGTCCGCTTTGGCCGGCGCGGGCGGCTTGCCCGGCACCGCCAGCGCCACGGACAGCCAGGCGACCGCCGCCGAAATCGCCAGCACGCCGAAGGTCCAGCGCCATCCGATCAGGGCGTCGAGCCCGTCCGACACCGCGTAGGAAAGGCCGCCGGCGATCCCGATCCCCGCCGCGTGCCAGGAAACCGCCCTGGTCATCAGTCGCCCGTCGACGCGGTCGGCCAGCATCTTGAGGCCGGTCATGTAGGTTCCCGCCCAGCCGATTCCGGTCAGCGTCCGGCACACTACGGCGCCCAGGAACCCATCGGCGAGCCAGCCGAAGCAGAGATAGGAGACCGCGATGCAGGCGACGCCGAACAGATAGACGCGTTTCGGATCGATCCGGTCGGTAAGCGTGACCAGAAAGGGCACCGCGCAGGTGTAACCGGCATAAAACGCCGCGGTTATGGTGCCCGCCTGGCCGTTGTCCAGGGACCAGCGGTCCATGAAATCCGGCAGCAGGGCGGGAAAGCCGTACGACCCGAGCTGCGCGAAAATCTGCGCCGCGCAGACCACGGAGACCAGAACCGACGGCGCCGGGCCGGCAGCGGCGGCGTCAGACGCCATCTACCAGATACCGGCCGATGATGTTCCTCTGGATCTGCTGGGTACCCTCGACGATCTGCAGGACCTTGGCATCACGGAAATATCGATTGATGGGATAGTCGCCGGAGATGCCGGCGGCGCCGAATAACTGCACGGCATCGGTCGCGACCTTCATCGCGGTGTCGCTTGCATGGCATTTGGCAACCGCCGCCTGCAACGCGAGCGGCTTGCCGGTCACCCCGGCATCGGCGGCCGCCGCGCATTTGTAGACCAGCCCCCGCGCCGCCTCGGTCTGGATATGCATGTCGGCGAGCATCCAGCGCACGCCCTGGAAATCGACCACCGACTGCCCGAAAGCCTGGCGTTCCTTGACGAAGGCCAGTGCGTGGTCATAGGCGCCCTGGGCAAGTCCCACGCCGCGCGCGCCGATGATCGGGCGCGAGATGTTGAACGCCTCCATCACGATACGGAAGCCCCGGCCCGGCTCGCCGAGCATCGCGTCGGCGGGCACGAAGGCGTCGTCGAAGAACAGCGGGCAGGACGGCACTCCGCGCGCGCCCATCTTCTTCTCGGGCGGGCCGATGGTGAAACCGGGTGTATCGCGGTCGACGATGAAGAAATTGATCTGGCCGCGTCCCTCGCCTTCGCCGGTCTTGGCCGCGACGACGATGAAGTCCGACACCGAGGAGTTGGTGCACCAGATCTTGGTCCCGTTGATGCGATAGCCGCCGGGGACAGCCTCGGCGCGGGTACGTATCCCGGCCACGTCGGACCCGCTCTGCGCCTCGGTGGTTGAAAAGGCGCCGCGGAGTTCGCCGCTCGCGAGGCCGGGCAGATACTTCTCCTGCTGCGCCGGCGATCCGCCCGCGAGGATGGCCCCGAACGGCACCCACTGGACCACCAGGAGATAGGCGGTGTTGTAGCAGATCCGCCCGAACTCCTCGATCGCCATGCAAGAGGCGAGGATGCTTCCGGTGCCGCCATAGCGTTCGGGAAACGGCAAGGTGAAAAGCCCGAGTTCCCTGAGCAGGTCGAACATGTCCTGGGGGTATTCCGCCTTGGCGTCGATCTCGTCGGCGCGCGGCGCGACCTTTTCCAGGGCCACGCGCCGGACCAGGTCCCGGATCTGGCGATGCTCGTCGCTGAAGTCTTGATACACGGCGTCGGTCCCGTCGAGGCGCGCTCAGGCGGCGGCCCAGGTTTTGATTTCCTCGGCGGGCAACCAGCCGCCGAGCGCATCATCGAGGCTCACCATATGGGCGCGGACCGGCGGCGTCGGTGTCGGGTTCGGGGTGCGGCTGAACCGCGGCGCCGGCGCCGGCTGAACCACGCCGTCGATTTCGATGAAGGTTCCGCGCTCCTTGTTGTGCGGGTCGTCGGCGACCTCGTCCATCTCGAGAACCGGCGCGAAACAGGCGTCGCTGCCGCCCATGATCTTCACCCACTCGTCCCGGGTCCGGGTCTTGAAACGCTCGGCGATGATCTTCTTCAGCCGGGGCCAGTCGGAGCGGTCCATCTGCTTGGAGACGATGGAGGCATCAAGCCCCATCAGCTCAAGCATCTCGGCGTGGAACTTGGGCTCTATCGCCGCGACCGAGACGTATTTGCCGTCCGCGCATTCATAGGAGTCATAGAAGTAGGACCCGGAATCCAGCACATTGGCGCCACGCGTCTTGGTCAATAGCCCCGCCGCGAACATGCCGAAGGGCGCGGCCATCAGGTTGGCGGCGCCGTCGACCATCGCCGCGTCCACCACCTGCCCCTTGCCGGAGGTCTTGGCCTCGAGCAACGCGGCCAGGACTCCGACCACCAGATAAAGCGCGCCGCCGCCGTAATCGCCAACGAGGTTCAGCGGCGGGGTCGGCGGCTGGTCCGCCCGGCCGATCGCCGCCAGCGCCCCGCTCATGGCGATGTAGTTGAGATCATGGCCCGCCGCCTGGGCCATCGGGCCGTTCTGACCGAAGCCGGTCATACGTCCGTAGATGAGCCTTTCGTTGCGCGCGAAGCACTCCTCGGGTCCGAGGCCGAGGCGCTCGGTCACGCCGGGGCGGAAGCCTTCGATCAGCACATCGGCCTCCTCGACCAGACGCAGCACCCGGTCCCGGTGTTCCGGGTTCTTCAGGTTGAGGGCGATGGCCTTGCGGGAGCGGAGCGTGATGTCGCAGTTGAGCGGGCGTTGCACGCCAAGGCCGCTCGCCTCCTCGCGCTCGATCCTGAGCACCGTCGCGCCCATGTCGGCCATCATCATCGCCGCCATCGGCCCCGGGCCGATCCCGGCCAATTCCACAATCTTGATTCCCTGAAGCGGTCCCATGATCGGTGGCTCCTTTTCCTGTCCGGCGGCAAGCCTAGCCCGAGCGGCCCCCGCTTCCAACGGGAGTCACGCGCGCGCGGCGGAAACGCGTGGAAAATATCGCCGTGATGATCGGCGGGAAGTGAAAATCACCGGCCTCTAGAGCGTCGTCCCAGGTTTGATCCACTGATGCCCGGTTTAGATGGAAAGACCATCCGCTTTTCCACCGTCATCCCGCACTTGATGCGGGATCGACGCCTGAGAAGTTTCAGCGCGACGAGTGGAGGATCACCTTGATGGTGTTAATCGTTGAATATTTTTCATTGCCGTGCTCCACCATCCGTCGCCGTCCAAGGCCTCAGGCTTCGGCCCCGCGTCGAGCGCGGGGCGACGAAACCGATATCGAGGCCGTCCCCTCGAACGAGACACCAGAGCAACGAGTGCGGGACGACGGAAATAGATGGCCTCGGCCGGTGCTACAACAGCACCTTGCCCGGATTCATGATGTCACGCGGGTCGAGGGCCGTCTTGACGGCCCGCATCAGGTTCAGCCTAGGAGCACTGGAGAACTCGGCGAGGGTGTCCCGCTTTTCGGAGCCGATGCCGTGCTCGGCGGAGAAGCTGCCGCCGAAATCGCGGATCATTCCGTGCGCCATGTCGGAGATCGCACCCTTGCGCTGCTCCCAGGCGGCGGGGTCCATGTCATGCGGTTTCTTCACCGAATAGTGGATGTTGCCGTCGCCCATGTGGCCGAGGGTATTGAACCGGATACCCGGGATCTCCTCGGCGAAGCGGGCACGGGTGGTCTCGAGAAACTCCGCGACCCGGCCGACCGGGATGGAGAGATCGAACGTGTAGCCGAAGCCGCCGGATCGCCGGCCGGCCTCCGCCTGCTCCTCGCGCGGACGCCAGAGCTGGCGGCGCTGCTCGTAGCTCTCGGCGATCACCCCGTCGGTGACCAAGCCCTGTTCCATCGCCCGCTCCAGCACGGCCTCCATCTTGGCCCGGAGATCCTCGATCGGAGAGGCGGTCGCGAGCTCCAGAAGAATGTACCAGGGCGAGGGGTCGGCCATCGGGTCGACAATGCCCTCGATGTTTTCCAGCGCCAGATCCATGGACTCGCGCGGCAGGATCTCGAAGGCCAGCACCTGATCACCGGAAAGCTCCCGCGCCAGCGCAAGCAGCGCCTGTGCGGCCGTGGGCGAGGGAACCGCGAGCATCGCGGTCTCCGTCGCTTTTGGGCCCGGCATCAGCCGGAACGCCGCCGCCGTGATCACGCCGAGCGTCCCCTCGGCGCCGATGAAGAGATGCTTCAGGTCATAGCCGGTATTGTTCTTGCGCAGGGTGTTGAGGTCCTCAAGCACGGTGCCGTCGGCCAGTACCACCTCAAGTCCCAGGACCTGCTCGCGGGCATTGCCGAAGCGGATCGTCTGGTTGCCGCCGGCATTCGTCGAGAGGGTGCCGCCGACCGTGCTGCTGCCCTCGGAGGCGAGGGACAGCGGGAACAGCCGGTCGACGACGCGCGCGGCCTCCTGCATGCTTTGGATCACACAGCCCGCCTCGGCGATCATCGAATAGTTTCCGGCGTCGAGCCTGCGGACCTTGTTCATCCGCTCCAGCGACAGGACGATGGTCGCCCGAGGCTCGGTCGGGATCGAGCCCTTGACCAATCCGGTATTGCCGCCCTGGGGGACGATCGCGATGCCCGCCGCCCCGGCCGTCTTGACGATGGCGGCCACCTCGGCGGTCGAGGCCGGCCGCGCCACCAGCAGCGCCTCGCCTTCGGCATTGCCGCGCCAGTCCTTGCGGTATTTCAGTGTGTCGGCGGGGTCCTCGAAATAGCCGCTGGGGCCGAGGGTCTGTTTGATGCTGGCGATGGCGGAGGAAGTGGCGTTCACGGCAAGGCTCCCGGAGCGACGAATTCAGAGACCCGCGACTTACAGCCCTTCGATGAACTCTTCAATCTCCTTCAGCACCGGCGCGCCGCCGAGGCCGGGTTTGGCGATGGAGACCACGATGGCGATATGGCCGATATTGTCGAGCACCTTGTAGGTGACCCGCCCGCCCTTGGCCTTGAGCGCCTTTTCCAGTTCCTCGGAATTCCAAGGATAGACCGTCCCGTCCTTGTTGCCGTGCAGCAGAAGCCCCGGCGGCGCATCCGCGCGGGCGAAGGTGATCGGCTGGGCCTGGCTGACGTCGTTGCGGGCGCGCTCGAAAATCGGGCTGGTCGAGGCGGTCTTGACCGGATCGAACGCATAGGGCCCCGCCAGTCCCACCCAGCCCTTGATGATATCCGGCGATTGCCGGCGCGCCTTCAGATAGCGCGGATCCAGCGCCAGCAGCGCCGCGATATGCGCGCCCGCGGAATGGCCGACCAGAACGATCTTGGCGGACTTGCTTCCATCGGCGAGCTCGCTCTGCACCCAATTCAGGGCTTCGGCGATATCGTCGACGAAATCCGGGAATCTGCCTTGGGGATACAGGCGGTAGTCGGGCACCACGGTGACATAGCCGGCGGCAGCGAAGGGCTGGGCGATGAAACGATAGTCCGACCGGTTGCCCATCCGCCAGGCTCCGCCATAGAGGAAGACGATGATCGCATCGCTGCCGTTCGGTTTGGTCGGAAAATAGACGTCCAGCTTGCGGCGCTCGCCGCTGCCGTAGGCGATCCCGGATTTGAGATCGTATCCCTCCTTGGGCGACAACATGTCCGCCATGCGCAACGGCGAACAGGCGCCGACGATGACGGCGAGGAAGGCTGCCGCCGTTTGGGAAACCGCTCTCCTCACGCCACGCCTACTCCTCGACGGTGTACCGGAAATCACAGTGACTGGCGCCGCCCATGATGGTCTGGGTACGCTCAAGCTTGATGCGCGGATCATAGCCGGTGCAAAAAGACCCGTCGCGCCCGCAGGAGAGCAGATGGCCGATCTCGCCCATCCCCATCTCCCTGTACATTTCCGAGTAACGGCAGCGGGTGATGTTGAAGTCGAAGCGGTCGTCGGCCTCGTGCTTGACGTCCACCTCCAAAGCGCCGCCGGCCTTCCAGCGTTCGAATAGACCGATGAAGGAGCGCAGGCTCGCTCCCTCCGGCGCCTCGGCCGCCAGCGCGGCCCCCTGTTCAATTGCCGCCTTTTCGATGGCGCTACCGAGGATTTCCTGAGCCTGTTGCTTGCCCAGGCGCTCCACCATTTCCTCATAGATCGGTTTGATGATGTTGGCTTCGATGCGGCGAAGCTCCAGGATTGGCAGATCCGTCATATTCTTCTCCCCTACCAGGCCGTATAGCCGCCATCGAGCAGCAGGTCGGCGCCGGTCATGAAACTCGATTCATCGCTGGCGAGGAACACGGCTCCGTTGGCGATCTCATGCGGCTGTCCCAAACGTCCGAGGGCGTGCTTCGGACCCCATTCCCGCTCGGCTGTCTCCAGATCCCCCCAGCGCGCGACCAGCCGGTCGGTCGCCACGCCGCCGGGAGAGATGCTGTTGCAGCGGATATTCTCGTCCTTGTGATCCAGTGCGATCCCCTTGACCAGTTGCAGGATCGCCCCCTTGGTCGTGCAGTAGGCGGTTGAGCCGGGCCACGCGACCTGTCCCATCTGGGAGGCTGTCAGAATGATCGAGCCGCGGCCGGCGGCGCGCATATGCGGGATCGCATGCTTGCAGGCAAGGAACGAGCCAGTCAGGTTGACGCGCAGGGTGCGGTCCCAGTCATCTTCCGACAGATCCACCACGTCCTGGCGCGCCGTCAAGGTGGCGGCCATGCAGGCCAGGGTGTCGAGCCTGCCGAACCGGCCCGCCGCCTCATCGATCGCCGTCTTAAGGGACGCGCCATCGGCGACGTCGCAGGCAAGGCCGATCGTCTTGACCTTCGTGGTGGCGGCAATCGCCTCCGCCTCCGCCCGCGCCACATCGGCGGTCAGATCGGCGAGCGCCACGTCCGCGCCCTCGGCGGCGAATGCCTTGGCCACCGCAAGCCCGATTCCCTTGGCCGCGCCCGTCACGAAGGCCGACCGTCCCGCGAGCCGCATCGCCATCGCTCAACTCTCCTTGCCGGTATCGCCGAGAATGCCGCCGGATTGCGAGCGCGGGTCCCGCAAGGTCCAGTTGCCGCTCTCGACCTGATGCAGGAAGTCGTCAACGAACCAGTTGAACATCGCCGGTTCCTCGAGATTGATCGTGTGCCCGGAGCGGGGCAGGGTGACCATGGCGCTGGAGGCGATCATCCGTTTCATGAACAGGCCGGGATCGAGACACGGCTCGTCCTCGTCGCCATTGATGATCAGGGTCGGCACGGTGAGCGCGCGCATCTTGTCTTCCAGGTCATAGAGCGACGGACGCAGGCGCTGGACCCCCATCATGGTATTCGCGGACCCCTCGGTCGAATGATCGCGCAACTGGGTTTCGAACTCCTTCCAGCCGCGCGGGTCCTTGTTCTGATACTGCACCCGGGTCGGGCCGATTGCATATGCCGCGCCGGCAACCGCCATGGTGTCGCGGCGGATCTTTTCGACCGTTGCCGTCGTTTCCTTGCGAAACTGGTCTCGCTTGTCCGGCTCCGCCCCGTAGCCGCAGCCGCCGACCACCAGCGACAGGGCGCGGTCGGGATAGTCGAAACCGAAATGCAGCGTCGCGAACCCGCCCATCGACAGACCGACGACATGGGCGATATCAATCCCTAGGCCGTCCATTACCGCCCTGATGTCGTCGCAGGCGCGTTTCTGGGAGTACTTGTCCGGATCGCTCGGCACATCCGAGGGCGGATAGCCGCGGGCATTGTACGTGATCGCCCGGTAGCGCCGGGAGAAGTGCCGCATCTGCGGCTCCCAACTGCGGGAATCTCCGGCGAATTCATGAACGAAGATTACCGGCGTTCCCGTCCCAGCCTCCTCGTAGTGCAGTTTCACGCCGTCATCGGTGGTGATTTGGGGCATGGATGTCTCCGGCCAGAATGAGCGATTGCGAGCCGAGTAGATCAGCGCGCCTTGTCCGAGGCAACCGCGTAGCGGATTTTCGTTCGTCTCTCCGGGGTCAAATCCGAACCGGCGCGGGCCCGACGTTTGCGGTTGAATTTCCTGTCTTTCGTGTTGCTCACGCGTAGGTGAACACGAGGGACGCAATCCGGCGCGGATCGCAAGAAGGTCCGAAGGATAGGTCGCGCGATGTCCGGATAATTTTGGATAAATTATTGAAATACCAAGGCGACTGGATCTGAGCAGAGGAAAATCACCTGCTGGAACCGCAAATCGCGTCGTTGTTCTCTTTAAACCTCCATATGAACCTTGGCTTATAACTGTTGCCCAGCCTGTACTGGATCACTAAGGTCTGAGGTGGGAAAAACTGGGAGGTACCAATGAAATTTTCCACTTTAAAGAAAGCGGTCGTTGCCAGCGCCGCGGTCGGTGCCCTGGCTCTGACCGTCGCGGCCGGCCCGGCGGCGGCGGAAATGAAGAAGCAGGAATTCCGGGTGGTCGGCACCTGGGGCTTCCTGGATCACTGGAAGGAACGTGAGGGCCCGTTCTGGAACGAGCGTCTTCCGAAGCTTTCCGGTGGCAAGCTGACCGCCAATGCGAAATCGCAGACCGAGCTGGGCCTGTCGGGCTTCGAAATCATGCGTCTGCTGAAGCTCGGCGTGTTTGATGCCGTGCATGGCGTGACCACCTACGTGGCGCAGGACAGCCCGGCCATCGAGGGCGCGGATCTGGCCGGCGTGATCCAGGATCTCGGAATGTACCGCAAGGCGAACGAAGCCTATCGGTCCATTCTGGCTCGTGAATTCGAGCAGAAGTACGGCGCGAAACTGCTGATGATCTACGCTTGGCCGAGCCAGCAGCTCTGGTGCAACCTGGGCGACCGGAACATCAAGGAATATGGTCTCGACAAGCTTGCGGGCAAAAAGATCCGCACCTATTCCACCACGCTCGGTGATTTCATCGAGGGTGTCGGCGGCAGTGCGGTCACCATCGCCTTCGCCGAGGTCGTGCCGGCCTTGCAGAAGGGTGTCGCGGATTGCGGCCTGACCGGTACTCTGCCGGCCTATAACGCCAAGTGGTGGCAGGTTGTGACCCACAACATCCGCATCCGGCTCGGCTATGCCTCGTCCTTCCTGGCGATGAACCTGAAAAAATGGAACAGCCTGGACAAGGAAACCCAGGACTTCTTCGTCAAGAACCTGAAGCCTCTTGAAGAAGAGATGTGGGCCGCCACGGCGAAGAACGATCAAAAGGGCATGGATTGTAACGCCCAGGGTCCGTGTGATGGTCCCGTCGGCAACATGACGGCCATTGAACCGACCGCCGCCGACAAGGCCAAGCTGAAGGACATCGTGGAGAACTTCGTCGTCAAGCGCTGGGCCAAGCGTTGTGGCACGCAGAAATGCGTCGACGAGTGGAACGCGACCATCGGCAAGATCGCGGGCATGAAGGCATCGCTCTAGATCTAGGCTACAGAAGTTGATTTGGCGTCGCGGTTCACAGCCGCGACGCCATTTTTTGCAATTCAACGGGGGAATGCAGGCATGTTCGCGTCAGTTCACGCGCGCCTAGAGAAGATTTCTCAATACGCCGTGTGGGCCGGAGGCGCGGCGCTTCTTGCGTCCGCTCTCATGGTCACCGTCGACGTCCTCTCACGGAAGATCTTCAACGTTACCATGAGCGGTTCCGACGAGTATTCAGGCTACGTTTTTTCCGCCACGACGACCTGGGCATATTCGTACTGTCTGCTGCATCGGTCGAATGTCCGGATCGATGCCCTGTACAATCTGCTTCCCCGGCCGGTGACAGCGGTGCTTGATGTGATCGGGCTCGGTCTGCTGATGTATTTCATGTCGATCATGACTTACTACGCCTTCGTTTCCTTCCATGGCTCCTGGGTCAACAATTCGGTTTCGATCACGACGCTTGGGACGCCCCAATGGATACCGCAACTTTTCTGGGTGGCAGGGCTCACGCTGTTCTTCGTCACGCTGATCTTCGTGGTGCTTTATGCCCTGGTGGCGCTGCTGCAGCGGAACTGGGATCTGGTGGCGAAAATCGCCGGCGTGCCGACCATCGCCGAGGTGATGGACGAGGAGACCCACGGCATCGACGTGGCTTTGGTAACGGGCAACCGCCCGGCTTCGGAGAAATAGGACAATGGCACTAGGAATTCTCATTGGTCTGTTGATCCTCGTCGTCGCCGCCGTCCCCGTCGCGGCGGTTCTGGGCATTCTCAGCTTCGTTCTCGACAGTATCTCCATGGGCGGCACGCTGACGCCCGCGTTGGCGGAGATCTATTGGGACAAGAGCAAGGAATTTATTCTCGTCGCCGTCCCGATGTTCATCCTGTTGGGAGAGATCATGCTGCGGGCGGGGATCGCCCGGCGCATGTATGCGGCCGTGATCCAATGGCTGTCCTGGCTTCCCGGCGGTCTGATGCACGCGAATATCGGCTCGTGCACGATCTTCGCCGCGAGTTCGGGCTCCAGCGTCGCCACCGCGGCGACCGTCGGCACCGTCGCCTATCCCGAGATCGAATTGCGCGGCTATAACGAGCGGCTGTTCCTCGGTTCCCTGGCGGCCGGCGGAACGCTCGGCATTCTGGTGCCACCGTCGATCAACCTGATCATCTATGGCCTCCTGACCGATACGTCGGTGCCGGAACTGTATCTCGCCGGCATCATTCCGGGCCTGATCCTGTCCAGTCTGTTCATGCTGACCATCATCATCGCGTGCGTGTATCGGCCGTCCTGGGGCGGAGAGACGGTCGGCACAAGCTGGAATGAGCGGATTCGCTGTCTGCCGGATCTGTTGCCGCCGATCGTGCTGTTCATGGCCGTTGTCGGCTCGATCTATGCCGGTATCGCCACGCCGACCGAGGCGGCGTCCATCGGCGTGTGCATGGCGGTTCTCATCGCGGCGTTCTTCAAGACCTTGAATTTGAAGATGCTGAAGGAAGCGTTCGAGGGCACCATGCGGACCACCGCGATGATCATGCTGATCGTGTTCGCGGCGATCTTCCTGAACTTCGTGCTCGGCTTCATGGGAATAACCCAGGCGATGCTTGAATTCATCGCTGATATGGGGTTAACCCCGGTTCAGACGGTGCTGCTGATCATCGTCTTCTATCTGTTCCTGGGCATGTTCATGGAAACGTTGTCCATGATGCTGACCACCGTGCCGATCGTCTTCCCGATCGTCATGGCGCTCGGAGTGCCGGAATTCTCGGACGTCTGGTTCGGTATCCTGATCACCATCCTGATGGAAGCGGCCCTGATCACCCCGCCGATCGGTGTCAATCTCTACGTCGTGCACGGCATCCGGATTCGGGGCGGTCACTTCAACGACGTTGCGATCGGCGCGGTCCCGTTCTTGATCACGATGATCGTGATGATCCTGATGCTGGTTGCCTATCCGAGTCTGGCGACCTGGTTGCCGACGTTGGTCTACCACTGAGAAAACGGGGCCGTGCCCCAATGAGAAGGCCGGAGCGCCATGCTCCGGCCTTTTTGATTCCAAACGGTTGACTTCTGACCTAGCTGACCGCGCTCGGAATATCCGTGATCAGCATGGATCCGGGGGTATGGGTGACGACCAGCGGAATGCCGGCGTCCCGGATTGCGTTCTGCGGGGTCACGCCGCAGGCCCAGAACACCGGCACCTCGCCGGCGCGGAATTCCGTCGGATCGCCCCAATCCGGCGCGTCTAGATCCTTGATCCCGATCGCTTCCGGATCGCCGATATGGACGGGCATCCCGTGCGTGTGCGGGAACCGCGCGGTGATCGCGGAGGCGCGGATCGCCTCCTCCATCGACATCGGGCGCATCGAAACCACCATGCCGCCGCCAAACGGGCCGGCGGGAACCAGATCGATCGATGTCTTGTACATCGGCACCGTGCGGTTGATCTCCATGTGCCGCATCGGGATCCGGGCCTGCATCAGCGCCTCCTCGAAGGAGAAGGAACAGCCGAGAACGAAGGCGACCGAGTCCCCGCGCCACAGATCCTTCACCTCCGCCACCGAGCGCTCGAAGACGCCGTTACGATAGATGTTGTAGCTCGGAATATCGGTGCGGATGTCGATATCCTCGCCCAAGGTCCGCATCATCGGGTCGCCGGTGTCCGAGACGCCGACGAGCGGACAAGGCTTGGGATTGCGTTGGCAGAAGCGCGCGAAATCAAGCGCGTGACTTGCCGGCAGGATCGCCAGATTGCCCTGGGTGTGGCCATTCGCCATGTTCGCCGTGGTTCCCCGATACGCGCCGGAGCGGAAAATCGCCCGCAGCCGGGCCGGAGCGGCGGTCGCGATATCGAAGGCGAAGGGGTTGCCGCCAGCGTCGTCGATCTGTTCCAGGGCCATATCTGTCTCCTTTTCGTGCTCGCCGCATCAGACCATGAGGCGCCATGCCGCGTCAAAGCGGAAGGAGCCCGAGGCCGAATGCCGCTGATCTCACTGTTCGGCCAGGAAACCGAGCAGCACGTCGCAGAATTCCGCGCGCGCGGCCCGGCCGGTCGCAACGTGGGCGGCATCGGGCATCCAATGCGCCCGGGCGCCGGGAATGCCCTGTTCGACCGGCAGGGTCATTCTCGGCGGCGTGATCTGGTCACGTCCGTTGTGCATCACTAACGCCGGTGCCTTGATTTCGCGGAGACGGCCGGCCGTGTCGTGGGACAACCCCGCCTCGGTCAAACGCTGATGGGTCGCGATATTGCCGTTGAGGTCGCTCCAGGCTCCCTCCGGCCCAAGCAGGCTGTCCTTCTTTTCGGCATAGAAGGCGGCGTCGAAGCCCTCCATCACGACCATGCGCTGGAAGGCCTCGAACCCCATGGCCCGATGGATGTCGAGCCACAGATTGAGCTGATCCGTGAATCTGATATCCGGACGCGCCCAGCAGCCGGTATTGACCAGGCTGCGGACCAGATCCGGGCGCCGGATCGCCACCTCCTGAAAAATGCAGGCGCCGATGCCGATGATGCCGACGAGATGGGCACGGGCGATGCCGAGTTCCGCCATCAGCGCGATCACGTCGTCCGCGTAGAGCCGTGTCGTGGAGGGAACCGCCGGATCGTCGGTCGACCGGCCGATCCCCCGGTGATCGAAAATCACCACCCGGTAGCGGTCGGTCAGCCCGCGCGGCAAATGCCCCGCGCCGCCGTGGCAGAAGGTCCCCCAGCCGCCGGAACAGATCACGGGATCGCCGTCGCCGTGAATCTCGTAGTACATGTCGTGATTGTTCACATGGACGACCGGCATCGCATCGGCCTCGGCTAGCTGTTGAACAGGGTTTCGATCGCCGCCGCCATGCCGAGGAGATGGACATCGCGGCCGAGCCCGGCCATCAGGTGCAGCCCGACGGGCCGTTCCGATACCGGCCTTGGAATCGGTATTGATATCGCCGGGCAGCCGGAAAAGTTGGCGGGCGCGGTGAAATCGGCCTGATTGACCGGAACCGGCGCGCCGGCGGGAAACGCGCTTTGCGGCGTCGCCGGTCCGATGATCCCGTCGACCTGATCGAGTATGCCGGCAAAGGCCGCGCCGATCCGTTCAATCTCGTGCAGTGCCTTCACGTACCGGGCGGCGGGGACATTGGCGCCGTATTCGAGCATCGCCCGGAACTCTCTGGAAAAGGCATCGGGCCGCTGCCGCATGAGCTGCTCGTGGGAAACCGAGCCCTCGACCTCGGAGATGATCAGGCCGGCGCGTCTCGCCACGCCCGGATCATAGTTCGCCAGGCGCGCGCGCCGGATCGTGACGCCGGCCGCCCGCAGCCGGGCCAGCGCCTCGGCGTAGGCGCCGTGCACGTCCTCGTCCATCTCGGCGCCGTCTATATTGTCGATGGTCGCGAGCGTCAGCCGGTTCGGTGGAACCGGCGTGAAGGGCAGATCGATCAGCATCGCCGTGTCCGCCACCCCGCGCGCCATCGGCCCGACGGTATCGAGTGCGGCCGCGAGCGGTGCCACGCCGCTGTTGGGCCAATGGCTGTGCGACGGTTTGAAGCCGGTGATCCCGCAATAGGCGGCGGGAAGACGGACCGAGCCCATGGTGTCGGTGCCGAGCGCGCCCGGGCATAGGC
>JAYOEU010000118.1:0-14214 GCA_038116915.1 Alphaproteobacteria bacterium
GCCAAGGTCCCGATCAGATGGACAATCCGCATAAATGCCGTTCCGAGCACGGTGAATCACCATGATACCAGGAGATCATGGCCGACACAGCCCGAAACCGACTTATACGCCGTTGCTCCGCCATGGCGCTTGAAGCAGACCGGGGGCTTTGAGATAAAATGTCCTTAGCAATGCCGCGCCGCCACCCGTCCGAGGAGTCCGGAGCCATGGACCGAGAAAGCCGTGTTTTCGTTGCCGGCCATCGCGGGCTGGTCGGCTCCGCGATCGTAAGAGCCTTACGGCGCGACGGTCAGGCTGCCCTGCTGCTGCGGAGCCGGTCCGACCTCGACCTGACGGACGCGGTCGCGACCGACCGTTTTTTCGCGGACGCGAGGCCTACCCATGTGATCGACGCCGCCGCCAAGGTCGGAGGGATTCACGCCAACCGGAGCTTTCCCGCGGAATTCATCGAGACCAACCTCAATATCCAAGCCAATCTGGTGGCGAGCGCGCATCGCCATGGGGTCGAGAAATTCCTGTTTCTGGGCTCCTCCTGCATCTATCCGAAGGACGCCGCACAGCCGATCGTGGAAGATACCCTGCTCTCGGGCCCGCTTGAGGAAACCAACCAATGGTACGCGATCGCAAAGATCGCCGGCGTGAAACTCGTCCAGGCTTATCGGCGCCAATACGGTTTTCCGGGCATTTCGGCGATGCCGACCAACCTCTATGGGCCGGGCGACAATTTTGATCTCGAGACCTCGCATGTTGTGCCGGCGCTGATCCGCAAGTTCCATGAAGCCAAACGCGACGGAGCGCCGCAGGTCGTGGTCTGGGGCAGCGGCAGACCCCGGCGGGAGTTCATCCATGTCGACGACCTGGCCAATGCCTGTCTGCACCTCATGCGGCACTACGACGACGAGGCGATCATCAATGTCGGCCGGGGCGAGGATATCTCGATTGCCGAGCTGGCCGAATTGATCAAGCGGGTGGTCGGCTATTCCGGCAAGATCTCCCACGACACCTCAATGCCCGACGGCACGCCGCGAAAACTGTTGAACATCGACAGGATTCTGGGAACCGGCTGGAAACCATCGATTGACCTCGAGGACGGGATAGCCGGGACCTATGCGTGGTATCTGGACTCGTTGGGCAAATCCGGCGGACGCGGGGAGGACGAGAGCCCACGCGCACAGGCGGCGCAAGACGTCACCGGAACGCCTTGGTCATTGGAACATGTGCTGGCGCGCGTCGCGCAATGGCGGGCGGAAGGATTGCGGATCGGCTTCACCAACGGGTGTTTCGACATCCTGCATCCGGGACATGTTTCGCTGATGCGGCAAGCCAGGGCCGCCTGCGACCGTCTGGTCGTCGGCCTGAACAGCGATGCGTCCGTGCGCGTCCTGAAAGGTCCGAGCCGGCCGGTTCAGGATGAAAACTCAAGGGCCCTTGTCCTCTCGGCCCTCAGTGATGTCGATGCCCTGGTCATCTTCGACGAGGAGACGCCGGAGGCCCTGATCAAGGCGGTCCGCCCCGATGTCCTGGTCAAGGGAGCGGACTACACGGTCGAAACGGTGGTCGGCGCCGATTTCGTCAAGGCGAACGGCGGCACGGTCATCCTTGCCGAGCTTTCGAAAGGCCACAGCACATCGAACACCATCGCCCGGATGACCGCACGCTAGGCGGTGTCAGCGGCCTTCGAAGACCGGTTTGCGCTTGTTCATGAACGCTTCCTGACCTTCCTGATAATCGCGGCTGTCGAAACAGGCCTTGGTCAGGGCATCCACCAGCCCGGAATCGAAAGCCGCGTCATCCTTCATCAGCTCGTTGATGGTCAGCTTCGAGGCCCGCATCGACAAGGGTGCGTTCTCGGCGATCCGGTCGGTCATATCGACCACCGCCGCGTCGAGTTCGCCGACCGGCACGCAGGCGTTGATCAGCCCGATCGCCTCAGCCTCGGCCGCCGAATAGCGCTTGGCGGTGATCAGAATCTCCTTCGCCTTAGAAGGCCCGACCAGCGTCACCAGATTTCCAAGGTTGACCCGGTCATAGGCGATCGACAGCCGCGCCGCCGGCACGCCGAAGGTCGAGTCCTCGGACGCGATCCGGATATCGGCGGCCAGCGCGATGCCGAGCCCGCCGCCCATGCAGAAACCGCGGATCTGCGCGATGAAGGGCTTCTCACAGGACAACATCGCCATGCGGCCCTGCATCGAGATCTTGGCATAAGCCTCGGCCGCCTCGGCGTTCGAGCGGTTCTCCTTGAACTGTGAGATATCCGCGCCCGATGCGAAGGCCTTGTCGCCCGCCCCCTTCATGACGATGCAGCGGATCGCCGGATCGGCGCCAAACGCCGCGAAGGCCTCGGAAATGCCTTGCCACATCTCCAATGAGATCGCGTTGCGGCGTTCCGGATTGTTGATTGTGATCCGGCCGACGGCGCCGTCCGCGTCCGCCAGGATTTTCTCGGTAGAAAGTTTCATCAGGTGTCCTCGACTGGTGATTTCAAAAGACGGGGCGAGTCCGCGAACCCGCCCCGCCATCTTGCGTGGTTTGCGCGATACGCCGCGCCTAGATCACATGGCTCTTCCGCAAGTCCGCGATCTCCTCCGCCGACATCCCGAGATCCGTCAGGATCTCGTTGGTATGCTGGCCGAGATCCGGTGTCGCCGAATGCATCTTCTGCGGCGTCCGCATCAGCTTGGCGGCCTGTCCCACGACCTTCAGGGTTCCGAGCCGGTGGTGATGCACTTCCGGGTCCATGTTGAGGGTCTTGACCTGGGGATCGTTGAATACCTGGCCCATGTCATGGATCGGCCCGCAGGGCACACCCGCCTCGGCGAAGGCCTCCACCCAATGCTGGGTCGTGTTCTTGATGGTATAGGCCGAGATCTCGGCATTGATCTGTTCGCGCCGTGCCGTTCGGGACTCGTTGGTCCGGTAGTCCGGGTTGTTGTAGATCTCCATCGAGCCGAGGGTCTCGCACATCCGTTTCATGAGATGGTCGGCGGAGGCCTGGATGTTGATCAGACCGTCGGAGGTCGGGAAGACGCCGGTCGGCGTGTTCGTCGGGTGGTTGTTGCCCTCCTGCCCCGGAACCTCGCCCGCCTGAATGTACCGGGCGGCCTGCAGATCCATCATCATGATCTGCGCCTCAAGCAGCGAGGTGTTGACCCACTGACCTTCGCCCGACACTTCACGCTCCAGCAAGGCGACCAGAATGCCGTAGGCGAGATTGATGCCCGCCGTGAGATCCGCGATCGGAATGCCGACCCGCACCGGACCGTCGCCCGGCATGCCGGTCACCGACATCAGCCCGCCGAGTCCCTGGGCAATCTGATCGAGCCCCGCGCGCTTGGCGTAGGGGCCGGTCTGGCCGAAGCCTGAGATGCTGCCGTAGACGATCCGGGGATTGACCGCCCGCACCGTCTCGTAATCGATGCCGAGCCGGTGTTTGACGTCGGGCCGGTAGTTTTCGATCACCACATCGGCCGTCTTGGCCATCTCGAGAAAGATTTCGCGGCCCCGCGCCTCTTTTAGGTTCAAGGTCATCGAGCGCTTGTTGCGGTGCAGATTCTGGAAATCGAAGCCGTCGCGGGGGCCGCCGAGGGGAATTTCGGACAGCGCCGGCGGCTGTTCGATCTTGATCGTGTCGGCGCCCCAATCGGCGATCATACGCGCGGCGGTTGGCCCCGCCCGCGCCCGGGTCAGATCGAGCACCTTGAAGCGCGATAGCGCGGCCTTGTTCGCCGTCATGTCCTGTTCCTCCACCGATCGGGCGTCACACGCGGTTGGAAATGCCTCGTCGGATAGCCGGGCGGCTCCGAGGCGCCGGAAGTGTGGCATCCCATCGGGCGCGAGACAATGGCGCGTAGGCTCGATTTGGCGGATTGATCCGCCGCGCCGTCAACTCTCCGGATCCGGCGCCTCGCGCGTCGCCTTCAGGCCGGTCGGCCGGCCGACCACGACGAAGGTCAGGTCCTCGGCCCGGAACAGCCGCTTTGCGACCCGCTTCAGATCCTCCAGCGTGACCGCCTCGATAATCCCGGGGCGGCGCTTGATATAGTCGATCCCGAGACCTTCCCGCTGGATCGCCGTCAGAACACCGGCGATGGCGCCGGAATTGCTGAAACGCAGATTGTAGGATCCGTTCACATAGTCCTTGGCATTGGCCATCTCCGCTGCAGTCGGGCCCTCGGCGCCGAACCGGCCCCAGATCTCCTTCAGCAGGCCTATGGTCTCCGCCACCCGGTCATTCACAGTGGACACACCCCCGACGATCAGCGCGGAATGATCCAAAGGCAGCGGATAGGCGGATATTCCGTATGTCAGGCCGCGCTTTTCCCGAATCTCCTCGGTCAGACGGGAGCCGAATCCGCCGGCCAGAATCTCGAAAAGCAGGGTGCCGGCATACCAATCCGGATCATCGCGTGGAATTCCGCGATGGCCGAAGATGACCACCGACTGCGGCACCGGCCGTTCGACGATCATCGTATCGCCAGCGAATTTCACATCGATGTCGGGAACCGTGGGCAATTGCGCCTTCTGGGGAAGCGCGCCGAAGACCTCGTCGAGGATCATGCCGAGGCGCTTGGGTTCGATATCCCCGACCACGCCGATCAGCAGATTGTCCCTGGCAAAGGTCCGTCGCGCGAAGCTCTTCAGATCATCACTGGTGATGGTCGGCAGCGAGGTCAGGGTCCCGCGTCCGGGCGTGCCGTAGGGGTGGTTGGGAAACGCCGCTTTCCACCACACCCGTCCGGCAATGCGATTGGGATCCTGCTGGCGGCTGCGTAGCCCCGCCATGATCTGCCCGCGCACCCGCTCCAGGGGCTCGGCATCAAACCGCGCCTCGGTCAGCGCCAGTCGCAGAAGCTTGAACGCCTGGTCGCTGGTTTCGGTCAGCGTGGTCAGGGTGCCCGAGAAGCTATCGGTATTGGCATCGAAGGAAAGCGATATCGACTCCTCGGCCAGCACTTTCTGGAACGCCGTCGAATCAAGCTCGCCGGCGCCCTCATCAAGCATCCCCGAAACCAGATAGGCGATGCCCGGCTTGTCCAAGGGGTCTCCGGCCGAACCACCGAGAAACGTCAACTGAACGGTGATGATCGGATTCTTGTGATCCTCGACCAGCCAGGCCTTGATCCCGCCGGGACTGGTCACCGAAGTGATCTCGAAGGCATGCGCTGCCGGGCTCCAGGCAAGCAGCAGACCCAGTAACGCGCCGCATAGTCCTCGCCGCTTCATTTCGAGCCCTCCGGCAACAGAATGCTGGTCACCGACTGCTCGGTCTTAAGCACCGCGCGCGCGGCCTTGGTAACGTCGTCGGCCGTCACGGCCGCGATCCGTTCGGGCCAGGACTCGATCTCCTGGATGGTGAGGCCGGACGCCAGCGCGGCGCCGATGATGCGCGCCGGCGCGGTGACGCTGTCACGCGCAAAGATGGCCGAACGCGTCAGACGCTTGATTGCGGAAGCGACCTCCTCGGCGGTCACGCCGTCCCTGAGCAACTTGGCGATTTCGGCGTCGATAGCCGCCTCGACCTCGCCGACGGTTCTGCCCTCGCCAGGGCTGGCGTAGAAGCCGAATACAGAGGGTCCGATATCACTGCCGTCGTACCAGCTTCCGGCGGACACCGCGATCTTGGCGTCGAAAACCAGTGACCGGTAAAGCCTGCTGGTGGTCCCACCGCCGAGGATCTCCGTCAGCACGTCCAGTGCAAGTTGGTGCTCGCTCGCGCCGTACCCGTGACTTGGCGCGATATAGCGCCGGGCGAACCGCGCCTGGCCCACCTGGGCGCTGGTCATGGATAGCCGGCGCTCCGCAAGCTGCGGCGGTTCGTCCACGCGATCACGCTTGGCGATCTGCCGGCTCGGAACCGGGCCATAGTGTTTTTCGGCCAACTTCCGCACCGTCTCGGCGGTCACGTCTCCGGCGACGATCAGGATCGCGTTGTTGGGCGCGTACCACCGTTTGTAGAAAGCGATCGCATCGTCCTGGGAAAGCCGCCGCATCTCATGCTCCCAACCGATAGTCGGGATGCGGTACGGATAGGCGAGATAAAGGGCGGCATCGACCTGTTCGCCGAATTTCGCGGCATCGCTGTTGTCGGTGCGGGTGCGCCGTTCCTCCAGGATCACGTCGCGTTCCGAATCGACATGTTCCCGCGTCAGCTTGAGATTGACCATCCGATCCGCCTCGATCTCCATGACCGTTTCCAGCTTGTCCGGTGCCACGGTCTGGTAGTAGGCGGTATAGTCCTGATTGGTGAAGGCATTCTCGTTGCCGCCGATCCTAGCGATGATCCGCGAGGCCTCGCCCGGTCCGAGCTTGTCGGTCCCCTTGAACATGAGATGCTCAAGGAAATGCGCGATCCCGGATTTGCCGGGCGGCTCGTCCGCCGCGCCGACGCGGTACCACACCATGTGCGTGATCACCGGGGCGCGATGGTCGCTGACCACCACCACCTCCAGCCCGTTATCGAGTGTGAAATGAACCGGATCGAACACGGCCGCCCGGCCGGGGGCGCAAATCAACATCATCATGGAGACGATCAGAGCGCCTCGGCGGAAAATTCGATTCGGCAAGTGAGTCACCCGGCCTCGCAAGCGGATGTTGGCAATGTCAGCGCATATGGTGAGTGCCGGGTGCCCGGACAATGGCGGAACGCCGGGATCCGGTTCAGAACAGTCCTTCCAGGATGCCGCCGCGCTTGCGCTTGATCGTCGGTGTCTCACCCTCGTCGATCTTCTTGCCCAACGCCGCATTCTCCTGCAGGCGTTTCTTTTCCTTCTCGGCATCCACGACGATGCCTTTTTCCGGCTTCGGTTTCCAGAACAGGATCTTGTCGATCATGTGTTCATCGGCATAGACGAAGGCTGCGGTTTCGCGATTGACGGTTTCGCGAATTCCGGCCGCCGCCGTATCGGTGCCCAGAAGGCGGCGCATGGTACTGTCCGCCGTCGTCGCGCCGCTCGCCGCGGTTCCGCCTGTCGCCGTGGCGGCTGCCTTGTTGCTGACGATCAGATCGCGTGCGCCTTGCCGTTGCGACGGCTCTTGGGGCCGCCGGGCACCGGGCTCCGGCGGACGCAGGGCGAAATTCGGCGGCACGCTCAAGGGTGCCCGCGACGCCACCGCGAATTCATCCGGCGCCTGCTTGTTCTGACCGAGCGCGCTGCGTACCTGACCGCATCCCGACAATGCGGGACCGAGAAGCATGAGACCGACAAACAGCATGGGCGCCGCGCGACGCCTGACAGAACTGTGGATCACGAAACGTCTCCGGTTCAAAAGTTCAGCGCCATGCAGTCATAGCACAAAGTCATTCCTCACGCCGCAATAAGCCGTCGAGCAGCAGCAACCCCACGCCGACTGTAATCGCCGAATCCGCCAAATTGAAGGCAGGCCAGTGATATCCGGCAACATGGAGGTCGATGAAATCAATGACCGCCTTGAACCGCAGACGGTCGACGATGTTCCCGAGCGCGCCTCCGATGATGAGCCCGAGCGCGATGGCCACGAGCATCACGCGCGTCCGCATCAGCCAGATCGACATGCCCGCCACGACCGCCGCCGCGAAACCCGTCAGGATATAGGGCATGGTGTCGGAATATCCGGCGAGAAATCCGAAACTCACGCCGGAATTCCAGACCGCGACAAGATTGAAGAACGACGTGACTTCGACGGCACGGGGCGGGTCGAACAAAAGCTCCAGGGCCCAAATCTTGCTGGCCTGATCCGCCGCCACGATCGTCAGCGCAATGCCAAGACCCAAAGCCTGTGCCCTTGCGATCATCAGGCTTCCGGCTCGCGGCTGTTATTCAGCGGCGGCATGGACCGACACCGCGTCGGAACAGCGCCCGCAGACCGGATCCGCCGCAGCTTCGACCTCGGGAAGAATCTTCCAGCACCGCTCGCATTTCGCGCCATCGGCGCCGACCGGCACCACCGCCACCTCGGCGACGTCCTCCAGACGGAACGCGCCATCCGGCGCCGACGCCGTCGTCAGTTCGGCGCCCGACGTGATGAAAATGTCAGCGGGATCGAGACCCTCGAAGGCCGCCAGCACCGCTTCGGTCACATGCACGACGGGCCGGGCCTGCAGCGACGAGCCGATGCGCTTTTCCGCCCGCTCGATCTCGAGAGCACCGGTGACGACCCGGCGCACATCGCGGATCCGCGCCCATTTTTCGGCCAGCGCGTCATTACGCCAGCCGCTTGGAATCTCCGGCATCACCCGCAGATGGACCGAGTTTTCAGGGTCCTGGATCCGGGCCTGCCAGGCTTCCTCGGCCGTGAACACCAGGATCGGCGCCAGCCACGCCGTCAGCGCGTTGAACACGGTATCGAGAACCGTGCGCGCGGCGCGCCGGCGGATGGAGGTGACCGCGTCACAGTACAGAACGTCCTTGCGGATATCGAAATAGAAAGCCGAAAGATCCACCGCGCAGAAATTGTGCACCTGAATGAAGAGCTGGTGGAAGTCGAAGTCGTCTATGCCCTGGCGGACCACCGCGTCGATCTCGCTGATCCGGTGCAGCACCCAGCGTTCCAATTCCGGCATTTCGGCCGGATCGAGCCGTTCGCTTTCCTCAAACCCGGCGAGATTGCCGATCAGATAGCGCAGCGTATTGCGCAGACGGCGATAGAGATCGACCTGCCGCTTCAGGATTTCCGGTCCGATCCTGAGATCCTCGGAATAATCCGAGCCGACCACCCAGAGTCGGAGGATATCGGCGCCGCTCTGATCGATCACGTCCTGGGGCGCGGTGACGTTGCCGAGGGACTTGGACATCTTACGCCCCCCCTCGTCGAGCACGAAGCCGTGCGTCAGCACCGCCTCGAACGGCGCGCGTCCCCTGGTGCCGCAGGATTGCAGCAACGAGGTATGGAACCAGCCGCGATGCTGGTCGGAGCCTTCAAGATAGAGCGACGCCGGCCATTGGAGTTCCGGACGCGCCTCCAGCACGTAGCTGTGAGTCGAGCCGCTGTCGAACCAGACCTCGACCACGTCCTGGACCTGATCATAGTCCGCCGCATCGTACTCGTTGCCGAGGAAGCGCGCGGGATCGCTGGAGAACCAGGCATCCGAACCCTCAGCCTCGAAAATATCGGCGATGCGGTCGATCACCGCCTGATCGCGCAGCGGCTCTCCGGTGCGTTTGTCAACGAACACCGGGATCGGCACGCCCCAGGTGCGCTGGCGGGAAACGCACCAGTCCGGACGCTGTTCGATCATCGCATGCAGGCGGTTGCGGCCACGCGCGGGAACGAAGCGGGTCTCGTCGATCGAGGTGAGCGCCTTGTCCCGCAGATCATTGGTTTCCATCGAGATGAACCACTGCGGCGTGGTGCGGAAGATCAGCGGTGCCTTGGAACGCCAGGAATGCGGATAGGAATGCACCAGCCGCCCGACCGCCAGCAACCGATCGGCCTCCTTGATGATCATCGCGATCTTGTAGTTGTCCTCCATCACGTCCATGCCGGCGACAAGCGGCATGTGCGCGTGGAACTTGCCGGCGTCATCGACTGTCGAGACGACCTCGAGCCCGTGCTCCTGGCCGAGCAGGAAGTCGTCCAGGCCGGCGCCGGGCGCAATATGAACAAAGCCGCTGCCGGCCTCGAGGGTGACGAAGTCGGCGGGCAACATCGGAACGTCGAAGTCGTAGCCCTTGCCGCGCAGGGGATGGGCGAGAATCGTGCCGGCGAGCTCGCTTCCCGTCACCCGCGCCAATTCCTTCAAGCCGGTGATCTTGGCCGCGGTTTTCACCGCGTCCGCCAGATCGCGGCCGAGAACGATTTTCTCGCCGACCACGGCAGTGCTCTTCTCGGCGACCTCGGTGACTTCATAAACCGCATAGCCGAATTCCGCGCCATAGGCGACGGCGCGGTTGCCGGGGATCGTCCAGGGCGTGGTCGTCCAGATGACCACCGCGGCGCCCTCCAGCGCCGGTACCGATGCCTTGACGACGGGAAAGCGCACATGAATCGTGGTCGAGGTGTGATCATGATACTCGACCTCGGCATCCGCGAGCGCGGTTTTCTCGACCACCGACCACAGAACCGGCTTGGCGCCCTTGTAGAGGCCGCCATTCATCAGGAACTTGCCAACCTCGCGGGCGATCTGTGCCTCGGCATCGAAGCTCATGGTCAGGTAGGGTTCGTCCCAGTTTCCCGTAACCCCGAGCCGCTTGAATTCCTCGGTCTGAACCTTCACCCAGCCTTCGGCGAAGCTGCGGCACTTGCCGCGAAACTCGTTGATCGGAACCGCGTCCTTGTCCTGGCCCTGGGCCCGGTACTGTTCCTCGATCATCCATTCGATCGGCAGGCCATGACAGTCCCAGCCCGGGACATAATTCGCGTCCTTGCCGAGCATCTGCTGCGAGCGGTTGATCACATCCTTCAGGATCTTGTTCAGCGCGTGCCCCATATGCAGGTGCCCGTTCGCATAGGGCGGTCCGTCATGCAGGATGAACTTCTCCTTGCCGCGCCGGTCGTCGCGCAGGCGCTTTTCAAGGCCGATCGTATCCCACTGGGCCATGATCTCCGGCTCGCGCGTCGGCAAGCTGGCCCGCATCGGGAAGTCCGTTCTCGGCAGAAAGATCGTTGGTTTGTAGTCCACGGTCATGGTGTTCGCGCCCCGTTTCGGGACGGCCTCTCACTCGGCAAGAATCTCGCGCGCCCGGGCGGCGTCGGCGGCGATTTGCGCGGTCAGCGCGTCGAGGCCGCTAAATCTCATCTCCGGGCGGATAAAGTCAATCACGCGTATCGTAAGGTTTGCGTCGTAGAGGTCACGCGCGATATCGAAAAGATGTGCCTCGAATAGCGCGCCCCTGTCGTTCACGGTCGGTCGGCGTCCGAAATTCGCAACTCCCGGCAGCCATTCGGCCTCCTCGCCGACCCGCACCTGTATCGCATAGACCCCGTGTGCCGGCTGAACCAGATCGACGATGCGCAGATTGCAGGTCGGAAATCCGATCGTGCGGCCGCGCTGATCTCCCTTCTCGACCATGGCGCTGAAGCTCCAGGGCCGGCCAAGCAGTTCGGCCGCTCCCTTCGGGTCGCCCTCGGCCAGGCACTGGCGCACGCGGGTCGAGGAATAGACGGCGCCGTCCCTTTCGGTGACCGCATCCATGCGGGTGACCCCGATGCCGTGCTCCTTGCCCTGGCTTTCCAGCAACTCGGCGTTGCCGCGCCGGCGATGCCCGAACACGAAATCGTAGCCGCACACCACATGGCGCAATCCGAGACTGCCGACCAGAATGCGCGGCACGAATTCCTCGGCGGCGAGTTGTGAGAACTGATGATCGAAAGCCAGCTCGAAGATCATATCGACGCCGATCTCGCCGAGCGCTTCGGCGCGCGTCCCGGAGGTGGTCAGGCGGAACGGCGCGGCATCGCGCTGAAACAGCATGCGGGGATGTGGCTCGAAGGTGATCACGGACAGCGGCGCGCCAAGACTGTCGGCAATCCGCCGGCTCTCCCGGATCACCGATTGATGGCCCAGATGCACACCGTCGAAATTCCCGATCGCCGCGACGGTCCCGCGAAGGTCCGGGTCGACCGGGTTGTTACCGCGTATGATACGCATCTCGGGAGATCCACCTGTTCCTTACGCGGCCCATTGACGATGCGACCGCGTGCGTCCAAAACCGCGCGTTTATAGCGGTGGCGGATCGTCGGAACAACCTTGCGCCGCATCGGTCCCCACCGGGCCGACAATTATCAGGAGACAAGCGATGCCGCTCGATCTGAAAGCCGCCGACGCCGCCGCCCGGATCCTGTTCGAAGCCCGCCGCGATTTCACCAGGCTGGACAATCTGCCGGAGGACATCCGGCCGGTCACCATCTCCGACGGATATGCGGTTCAGAACGGGCTGGTGACGCGCCTTCTCACCGCAAACAAGGCCCGCCCGGCCGGGTACAAGATCGGCGCGACCAATCCGACCGCGCGATCGATATTGGGCGCGTCCGAAGCCTTCGCCGGCGTGCTGATCTCCGATACCAGCCACCGGGCGCCGCTGAACATCAAGGCCGAGGATTACCATGTTCTGATCATCGAACCCGAAATCGGTCTTCGGCTCGCACGTGGCCTGCCGCTGTCCGGCGCGCCCTATACGCCGGAGCGGGTTGCCGAGGCGGTCGGGGCGGCGGCACCGGCGCTGGAAATCGTCACCTCGCCGTTTCCCGTGTGGAACGAGGCCGGAATCGGCTGCATCGTCGGCGATAACGGCAACCACGGCTGCTGGGCACACGGAGCCTTCGATGAGGATTTCCGGCGCCTCGATCTGGCCGAATTGCCGGTCAGCCTGGCGGTGAACGGTACCGTCGAGCGCGAGGGCGCGGGCCGCAACGTGGATGGCGGGCCGATGATCGTCCTCGCCTGGCTGGCGAATTTTCTGATTTCCATGGGCGAGGAATTGAAGGCCGGCGATCTGGTCACCACCGGCTCCGCCACGCAACCGTTCATCGCGGAAGCCGGTCAGGACGTGGTTGCCGATTTCGGCGCGCTCGGCCAATGCCGCCTGATCATCGAATAGCCGCGCCGGGCCAGCGCCTCAGCGATAATCGAGATAGGGTTTCTGTTCGGCGATCGCCGTGACCAAACCCTTGGCGCCGGCCTCGATGAGATCGAAGGCGTGGGTGAAATCTTTCGCCTCGCCGTGATACGGATCCGGCACGCTGGTCCCCGCCATGCCCGGCGTGAAGTCCATGAACATCTTGATCTTGTCGAGATGCTCGCGCGGGCAGTCGATGCGCATGTCGCGGCGGTGTTTCTCGTCCATCGCCAGTATCAGGTCGAAATCGTGATAGTCACGCTTGGTCACCGGACGCGACGCGATGCGGTCCAGCGAATAGCCCTTGCTTTCCGCGAGCAGACGGGAGCGGATGTCCGGCGGGGTGCCGGTCCCCGCCTTGGTGCCGGCGGAATCGACGAGAACCTCGCGCCCGAGCCCCGCCTCCTTGAGCAGATGCCGCACGATACCCTCGCCGGTCGGCGAGCGGCAGATATTCGCCGTACAGACAATCAGGACATGCATCATGGCGGGAACTTATTTTCTGCAAAGCGCCAGCTTGTAAAGTGAACCGCGAGGTTAGAGGGTTTCGCGCGCTGTCTCAATCGGGGTCCGTGTGGTTCGCCTCGATCCGCTCCATGTCCTCGTCGGAGAAGCCGAAATGGTGGCCGATTTCGTGCACCAGGACGTGCCGCACCACGTGCATCAGGTCCTCGCCGGTCTCGCACCAATAATCGAGGATCGGGCGGCGGTAGAGATAGATCCGGTCCAGATCCGAGGGCGGACCGGCCAGTTCCTTTTCGCCGAAGGGAACGCCGGAATAGAAGCCGAGTATGTCGAACGGGCTTTCAATCCCCATTTCCTCGAGGATTTCGTCCGACGGAAACTCCTCGATGGTAAAGGCGATGCCCCGGGTCCGCTCGCGCAGAATGTCCGGGATTGTCGCCATGGCGTCGCGCGCCATGATTTCGATTTGATCCAAGGTAGGCGGCGTGATCATCTCGGTCATGTCAGCTTGATAGCCCGGAACGCGGACTTGTGGAACACTGGGCCCGACTCTCGAAGCCTGGAGACATTGATGTCAGAACAACCCGCCGCCGCCGTTCCCGGAGCAATCGCCCCGGAAAAGGCCGAGCGCCATGCCGAGAAGATGGCCAAGAAGAAGGCCGCCCGCAACAAGATCATGGCGACCAAGAACAAGACCGGTGGCCTGCTGATCGTCCATACCGGCAAGGGCAAGGGCAAATCTACCGCCGCCTTCGGAATGGTCTGCCGGGCCATCGGTCACGGCATGCGGGTCGGCGTCGTCCAGTTCGTCAAGGGCAAGTGGGAAACCGGAGAGCGCAAGGTTCTCGAGGCGTTTCCCGATCAGGTCACCATCAACACCATGGGTGAAGGTTTCACCTGGGATACCCAGGATCTGAACCGCGACATCGCGGCGGCGCGTTCGGCCTGGGAGCAGGCCAAGGCGATGCTGGCGGATCCCAGCTACGGCATGGTGCTGATGGACGAACTCAACATCGTCTTGCGCTACGACTATCTGCCGATCGACGAGGTGGTGGAGACTCTCCGGAACAAGCGCCCGGACGTGCATGTCATCGTGACCGGCCGCAATGCCAAGGAACCGCTTATCGAGGCCGCCGATCTGGTCACCGAGATGACCATGGTCAAGCACCCGTTCCGCTCCGGCTTCAAGGCGCAGGCCGGGATCGAGTTCTAA
>JAYOEU010000119.1:0-14072 GCA_038116915.1 Alphaproteobacteria bacterium
TCGACCTCGGCATCGGGGTCGGCTGGCTCGAGGAGGAGTTCAAGGCGATCGGCGTTCCCTTTGACGACAGGGGCCAGCGCACCGACGAGTGCATTGCCGCGATGCGGGCGCTCTGGTCCCAGGACGCGGCGGAATATCATGGCGAACTGATCGATTTCGATCCGATCTATTGCCGTCCGCAGCCGGTGAACGGGTCCGTGCCGATCATCGTCGGTGGCCATTCCAAGGCGGCCGCGCGCCGCGCGGGACGGCTGGGCGACGGGTTCTTTCCGGCGCGCGGCGCCTCGAGCGAGCTCTATGATCTTGCCCGGCGCACCGCCGAGGAGCATGGCCGCGATCCCGACGCGATCGAGTTCATCACGTCGGTGCCGGAGAATCTCGAGGATATTCCGAAGCTCGCCAAGGCCGGCGTGCGGCGCATTCTGATCCCCTCAAGTCCGATGGGCGGCACCACGACCTATGCCAGCAAGCCGGAGGAGGTACTGGCGTTGAAGGGCATGCTGGAGCGCTACGCCGACGTCTGAGGGCGGCCGGCGCGCCGGTGATGCTCCTCTCAGGGCTCCCAGTCTCTGCGCCCCATAAAATGGCGCCAGAGTTTCTCGCCGATCAGGCAGTCGAAGCGCTTGGCGTCCCGGGAGAATTGCGCCGGAACGATGCCGGTTTGCTCAGGCGACGAGGTGCCGGCGATTTCCAGAATGATCTTACGCAGGATCGCCGCCGCGAAACCGCCGGTTTCGAGCACCGGAACGATGAACGCGCCGGGCCCGCCGATGACGCAATCCTCGTAGTAGAGGTCCAGGTTCTGCACGTCGAAAAACCCGGCGAGACTGTCGCTGCGCGCGAGGATCGGCAGACCATTGACGGTGATGCCCTTGGAGACCACGAGATCGCGCGCGCCCTCGACCGCGCGGCCCATGTTGTTCGGCCCGTCCCCGGAGATGTCGATCACCCGGCGCTGTCCCGTAAATGTCGGGTCGTCGAACAGCGTCGAGGCGAAGGCCAGGGCCTCGGAGATCGACGTGCGCCGGGCCACCCTTGTGGGCGCCTCCAAGAGCCGCTGGGCGAAGGCCTCCGAGGCGCGCCGCCCGTCCAGCAGGGTCCAGGGGATCGTGACGTGCTGATCGCCCGCCCATTCCACATAGCTGACCGCGATCCGGCCGTGCGGGCCGCGCTGAATGGCCTCGATCACCACGGGGTTGCGGAACGCCTGCACATAGCCGACCCGCTGGAGATACTGTTCCTCGGCATTCATTGATCGCGAAACGTCGACAGCGAGGATCAGGCGCAGATCGACCGGCACCGATTGCGCGACCGCGCCCTCTCGCGGCCATATGAGAACGGCTGTCAGGACGATGCACGACAATGCGATCTTGAATGCTCTCGCCAACGGCCAACCCCTGACGGTTTCGCCTTCCGTCAGCTTACAGGAGCGGCGGGGATCGGCAATCGTTTCCGCCGGGAAAGTGATCACGATCCGGCGTGCCGGAACCCGACGCCGTCAGACGCGGCTGACGCGTCCCTCGATCGGATATTGCGGGTCATTGTAACCCGGGGTCGAGGGGTGCCCGGTGACCACCAGGTCGTCGATCAGCGCCTCGTCCTCGGCGGTGTAGGTATAGTCCAGGGCCGCAACATAAGCGCTCCACTGTTCCATCGTGCGGGGGCCGGCGACCATCGAGCTGATCATCGCGTTGTTCAGCAGCCAGCCGACCGCGACGTCAATCGCCGTCGCGCCCTTGGCCTCGGCATGGGCCTTGATCTTCTGCACGATCTCCAGACTCTCGTGCCGCCATTCGGTCTGCATCATCCGGCGGTCCTTGCGGGCGACGCGGCTGCCGGCCTCGGGTTCCACGTTGGGAGCGTATTTGCCGGTCAGCACGCCGCGCGCCAGCGGGCTGTACGGCACCACGCCGAGCCCGTAATAGGCGCAGGCGGGCAGATGCTCGTTCTCGGGCATCCGGTTCATGGCGTTGTAGTAGGGCTGGCTGGCGATCGGCCGCTCGATGCCCAGCCGGTCGCAGATATTGCAGATCTCGGCAACCCGCCAGGAGCGGTAGTTGGAGACCCCGAAATAGCGGATCTTGCCGGCCCGCATCAGATCGCCCATGGCGCGCACGGTCTCCTCCAGCGGCGTGCCGTGGTCCTCCTTATGGAGATAGTAGAGATCGATATGGTCGACCCCGAGCCGGCTCAGCGAATCCTCGCAGGCCTGCATCACCCAGCGGCGCGACAGGCCGCCGGAATTCACGTCGTCGTTCAGCTTGTTGGCGAGCTTGGTCGCCAGCACCCAATGATTTCGCGTGCTGCGGATGCATCGCCCGACCACCCGTTCGGACTCGCCGCCGCAATAGGTGTCGGCGGTGTCGATGAAGTTGATGCCGCTGTCCTTGGCCGAGGAGATGATTGCCTGGCTGTCGCCTTCGTTGGTCTCGCGCCCGAAGAGCATGGTGCCGAGGCAGAGCGGCGAGACCTTGAGGCCGGACCGGCCGAGCTTGCGGTAGTTCATGACGGGTGTTCCCTGTTGCGAATTCCGGCGCATTCTGGCGGGCTGGGGTGGTGAAGTCTACCGCGCGAGGTGGTCTTTCCATCACTTTCCGAATCCACGGCGAAGGCCGGGGTCGACGCCTGAGGCGGTGGAGCGTGGTGATGGCGGAACACTTTTCGAGATCGCTGGTCGTGATTGGCTAACTGTCACGTTGATGGGGTTCAGGCGTCGGCCCCGACCTCCGTCGGGGATACGATCGCCGAGCGAAGAAACGCCGGAGCGGACAGTGATGCACTCCGCCTTGCTCGCGGCACCGTAGCGTGCTTCGATCGGGGATCTTCCTGGGGGACGACATGAGCATTTTGACCACCGAGGCACGCGAGAAGCTGGCGGCCGTCAGCACCGCGACCTTGACGACGCAATTGTTCAAGCGGGGGCTGCGCAACGTCTATCTTCAGGGTGTGCGGCGGCTGACCAGCCACACGCGCTCGATGGTCGGGCCGGCCTTCACCTTGCGCTACATTCCGGCGCGCGAGGACCTGGATCATCTGGGGGTGTTCCAGGACTACGACCATCCGCAGCGCAAGGCGATCGAGAGCGTGTCAGAGGGCGGGGTGCTGGTGATGGACTGCCGGGGCGATGCCTCGGCGGCCTCGGCGGGTTCGATCTTGGTCACGCGCCTGATGATGCGGGGCGGCGCGGGCATCGTGACGGATGGCGGCCTCAGGGATTCGCCCGAGATCGCCGGCTTCGACATTCCCTGCTTTACCGGCGGGGCATCGGCTCCGACCAATCTGATCAAGCATCACGCGGTGGAGCAGCTCAACCAGCCGATCGGCTGCGGCGGGGTGGCGGTTTATCCCGGTGACATCATGGTCGGAGACCGCGAGGGCGTGGTGGCGATCCCGGCGCATCTCGCCGAGGAGGTCGCTCACGAGGCGCATGCCCAGGAGCGTCAGGAGCGGTTCATCATCTCCGAGATCCGCTCCGGCAAGGCGCTGCGCGGCGTTTATCCCCCTGACGAGGAAACACGGGCGCGCTATGCCGCCTGGACCGAAGACTGACGGCCTGACAAGAGGACAAAACGATGAGTGTCACGATCTATCACAACCCCCGCTGTTCCAAGTCGCGTCAGACCCTGGCGCTGCTCCAGGAAAAGGGGATTGAGCCCAAGATCATCGAATATCTCTCCAGCCCGCCGGACGCTGCGACCCTGGGTGCGATCCTCGGCAAGCTGGGACTGGAGCCGCGCGAGCTGATGCGCCGCAAAGAGGCACCCTACAAGGATCTCGGCCTCGCCGATGAGGGCAAGTCCCGCGAGGCGCTGATCAAGGCGATGGTCGAGAACCCGATCCTCATCGAACGCCCGATCGTCCTCTCCGGCAACAAGGCGGCACTCGGCCGGCCGCCGGAGCAGGTGCTGGATATCTTATAGCTCGACAGTTGCAGAAAAAACCCTTCGAGACGGGCCTTACGGCCCTCCTCAGGGTGAGTGGTAAATCGTGACGACTCACCCTGAGGAGCGCCCGCAGGGTGCGTCTCGAAGGGTCTTGTTTGCCGTCAACGCAATGCCTTGGCGGCCTGACATCAATTTTCATTGACCGGGACCCTTGTCGCGTTAGGCCGCCTCGAACCCGCCGTCGCCCTGGCGAAGGCCAGGGCTTGTGGCTAGGACGCTATGGCCCAGAAAAATATCGTACATTCAATCGGCTATAATCTCTTGATCGCGTCGGCAAGAGCCCTGGGCTTCGCCAGGGCGACGGGAAATGGAAGTCGCGGAGAGCGCCTTCAATAATGCGACTTTGTATAACACGGGCTCAACGTCAAAGCGCGTATAGCCGGCCGAATTGGGGCAGCCGGTCTTCAAGGCCGGCGAGCCTCAGCATGTGCCAGGCCAGCGCGTGATTGCTGCTGGTGACCGGACAGCCAAGGGTCCTTTCAAGCTCCGGAATCACCGAGGTGGCGCGGAGCGAGGTGCAGGAGATGAACACCGCGTTCAACTCCTTTCCCTTGAAATGATCCAACGTGGCCTCCCGGATCGAGCCGGGTGTGATCATCCCCGCGCGGTTGTCGTCCGGTTCCGAGAAGGTCGCGGCGATCTCGATCGAGAGGCCGTGGCTCTCGAAATGTGCTCGCAAGGGTGCGTTGACCTCTTCCACGTAGGGGGTCAGCAAGCCGATGCGTTTGGCGCCGAGAGCCTCAAGGGCCGCGATGCCGGCGGTGATCGGCGTGGTTACTTGAACATCCGGTTTGGCGCCATGGATCGCGGCGGCGACCTTAGCCTCGCCGATAACCACCGAGGCCGAGGTGCAGCCATAACCGATCACCTCCATGGGCACGCCGGGGAGCAGGGTGGCTGCCGCCGTGCCCAATCTCGCCTCCATTGACGCCAAACTGTCGCGCGAGACGATCGGGTCCATCGGCACGCGCGTCGTGTAGAGCTGCACACCGTCGACGGAGCCCAGAAGCAGGGCGAGCTCGTTGTCGATCACATGGTCCGTCGCCAAAGCGATCAGCCCCATGCGGGCGCGCCGCGCGATGACGTTCTCCACCTCGTGCGGGACGTGTTCGACGATTTGCATGCCCACGCTCACATCTCGACGGACAGCGCGACGCCGTCATGGCCGGGATCCGCGCCGCCGTCCATCACCCCGTTGGTGATCCTGATCCCGTGCACCGCGGCGATCCCGAAGGTCAGCGCCGAGCGGGCGACCTCATAACCCATGCCGACCAGATGGTTGGTCACATAGCTCGGAATCCGGCTCATCACGTCGATCAGATTGCTGGTGGCCGAGAAACGCGGCGCCGACACCGCTTCCAGCATATTCATGTCGTGATCGATGACGTTGAGGACCGCCTGCATCACGCCCATGACGATCTGGGTTCCGCCAGGCGCGCCGACGACGATACGAGGCACGCCGCCGCGCGAGACGATGGTCGGGACGACGGAGCTGAACCGGCTTTTCCCCGGCGCGATCGAGCCGGCGCGCCCCGGACGCGGGTCGAACACCGCCATACAGCCGTTGTACATGAAGCCGAGGCCGTCGGTGATCACCCCGGACGGCATGCCGAGCGAATGGGTCATGGTCACGCAATTGCCCTGCGCGTCGACTACCGCCACATGGGTCGTGTCCTTGGGTTCGCCCTGGCCGAGCCGGGTAACAACCGCTTTCTCGCCTGCCCTGATCCTGGCCGCGGCCTTCGCCGCGTAGTCCTTGGAGGTCAGCATGTCCATCGGGACATCGACGAAGGCGGGATCGCCGACATGGGTGTCCTTGTCGATGGTCGCCTGTTTCATGGCTTCGGCAACGATGCGGATATATTCCGGCGCGTTGTGGCCGATCCCGCGGAGATCGAAATTCTCCAGGATGTTCAGCATCTCCACCAGCATCACGCCGCCGCCCGGCGGGTAATTGGTCGCAATATCGTGGCCGCGGTAGGTGCCGCGCAGCGGGTCGGTCCGGGTAGTGCAATAGGAGGTGAGATCCTCATAGGAGAGCAGACTGCCATTCGCCGCCATGTCCTCGGCGATCCGCTCGGCGATTTCGCCCTTGTAGAAGATTTCCGGTCCACCCTTGGCGATCCGGCGCAGGGTTTCGGCGAGATCCGGATTGTGGACACGTTCACCGATCTTCTTCACGCCGCCATCGGCTCGGAAATAGATCTCGGCGCCGGTCTTCGAGAAGCGCAGCCGCTCGTCCACCTGGACCCGGCCGTGATCGGCGCCGTGGGTCCACCAGTAATGCACATGCGGGCGGACCAGGAACCCGTCATCCGCCTGGGCGATGGCGGGCGCCAGCACGTCGGCCCAGTCCCAGGTGCCGAATTCCTCGATTGCCTCGGCATAGGCCTTGAGGCTGCTAGGCGTGGTGATCGAGCCGTAGCCGAGATCGTTGACGTTGCCCTTAAGAACGAAGCCGAAGCCGTCGCGGGATTCGGCCTCGGCCAAATGCTCCCACATATCCGGGGTGGCCGAGCGCGGCGTCTTGCCGTGAAAATCGATGCAGGTGTGGATACCCTTGGAGGGCATATAGATCTGGCAACTTCCGAAACCGGCGATGCCGCACATCTGCGGGTCGACCACCCCCTGCACCAGGGCCGCGGCCATGGCGGCGTCGACGGCATTGCCGCCGGCCATCAGGACGCGCGCGCCGGCCTCGGCGGCTTCCGGTTGGGCGGCGACGATCATCGCATTGTCCGGCATGGTTGGCTCCTTGGCTGATCGGGGGCTTTATGCCTGTTTTATGAGTGGCGGGCTAGAAGGCGGTACAATTTCCGTCCGCCCGCTTCAGTCTAACCATATCTCCGGCGAAGGCCGGGGCCGACGCCCGAGACGCATGCCGAGGCATGCTCCTCAGGGTGAGTGAAAGTCATTCTTTGCTCACTCACCCTGAGGAGCCGCGAAGTGGCGTCTCGAAGGGTCTTGTCGGCCAGTTATTCTGGCCATCAACGCAGCAGAAATTCACGGATTGCCTCGATCTCATGATCCGTCGTGAGGCCGGGGCAGTGCCCGACACCTTCGATCGGCAGCACTTCGGCGCGGGGGCCGGTGGCGCGCATGCGCTCGACCGTGTCGGCGGAAAGGATCTTCGACTGAGTTCCCCACAGAGTCATGACCGGGATCGAGATTCGGTTCCATTGATCCCACATCACCACGTCCGCGGCGCCGCCGCGATCACCGGTGATCCTGGGGTCGTAATGCACCCGCCATTTGCCGTCGGCGCTGCGGGCGAGACTGTCGCGGCCGAACTTTTGCGCCGCCTTTTTCGAGAAGGGACCGAAGGCGGAACGGGTTTTGACGATGAAGTCGATGCCGTCCTGGTCGGTCTCGAAGGGAACCGCCGCGTCGGCGAGCCCGGCATTGGCGGCGCGGGCCTCGCCGCTGATGAAGGGGCCGATATCGTTCATCACCATGCGCCGGATCAGCGAGCCGGGGCGGCCGGCCAGCCCCATGCCGAGAATGCCGCCCATGGAGGTCCCGATCCAGTCGACCTGTCTCGCGCCGGTGACCGCGATCAGCGAAACCAGAAGGCTCTGGAAGAACGGGTAATTATAGTCTTCGGCACTCGGCATCCAGTCGCTGAGCCCGCGGCCGGGCATGTCGACGGAGATCACCCGGTACTGGTCTGACAGCGCTTCGGCGATGGTGTCGAAATCCAGCCGGTTGCGGGACAGACCATGGACGCAGATCAGCACCTTCTGGTTCCGTGCACGGCCCCATTCCCGGTATGAAAGCGTATGCCAGCCGCTGGAGGCGAGAAACGGCATTTTCAGGTCGCGGTATTTTTCGGTGCTCATGGTCTCGCTCCTTCGGGGATGGCGACGATCATCGGGCAGAGGACGTCGTCTCGACAAGTGTATTGGGTCCGGAAATCCGTCTTGCGTTGCTTTTGGGCTTGAAAGCGGGTGCCCCGGGGACGCCGTCCGCGCTAAACTGACGCCCCTCCCGCTGCTTCCCAGGAGTCCGGACATGAATGCCGAGAGCGATCTCGCGGATATGAAATACGCCATTGGCCAATCGGTTCCGCGCACCGAGGATCCGAAACTGCTGCGCGGGGAAGGGCGGTTCAGCGACGACCTCAGCCTGCCGGATCAGGTTCATGCGGTGATCGTGCGCAGTGTGCATGCGCATGGGGTGATCAAAGAGATCGACACGTCCGAAGCGTTGGACATGCCGGGCGTGCTGATGGTCCTGACCGGCGAGAATCTGAGGGACTATGGCGGTCTCATGTGCGGCATGCAGATGAAAAGCCGGGACGGCACGCCGCTCCTGAAGCCCGCCCGCCCGTCGCTGGTGCTGGACAAGGTGCGGTTCGTCGGTGACCCGGTCGCCTGTGTAATCGCGGAGACGGCGGCCGAGGCGAGGGACGCCGCCGAGGCGGTGTTGGTCGATATCGATCCTCTGCCCGCCGTCACCACCGCGCGAGAGGGCGCGGCGCCGGGCGCGCCGGTACTGTATGACGACGTGCCCGGCAATGTGGCGCTGGACTTTCACTACGGCGACGAGGCGGCCACCAAGGCGGCGTTCGAGAAGGCGGCGCATGTCACGCGGCTTGATATCCGCAACAACCGGATCGTCATCAACACCATGGAGCCGCGTTCGGCCTTGGCGTCGTACGATCCGGCGGATGGACGCTTCACCATGCGGATCGGCTGTCAGGGAGCCTTCCCAATGCGCCGTTTGCTGGCTGGTCTGCTCAAGGTCGAGCCGGAAAAGGTGCGGGTGCTGACCGGCAATGTCGGTGGTTCCTTCGGGATGAAGAGCTTTGTCTATCCCGAATATATCTGCCTGATGCACGCCGCGCGGGCTCTTGGCCGGCCGGTGAAATGGACCGATGAACGCTCCAGCAGCTTTCTTTCCGACCAGCAGGGGCGGGATCACGAGGTGCTGGGAGAGTTGGCTCTGGATGCCGAGGGCAGGTTCCTGGCGGTGCGGCTCAACATCCACGCCAATCTCGGCGGTTATCTGGCCGGAGTCGGCCCCAACATGTCGACCAACAACGCGGTCAAGAACATCACCAGCGTCTATGCGACGCCGTTGATCGAGATCAACACCAAGTGCGTCTTCACCAATACCACCGTGGTCGGCGCCTATCGCGGCGCCGGGCGGCCGGAGGCCAATTATTACATGGAGCGGCTGATCGATACCGCCGCCCGCGAGATGGGTATCGACCGGATCGAGCTGCGCCGGCGCAACCACATCCAGCCGAGCCAGATCCCCTATAAGGCGCCGTCCGGGCAGACCTATGACAGCGGTGACTTCCCCGCGGTCATGAGTCATGGGCTCGCCTTTGCGGACTGGGACGGCTATGCCGCCCGCCGCGCCGCGAGCAAGGCCAAGGGTTTGCTGCGCGGGATCGGCGTCAGCACCTATCTGGAGGTCACAGCGCCGGTCGAAACCGAGATGGGCGGCATCCGGTTCGATGATGACGGCGGGGTGACGATCATCACCGGAACCCTGGATTACGGTCAGGGGCACGCCGCGCCCTTCGCCCAGGTGCTGGTCAGCCATCTCGGCATTCCGTTCGAGCGGATCAGGTTGCTTCAGGGCGACAGCGACGAGCTGATCGCCGGTGGCGGCACCGGCGGCTCCAAGTCGATCATGGCGTCCGGCGGCGCGATCGTGGAGGCCAGCGGCGAGGTGATCAGGAAGGCGCGGCAGATCGCCTCCCACGTCCTGGAGGCAGCGGTCGAGGATATCGAGTTCGAGCGCGGGGATCTGGTTGTGGCGGGCACCGACCGACGGATCCGCGTTCTGGATCTGGCGGCCCGGATTCGTGACGGCCTTGAGCTTCCCGAGGGGCTGCCCGACGGCCTCGATGTGCGCCTCAAGCATGGCGGGGTGCCGTCGGCCTTCCCCAATGGCTGCCATGTCTGCGAGGTCGAGATCGATCCAGACACCGGCAAAATAAGGGTTGACCGCTATGCCATGGTCAATGATTTCGGCGTGCTGGTGAACCCGCTGATGGTCCAGGGCCAAAGCCATGGCGGCGTGGTCCAGGGACTGGGACAGGCGTTGATGGAACAGGTCGCCTATGACGAGGACGGCCAGATGCTCTCGGGTTCCTTCATGGACTATGCCATGCCGCGCGCCGGCGATGTGCCGAGTTTCGGCTTTGACAGCCACCCGGTGCCGGCGACCACCAACGCGCTTGGCGCCAAGGGCTGCGGCGAGGCGGGTTGCGCCGGCGCGCTGCCCGCGGTGATGAACGCGATTGCCGATGGATTATCGGAGCTCGGGATCACCCATATCGACATGCCCGCGACGCCGGAACGGGTCTGGCGGGCGATCCGGGAGGCGCGGGCGTCGAACTAGCTTCAAGGTCTTAAAACGGGTCCGTTCGGGAACGCGGTGTGTTACGGTTGAGCAAGCGTGCAGGGAGGATGAAATGAGCTATCAGCATATCGACGTGACGCCGATTTCGGGTGCATGCGGCGCCGTGGTCGGCGGTGTGAACCTGTCGGAGGATCTCGATGATCAGCGCCTGGGAGAGGTGAGGCGCGCGTTTCACGAGAACCTGGTGATCTTTTTCCGCGATCAGAAACTGACCGAGGATCAGCACAAGGCCTTTGGCCGGCGGTTCGGAACCCTGAACATCCACCCGCGCTATGTGCCGCTGGAGGGGCACCCGGAAATCTTCCCGATCCGCAAGGATCCGGAGCATGTCAACAATATCGGCGGTGTCTGGCACCAGGATCTGACGCACCTGGAGGAACCGCCGCTCGGCTCGATACTCTATGCGCTGGAAGTGCCTTCGGCGGGCGGCGACACCATGTTCGCCAATCAGTATATGGCCTATGAGGCCCTGTCCGACGGGATGAAGCAGCTGCTCGACGGTATGACCGCGGTGCATGACAATCTGATCCAGTCGCCGAAGATTTCCGCCGACAAGAACACCACCCGCACCAGCAAGCTTCGCGAGGACCTCGGCGAGGAGGACGAGCCCGAGATGGAGCACCCGGTGGTGGTTACCCATCCGGAAACCGGACGCAAGGCACTCTACGTCAACAGCATCCGAACCCGCCGCTTCAAGAACATGACCGTGGAGGAGAGCAAGCCGCTCCTGAACTATCTGGTCGCGCATAGCTGCAAGCCGGAGTTTACCTGCCGCTTCAGGTGGGAAAAGGGGTCGGTCGCCTTCTGGGACAACCGCTGCCTGATGCACTACGCCCTGAACGACTATCCGGGGCAGCGCCGGTATATGAACCGGGTAACAGTCAACGGCGCGCGGCCTGTTCGGTAACCGCCGCCTCGTCCGGGGCGCGCCGCCGCTAAATCCGCTCAGCAATTAAAACGGGGCGCCCGGTTGAACGGGCGCCCCGTGTCGTTGAACCGTCAAGCGGCGCCGAGGCCCGCTTGAGCGATGTTATTCGCTCAGCGCTTTCAGCACCTTGGGTGGTGACATCGGCAGTTCATACAGGCGTTTGCCGGTGGCATCGGCAATCGCGTTGGCAATCGCCGCCAGGGGCGGGACCAGTGGAATTTCACCGACACCCTTCACCCCGTAGGGATGATTCGGATTCGGGTTCTCGACCATCACCGCGTCGATCGACGGAAGGTCCGAGGCGACCGGCATGCGATAGTCGAGGAAGCCGGCATTCTGCAGCTTGCCGTCCTTGCCGTAGATGAACTCCTCGTTCAGCGCCCAGCCGATGCCCTGCACGACGCCGCCCTGGATCTGCCCTTCGACATAGTCCGGGTGGATCGCCCGGCCCACATCCTGGCTGGCGGTATAGCGCAGGATCTTCACGGTCCCGGTTTCCGGGTCGACCTCGACGTCGACCATGTGCGCGCCGACCACGCCCATGTGGCCGACCGTGTTCTTCGACACCGCCGCGATGATCGGCCCGCCGGTCGCGACCATCTTCTTGGCCAGTTCCGCCAGGGAGAGCGGGTCGAACTCGCCCGCGTTCGCGCCGGCCGGATGCGCCGCCCCGTCACGCCATTCGACTGCTTCCGCGTCGATGCCCCAGATCTTTGCCGCTCGGGCCTTCAGGGTCTTGATGACCTGGTCGGTGGCTTCGGTGACCACGATGCCGGAGGCGAAGGTCACGCGGCTGCCGCCGGTGACGGCGCTGATGCCGACATTGTTGGTGTCGCCGATCTGCGCCCGGACCTTGCGATAGTCGACGCCCAGCTTCTCGGCCACGATGTTGACCATCGAGGCGCGGCTGCCGCCGATGTCCGGGTGCCCGGTGATCACCAGGGCGGTGCCGTCCTCGTTGATGTTCAGCTGAGCGCTGGACTCGCCGCCGGCATTGCCCCAATAGCCGATGGCGATGCCGCGGCCCTGGTTCGGGCCCAGTTTGGCCTTGGCATTGGGATGCTTGCGGACGGAATCGATGCATTCCTGGATACCGGCATTGCCGATCTTGGCGCCGTAGATCGTCGGCTTGTCGGCCGCAAGGGCGTTGCGAAGGCGCAATTCCCACGGATCCATGCCGAGTTTCTCGGCAATCTCGTCCAGGATCGCTTCGAACACATAGTTGCCTTGCGGCGCGCCCGGCCCCCGATAGGCGGTGACGTTCGGACGGTTGGAAACGATGTCCAAGCCTTGAACGTGCGCATTCGGGATGTCGTAGCAGGAGAACGAAAAGGTGCAGGCGCGTCCCACCGGCGAGCCGGGATAGCAACCGGCCTGGAAGTTGTAGGCGCCCTCGACGGCCGTCAGCTTGCCGTCCTTGGTGACCCCGACCTTGAGATGCGCGGACATGCCGGCCGCCGGCCCCGTGGCGTGGAACACTTCCTCGCGGCTGTTTTGCATCTTGACCGGACGGCCACATTTTCTGGACAGCACCATCGCCACCGGCTCGAGGTAGATGATGGTTTTGCCACCGAAGCCGCCGCCGATTTCGGCCGGAATGGCCTTGATGTCACCGGTCGCCATGCCGGTGATCGTGGCGGTCAGGCCGCGGACCATGAACTGGCCCTGGCTGCTGCTCCAGACCGTGGATTGGGAATTCGGCTTATAGCTGACGATGCAGGCCTGCGGCTCGATATAGCCCTGATGCACGGCAGCGGACTTGAACGAGCGCTCTATCACCAGGTCGGCCTCGGCAAAGCCTTTTGCGACGTCGCCGGTTTTCACCGTCATGATGTTGGAGATATTGGTCGGCCCGTCGATCCCCTTGGTGTCGAGCCAGTCATGCAGGATCGGCGCGCCCGGCGCCATCGCCTCGTCGACATCAATGACGTGCGGTAGCACTTCGTATTCGACCTCGATCAGATCCAGCGCCTCCTCGGCGATGCTTTTCGAGATTGCCGCGACCGCCGCCACCGGGTGGCCGGTATAGAGAATTTTCTCGCGCGCCATGCAGCCGCGGGAAATCCAGCGGATATCGTTCGGGCCCGTCGGCAGCGGCACATCCAGCGGCAGCAGGGGCAGATCGTCGCCGGTCATCACCGCCACGACGCCCTTCATTTTCGCGGCCTTGGAGGTATCGATCTTCTTGATCAGCGCATGGGCGTGCGGACTGCGCAGCACCTTGCCCCAAACCATGCCGGGCATGGTGAAATCGGCTGCGTACTGCGCCGAGCCCGTGACTTTATCGATGCCGTCGGGCCGTGGGGTGCGCTGGCCGATCCATTTGTTCTTGAGCGACATTTCGTTCATTTTTAACGTTCCTTGTCCGCAAAGGTCACTGATATGGCACCGATAGCCTGCATCTCGCGCACCTTGTAAACCGCCTGAGGTCCGGAGGGCGCGGTCTGTCCACGAGCCATGGCAAACGTGAATGATTCATACCCGCCGAGACCGTCTTGAGGCAAGGCGCGTGTCGCATTTTGACGGCAATCGGTCTCGATTTGGCAAAATGCCGCAGGCCGGCCATGGGCGGGTGAACGACCGGCGGCGTCCGTATTCGCGATAAGGCATCTCAGCCGAGCGGCCTCGGAATGAGGTTTCAACGCTTAAAAAACCGGCGGAACGAACGAGAATCAAAACAGGGACCCAGGCTTTAAGCCCAAGTCCCTGTTTCTATTGGCTCCCCTTCGTGGAAGCCTATAGAACCATGTGCATTGCGCCGGAATCGGCGATGAAGCGCCTACTCGAAGAAGTGGGCGGTTTTCGTTTGGCTGCGTGACCGA
>JAYOEU010000120.1:0-13787 GCA_038116915.1 Alphaproteobacteria bacterium
CTCCGGAACGGCCGGAGAGGTTTTCGTCGTCTTCACCCCGACCGGCCGGCGCGGCAAGATCCCGCACGGCACGACCGTATTGGAAGCGGCACGCAAGCTCGGCGTCGATCTTGATTCGGTCTGCGGCGGCCGCGCGATCTGCGGGCGCTGCCAGATCGCCTTCAAGGCCGGGGACTTCTCGAAATTTCAGATCACCTCGCGCGCCGAAAGCCTTTCGGAGGCCGGCAGGGCCGAACTGCGCTACGCCGAGAAGCGCGCGCTGAAGCCGGGCCGGCGGCTCGGTTGCAGCACCCGGCTGCTGGGCGACGCGGTCATCGACGTCCCGCCGGAGAGCCAGGTTCACCGCCAGATCATCCGCAAGCGGGCCGAGGCGCGCGACATCGAGGTGCGGCCGGTCACCCGGCTGCACTATGTCGAGGTCCGCGAGCCGGACATGCACGATCCGTCCGGCGACTTCCGCCGGCTTTGCCAGAGCCTGCGCGAGCAATGGCCCATCGAGGGCATCGCCGACGACATCGCCTCGGATCTGCCGGTGCTCCAGATGCTGCAGAAGGCCTTGCGCGAGGGGAACTGGAAGGTGACCGTCGCCCTGCGCGAGGGTAACCGGGTGATCGGCGTCTGGCCGGGGTTCCGCGACAAGATTTACGGCCTCGCGGTGGATATCGGCTCGACCACCATGTCGGCGCATCTCTGCGATCTGGCGACCGGCAAGGTGCTCGCTTCCGCCGGAACCATGAATCCGCAGATCCGCTTCGGCGAGGATCTGATGAGCCGGGTCTCCTACATCATGATGAATCCCGGCGGCGACGCCGATATGACCAAGGTCGTGCGCGACGCGGTGAACTTCCTCGCCACCCAGACCGCGGCCGAAATCGGCGCCGGCCCGGACGAAATAGTCGATCTGGTGTTCGTCGGCAACCCGGTGATGCATCACCTGATGCTGGGCATAGATCCGGTCGAACTGGGCGGCGCGCCCTTCGCGCTCGCCATCGACACGGCGGTGAACCTGTCGGCGGGCGAACTGGAGCTTTATCTGCATCCCGGCGCCCGGGTCTACGGCCTGCCCTGCATCGCCGGCCATGTCGGCGCGGACACCGCCGCGGTGATCCTGTCGGAGAGCCCGCACAGCCAGGACGAGATGACCCTGATCATCGATGTCGGCACCAATGCCGAGATCGTGCTGGGCAACAGCAAGGGCCTCATCGCCTGCTCCAGCCCCACCGGCCCGGCCTTCGAGGGTGCACAGATCTCTTCCGGACAGCGGGCCGCTCCCGGCGCCATCGAACGGGTGCGCATCGATCCCGCGACCCTGGAGCCCCGGTTCCAGATCATCGGCTCCGATCTGTGGTCCGATGACGAAAACTTCTCCGACGCTATTGAGCGGACCGGGATCACCGGGATCTGCGGGTCCGGCATCATCGAGGTCCTGGCCGAGATGTTCCTGGCGGGGCTGCTCACCGCCGACGGCATCATCGACGGCCGGATGGCGGCGCGCACGCCACGGATCTTCCAGGACGGTCGCACCTTCTCCTATCGGGTCAGCGACGAGGTCACGGTCACCCAGAACGATGTCCGGGCGATCCAGCTCGCCAAGGGCGCGCTGCATGCGGGGTTCCGGCTGCTGATGGACCATCTCGGCATCGACGCCGTCGACCGGGTGATCCTCGCCGGCGCCTTCGGCAGCCATATCGACACCAAATACGCCATGGTCCTCGGCATGGTGCCGGACTGCCCGCTGGACAAGGTCTGGTCGGTCGGCAACGCCGCCGGCACCGGAGCGCGGATCGCGCTTCTGGACGGCGACGCACGGCGCGAGATCGAGCGGGTGGTGCGGGAGGTCCGCAAGGTCGAGACCGCGGTCGAGCCGCGCTTCCAGGAACATTTCGTCGACGCCATGGCGTTCCCGCACAAGACCGCGCCATACAGCCAATTGCGTGCGGCGGTGAAACTGCCCGATCCCGAGACCTCCTCGGGCGATGATCCCGGCGACGGCGGCAGACGACGGCGCCGGCGCCGGGGATAGCCGTCCGGGAACAGGCGGCTGTGCCACCCTCCCGAAAAGCCCGAACCCCTGGCGGAAGCCAGGGCCCATGCCGCGAGCCCTTGAAGGCGGAAACCGTTTGACGCCTGGCGATAGTTGATCATCCACACCTCGTAACGAGCCGCCGGAGGAATGGACCCTGGCCTCAGCCAGGGATACGGAGAGCGGTGGATTGAAAGTCCCTACCGCCGTTCCGCGAAGAAGGCCTTCAGCAATGCCGACGCCTCAGTTTCCTCGACGCCGCCGACCACCTCCGGACGGTGGTTGCAGGTCGGCTGGTCGAACACCCGGGCGCCATGTTCGACCCCGCCGCCCTTGGGGTCATAAGCCCCGAAGGTGACCCGGCGCAGCCGCGCCAGCGCGATGGCCTGGGCACACATGGCGCAGGGCTCCAGCGTGACCGTCAGGTCGCAACCGGTCAGCCGGGCGGAGCCCAGGATCGCCGCCGCCTCGCGGATCGCCAGGATCTCGGCATGGGCGGTCGGATCATGGAGTTCCTCGACCCGGTTCCCGGCCCGCGCCAGCACCGCTCCGCTCACCGCATCCGTCACCACCGCTCCGACCGGCACTTCGCCGCGCGCAGCGGCGGCCCGCGCCTCGGCAAGCGCGGTCGCCATGGCGGAACCCGGCGCCGGGGGTACCGGTTCAGTCATGCAGGACGCCGGTTACGCGCTCTTGGGCATGTGGTAACCGGGAGTCGACAGCGAAAGCGCGATCTCCTCGTCGGTCATCTCCTCGGCGATCCCGTCGAACAGCGGCGAGGACAGATACCGCTCTCCGGTGTCGGGCAGCACGCACAGGATGACCGAACCCGGCTCCGCCTTCTCGGCGATCGCCATCGCGGTGCCGAAGGTCGAGCCGCCCGAGACGCCGGTGAAGATCCCCTCCTTCTGGGCCAGCTTGCGCGACCATTCCATGCCGACCGGGCCGGCGATCGGGATCAGCTCGTCATAATACTTCTTGTCGATCGCCTCCTGCAGCACCAGGGGAATGAAATCCGGCGTCCAGCCCTGGATCGGATGCGGCTCGAACTTCGGATGGCTGACCGCGGGAGAGCCGTCCTTCGTGCGCTCCTGACCGTGCCCGCTGCCGACAAGCTGGGCGTTGGCCGGCTCGGTGAGGACGATCCGCACCTCCGGCCGCTCGCGGCGCAGCACCCTTGCGACACCGGTCACCGTGCCGCCGGTGCCGTAACCGGAGACGAAATAATCCAGCTTCTCGCCGTCGAAATCCGCCAGGATCTCGCGCGCAGTGGTGTTCTCGTGCACCAGCGCGTTGTCAGCGGTCTCGAACTGATGGGCGAGGAACCAGCCGTTCGCCTTGGCCAGCTCGACCGCCTTGTTGTACATGCCGAAGCCCTTTTCGGCGCGCGGCGTGAGCACCACCTTGGCGCCGAGAAACCGCATCAGTTTGCGCCGCTCGACCGAAAAGCTGTCGGCCATGGTGACCACCAGCGGATAGCCCTTGGCGGCGCAGACCATGGCAAGCCCAATGCCGGTATTGCCGCTGGTTGCCTCGACCACGGTCTGGCCGGGCTTCAGCTCGCCGCGCCGTTCGGCCTCCTCGATGATGCTGATCGCCAGCCGGTCCTTGACCGACGACGCCGGATTGAAGAACTCGGCCTTCACGTAAATCGTCACCCCCTTGGGCGCGAGATTGTTGACCCGGATGCAGGGTGTGTCGCCGATGGTGTCCACCACCGAGTCAAAAAGCCGTCCCCGTCCGCTCGTCCGCCTTGACTGACCGTCCGCCATCGTCTCCTCCTCCGCTTCCGAAATGGTTGCGCCCACAATGTCCAATCCGCCCGGACGGGGTCAATGGGGAATAAGGGAACACCGACGACAACGAAACCAATTGTGCGAGGTGTCCCGGGTGGTCCTTGAAATCTGGACAAACGCGTTGGCCACGTGCGACGCATCAGTGAACGGGCCATTCCAATCAAACGGGAGACGTTGCAATGAGGGCTCTGGAAAATCTCGCTCGGATCGGATTGCGATTACCCCAAGCACCCGCTGGTGTTGGAAACTACGAGGCTTGGGTACGTACCGGCAATCTTGTCATGACATCCGGGCAGGTGGCATGGGTGGATGGAGTTCTGCAATATCCCGGCCGGCTCGGCGAGACCGTCAGTGACGAAGACGGCTATCGGGCGGCAAGGCTGGCGGCGCTCAACGGCATCGCGCAGCTTCAGGCCGCAACCGGCGATCTCGAGAAAGTCAAACAGGTGGTGCGCATTGAGGGCTGTGTGCATTGCGCCCCGGGTTATCGCGGCCATCCCCAGGTTCTCAACGGCGCCTCCGATCTCGTCAACCAGGTGTTCGAGGAACGCGGCCGGCATACCAGGACATCCCTCGGAATCGCCGACATGCCGCTCGATGCATGCGTGATGCTGATGTTCTGGGCAGAAGTCACGGATTGACCGGCGCGCCGGGTTCGCGGCCGGCGCCGGGCATTCGACTGCAATTCCTGATCGTCAGGTGACCCGGATCACCCCCATCATGCCCGCGGCCTGATGTTCGAGAATGTGGCAGTGGAACATCCAGTCGCCGGGATTGTCGGCGACCAGCGCGATCTCGACGCGCTCGCGCGGCGCCATCAGGACCGTATCGCGCCATTCCCGATGCGCCGTTGGCTGTCCGCCGCGCGCGACGACGCGGAAGGAATGACCGTGCAGATGGATCGGGTGCCACCATGCCGTGGCATTGGTCATCGCGATCACATGGGACCGGCCGCGCGCCAAGGTCAGCACGGGCTCCATCACATGACCGTCGGCGGCGATCCCGTTGACGAACCAGAATCTGCCGGCGCGCATCCGGCTCATCATCTCTTCCATACCGCCCCTGATCCCGGGACCGCCGGCCGGACCCGGCATCTCGGACATGACGCGTCCGCCCATCATGCCGCCGTTGAAGACGATCTCATGCCGCTCGGCCTCGGCGGGCACGGGCTCGGCGAGAGGGTTGGCGGGCAGTTCCAGGGGCCAGTCCGGAACACCGGCCCGCAGCGGCTCGGCGCCGTAGACCAGATCGACCAGCCGGTAGGCCCGGCCGTCGTAGAATTCATCGACGACGGTGAAGCGCGAGCCCGGCTTGCCGGTCATGTCGAGAACGATGTCGGCCCGCATTGCCGGCCCCAGCACGATGGTTCCGCCCTCGGCGGCATGCGGCGTCACCGGCTGGCCGTCCAGCGCGATCACCATCGGTTCATGGCCGTCGAAACGCAGCGCGAATATCCGTGCGTTGGCCGCGTTGATCAGACGGAGACGCACCCTCTCGCCGGCGCGAACCGGGCTCGTCTCCGCGATCCGTCCGTTGATCGTGACGGTGTTGCCGATGCGCCCGTCATGGCTCATGTCATGGCCGTTGGCGAAATCGTTTCGGATCGCCGCGGAGGGATCGAGCCGCCAGTCGTCCAGCACCCAGGTCATGTCCCGATCAACCCGAACCGGCGCGGCCTCCTCGATGATGAGCGGTCCGTGGAGACCTCTGCCCACCTGCTCGAAGCTTCTCTGATGCGGGTGATACCAGAAGGTGCCGGCGTCGGGGCATTCGAACTCGTAAGTGAAGGACCCGCCGGGAGCGATCGGCTCCTGGGTCAGGTGCGGCACGCCGTCCATCGCGTTGGGGACGCGGAGCCCGTGCCAGTGCACGCTGGTTTCCTCGGCCAGCCGGTTCTCGACGATGGCCCGCAATCGATCGCCCTGACGCAGCCGGATCTCCGGTCCGGGCACGGACCCGTTGAAGGACCAGACGTCGGTCTGCCCATACGGCTCGGGGACGATCCGGGTCCGACCCGGCGCGGCGACAAGACGGATTGCGCGCGCATCGCCGGCGCGAGCCGGGCGATCCATGCCGGCCGCCACCGCCACGAACGCCGCCGAGCCGGTGAGAAAGTCGCGGCGTGAAACCACCGCGCGCTGCGATGCCTGCATGGCTTTGTCACACCCTTGACGTCGACGGGAATAAAATAGGGTCGCCGGCCGGGTTTGTCATGTGCGCCCGGTTCGCCGCCAGACGCAATTGAGCGCGCGTATCCTCAGCCGGACAATCGCGGACGCCGGACCCGGGCGGATCAATTCACGCCCGCCAAGACGAGAACCTTTCGAAATTCCCACGAATTTTCCCGGACTCACGGAGCCGATATTGCGTATAAACACCAATAGCGCCAAATCGGCGTCCGTGTTGCGCTCTTTCATCGGCGGCAACGGTTCGGCTCGGAAGAAATCCGGATCCGGTTTCTAGAATGTCCTGGATAGTCAACATGACGCGGTATGTGAGCCTTTGCATGGAACGGCCCCTCCTGCTGGACCCGTCCGCCGTCGGCGCGGCGCATCATCCGGATCGCGATGACATCCCCACCGCGGCACGCATGCCGCGCGGACGCTCGGTGTTGGCTCAATGAACCCCCTGGTCCAGCTCGCCGAGGCGCTGCACCCCACCTGCTGGTTTTGGGAAACCGATCGGGTCAACAGATTGGTCTGGATATCGCAGAGCAATCCATCGGACGGCGATAGCCCGCCGCTTTGGCGACACGGCGAGACCGAGGCCGGCCCCCTATTCCCGACCGGCGATGGTCCGGGGGAGTCGCGGAATCCGGGAATTCTCGAGACCCGTGCCGCCTTCAACGGGTTTCTGGTGAAAATTCCGCATGGCGATACCGCGAAAACGCTGTCCTTCAGCGGCGCTCCCTATTTTGACCGGCGGGGGGACTTCGCCGGGTTCCGAGGGATCGTCCACCACGCCGGCGAGGACGGCACCATACCTGATGGCGTGGCGACGGGCGGGCAACCGGTCACGGCCGGCGCAAGGGAAACGCCGGACAAACGGGCGGAAATTCAGAACCGGCTGCAGAGTTTCGTCGCCACCGCCTCGGACTGGTTCTGGGAATGCGATGAGCAACTCCGCTTCACCTATATGTCCGGGGCGTTCGAGCTGATTACCGGCGCTTCAAGCGAAACCTGGATCGGGAAGCGGATCTGGTCGCTGATCGAGGCATCGGGAACCAGTCACGACAGTTGGGCGGCCAACCGCCGCAATATCAACAAGGAGCTGCCGTTCCGCAATCTGTGCTTCGCTCTGCGGCTCGAGGGCAAGACCGAAGCCTGGATCAGCGCCAGCGGCCGCCCGGTTTTCGACCCCCGGGGCCGTTTCACCGGGTATCAGGGCATCTGCCGGGACATCACCGAGCAGGTCACCTTGGAGAAGGCGCTCCGCGGCGCCCTGGAGGACGCAAAGCAGGCCAACGCGGCCAAAATCGACTTCCTGTCCTCAATGAGCCACGAATTGCGGACACCGCTGAACGGCGTGCTCGGTTTCGGCCAATTGCTCAAGATGGATGACGAAAAGTCGCTGACCGAAAATCAACGGGAGTCGGTCGACCAGATTCTCGTCTGCGGCAAGCACCTGCTCTCGCTGATCGAAGACGTTCTCGATCTCAGCCGCATCGATCAGAACCAGCTCTACATCGACATCACCGACGCGCCGCCCCAGACCATCGTCAACGAGAGCCGCTCGATGGTGTCCAGCGCGCTGACCCGCAGCGGCTTGCAGTTCGAGATGACCGGAATCGATCTCGACACGGCCCCGCTGGTTCGCGCGGATACCGGCCGCGCGAAACAGGTGCTCGTCAACCTGCTTTCGAACGCCATCAAGTACAACACGACGGGCGCACGGATCACGCTTTCCTGCACCATCGTGAACGGCACCTATCTGCGCTTCGCGGTTGCCGACGACGGGCCCGGAATCGTCGAGGAACAGCAGACCCATCTGTTCCAGCCCTTCAACCGGCTGGGCATGGAGAAGAACAAAATCGAAGGCACCGGCATCGGCCTGACGGTCTCCAAGAAACTGGTGGAACTGATGGCCGGCAAAATCGGCTTCGAGACCGCTCCGGGCCGGGGAAGCCGGTTCTGGTTCGATCTGCCGCTGGCCGATGTGCGTCAGCCGAGCGTATCCGTCCGCTCGATCCCGCAAATCCGCGACGTGCCGAGCGAGGCCGAGGCCGAGCCGCTGCGCCAAGTGCTCTATATCGAGGACAATCCCGCCAACATGATGCTGATGATGATGGTCGCCAAACGGCTGCGGAACGTGGCGTTGATCCCGGCCGAGACCGCCGAATTGGGATTGCAGATCGCGCTGGAGGAGCCGCCGGACCTCATCCTCATGGACATCAACCTGCCCGGGATGAGCGGGATCGAGGCATTGCGGGATCTGCGTTCGGTGCCGGAACTGAAAAAGATTCCGGTTATCGCCGTCACCGCGGCCGCGATGCCGAGTGATCTCGATGCGGCGGAAAGCGCCGGCTTCGACCATTACCTGACCAAGCCGATCGAAATCGGCACGGCGATGGAAATCATCGAACGCACCCTGGAGTCCAAATTCACCCCATGAAACCAATTGAAGAGGCCGGCTAACAGGGCCGGTCAATGCCGCGAACCGCTGTTCGAAGTTTCGGAAATCATCCGCCCGGATACGAGAGCTTATCCTTTCGCCACGTCCTTGAACTGCCGCAACGTCTCGATCTGGCCTTCGAATGTGGGGATCCGATACATCGGGTAGAGCATCACGATCTGCGCGCCCAACCGCCGCCACGCATCGGCATCGGCGGCCCAACGCTGCGGATCCGCCTCGCTCATGCGCAGCCACCCCTCCAGGCCGAACGACCCGGGGTCGCGGCCGAACTCTTTCAGATGCCCGCGGAGTTTCGCCAGTTTCGCCTCGGCCTGTTCATCGGGGGGAATGATCGGCATCCACCCGTCACCGATCCGCGCCGCGCGTTTCACCACCGCGTCCGAGGACCCGCCGAACCAAACCGGAATCGGCCGTTGCACGGGGAGCGGCTTGATGTTGACCTCGACCATGTCGTGATACCGGCCCTTATAGGTGACCAGTTCCTCCGTCCAGAGACGGCGAAGCACTTCAACCTGTTCCGCCTGGCGCGCGCCCCGGTTGTGCCAGTCGACATCCAGAGCGGCGTATTCGACATGGTTCCATCCGACGCCGATACCGAGACGCAAGCGGCCCGCGCTCAACAGATCGACTTGCGCTGCTTGCTTCGCGACCACACCCGTCTGGCGTTGCGGCAGAATCAGAACACCACTGGAAAGCTTGATCGACTTGGTCGCGGCGGCGAGAAAAGCCAGCGTCGTGAAGGTCTCGTGAAACGGGTCGGTTTCGTCGTAGAGCGGTTTCCAGCCGTCCCGGCCCGTCACGCCGAAGACGTGGTCGGGCACCTCGATATAGTCATACCCCATATCCTCGACGGCCTGTGCCCAATCCCGGATCTTGACCGGATCGTCACCAATGTCACGGGTCGGAAACCATGCGCTCAGTTGCATCGCGTGTTCCTTCTCACGAAGCCATTTCTCCCATGCGCATCATCGCCGGTCGTTTCCCGGTTGGCCAGCCGCGCGGTTGAACTTGGACGGCGATCGCGGCACTATTTCAAGGATGCTCCGATCTCGCGGGGGTCCGCCCCGTCACTGAGGAAGCGACATGGTTCATGGAGTGAGTGAGGCTGCCAGAAGTGGTGGAGCGCCGCAAATCGCAAGGCGCATCCAATCCGTCGAGTCCCAAAAGCCGGACCGACCGGCAACCCTTCAATCCGTAAGAAACGGCAACACCGTGCTCGACGGAAGCGGAATCAAACCGAAGGGTCCGTCCGACGTTCCCGATGTACAGAGCGTCAAGCCGCCATTGGTCGTCGTTAAGGCTCCCGAGAACACCACGCGGCAACGCGGCTCTCTCCTCAACATCTCGGCCTGAGAACCGCGCGGTCCTTCGCCGCGGGGCGACCGCGGTCGGCTTCAATCGGATCCGCCATCATGCCCGGCTCGGCGGCAAGCCAGGAAAAACGCTCGGCGGGAATCGCATTTCGTCGTCCGGAAACCAAAAACCCCCTGGCGAACCAGGGGGTTGTCTTGGTGGAGCCAAGCGGGATCGAACCGCTGACCTCTACAATGCCATTGTAGCGCTCTCCCAGCTGAGCTATGGCCCCGAATTCAGCGCGGGCCGCGCGGCCCGTGGAGGTGAGTAGATAGCGGCGGCGGCGGCGGTTCGCAAGGGGGTTTGTTTCCCGCGGGCGAACGGCGCGTCCGGAACGCCCGCCTCAGGTCTCCTCCTCTTCGTCCTCGTCCTCGTCCAGATCAGGATCGTCGTCCAGCAGCGAGTCGTCGTCGAGATCGTCGCCTTCATCCTCGTCGACATCATCCTCGTCGCCGTCGACATCGGGCGATTGCTTCGAGAGCGCGGTATCGGGATCGTCCTCGTCATCGAGATCGGGGAGGATTTCGTCATCCTCATCCTCGTCCTCGTCGTCGAGCACGTCATCCTCATCCTCGTCCTCATCATCGAGATCGGGATCGTCCTCGGACTTCGGCTTGGCGCGCGCGGGCGCGGTGTCTTCCGCGACGGGGACACGGTTGCGGCGGCTTTTCAGAACCGCCTCCGGATCAAACGGCGTGCCGCACCTCGGGCAAATGATCGGCGATTTTTCGAAGTCATAAAACAAGGTCGCGCAAGACTGGCAGACCCGCTTTATGCCCCATTCTGGTTTTGCCAATTCGACTCCTCCGAAGCTGCGAAAACGGACCGGGCGCGGCGCGGGGATATCCAGGATCGGCGGGGATGTCAAAGCCAAAATGCCTTTTTCCTCGCTGACGGCCCCGAGCGCGCCCGTCCGGGGAACCTCCGGCTCGCCGACATCCGGGATCACCCGGCCGTTTCAGCGCCGATCACGGCGGCCCCGGAAACTCGCCCCCCGAGCGTCTGAACGCGGAATTCCCACGGACAGCGGCGACGCTCTATGTTAGACAGCCGTCTTGCCGGCAGGCGCCCGCCGCCGGCGGGGCCGGAACGCCGCCGCGAGGCGCGGAGCCGGGCTATCGCGACGACACCAACCGAGGGAAACCGCCGTGGCCGCGTTGACAGCCAGCACATCCTCCGGCCTCAAGGGACGGATCCGGGTGCCCGGAGACAAATCGATCTCGCACCGCGCGCTGATCATGGGAGCGCTCGCGATCGGCGAGACGGTGATCGAAGGCCTGCTCGAGGGCGAGGACGTGTTGAACACCGCCGCCGCTCTCCGGGCCCTGGGTGCCGAGGTGACGCGCGGCGCCGACGGGATCTGGCGGGTCCATGGCCGCGGCGTCGGCGGCCTCGACGAGCCGGACCAGGTACTCGATCTCGGCAATTCCGGCACCGGCGCGCGCCTGCTGATGGGCGTGGCCGGGGGCAATCCCATCACCACCTTCTTTACCGGCGATGCCTCGCTGGTGAAACGGCCGATGGCGCGGGTTTCGGTGCCGCTGGAGCAGATGGGGATCCGTTTCGTGAGCCGCGAGGGCGGCCGTCTGCCGCTTGCCTGCATCGGCCCCGAGATCCTGCTGCCGGTCTCCTACACCCTGCCGGTGGCCTCGGCGCAGGTGAAGTCGGCGATCCTGTTGGCCGGCCTCGCCGCCGCCGGCGAGACCACGGTGATCGAGCCGCAGCCGACCCGGGATCACACCGAAACCATGATGCGGCAATTCGGCGCGACCCTGCGCATCGAGGACCGCGCCGACGGCGCCCGCGCGATCACCCTGGTCGGCGAGCCGGAATTGTCGGGTCAGCACGTGCAGGTTCCGGCCGACCCCTCCTCGGCGGCCTTCCCCGCCGTCGCAGCCCTGATCACCGAGGGCTCGGATCTGGTGCTGGAGAAGGTCGGCATCAATCCGCTACGGTTCGGCCTGTTCGAGGTGCTGGCCGACATGGGCGCGGATATCACGATCGACCCGCTGGAGGACGGCGGCGGTGAGCCGCTAGCCAACCTGACCATCCGCTCGACCCGGTTGCAGGGGCGCGACGTGCCGGCCGAGATCGCGCCGCGGATGATCGATGAATATCCGATCCTCGCCGTCGCCGCGGCCTTTGCCGAGGGAACCACTGTTATGAACGGCCTAGCCGAACTCAGGGTCAAGGAAAGCGACCGGCTGGCGGCCACGGCCCGCGGCCTCGCGTCCTGCGGCGTCGAGGTCGAGGAGAGCGACGACCGCCTGGTGGTGCACGGCACCGGCGGCAAGGTGCCGGGTGGAGGCATGATCGCCACGGATCTCGATCACCGGATCGCCATGGCCTTCCTGGTTCTGGGGCTCGGCGCCGCCAACCCCGTCGTCATCGACGACGGCGCGCCGATCGAAACCAGCTTTCCGGGATTCTCCAGCCTCATGCGCGGGGTCGGCGCGGACATCCGCGACGGCGGCGGCGCATGATCATCGCCATCGATGGGCCGGCGGCCTCGGGCAAGGGAACGGTCGCGCGCCGGCTGGCCCGGCATTTCGGGCTCGCCTATCTCGATACCGGCGCTCTCTACCGCGCGGTCGCGCTGTCGGTGCTGCGGGCTGGCGCGGACCCGAGCGATCCGGAGACGGCCGCCGACCATGCCCGCAATCTGGACCCCGCCCTGACCGAGGATCCCGATATCCGGACCGCGGCCAGCGGCGCCGCGGCCTCCAAGGTGGCGGCCGTGCCGGCGGTCCGCGTGGCGCTTCTCGCCTTTCAGCGCGGCTTCGCCGATCACCCGCCGGACGGGCGCGCGGGCGCGGTTCTGGACGGTCGGGATATCGGCACGGTGGTCTGTCCGGACGCGGATCGGAAGATCTTCGTTATCGCGGACGTGGAAATTCGCGCGGAACGGCGCTTCAAGGAGTTGCTCGGACGGGGCGAGGCCGCTATATATGCGCGCGTTCTGGAGGACTTGCGCGAACGCGATGCGCGGGACGGCTCCCGGGCCGATGCTCCGATGCGCCAGGCCGAGGACGCGATGCTGCTGGATACCTCGCATCTCGACCCGGACCAGGCCTTCGAGGCGGCACGGGTTTTCGTGGAAACCGGAACGATTTGAACCGTCGGCTCTCCGTTTGGTCCGGAGCCGGCAAATGCAACCAGATGGTGGCCGACCGATCGGCCCCGTTCGAACCCGCGGACCGGGTCGAACACCGCCGGAAACGCACGCGCCCCGGGCGCGGCGCCGGAACCAAAGCCACCATTCATGAACTACCGCCGGTCACCGAATGCCGGCGGCGGGACTTGATGTCCAAGGAGCTTACATGGCTGTAACAGCCGCGGCCGATGCCGCAATGGAAGATTTCGATGCGCTTATCGCCGAATCCTTCGGCGACGAGGTCAGCATCGAGGGAAGTGTCGTCAAGGGGATCATCATTTCGATCGAAGGCGACAGCGCACTGATCGATGTCGGCCTCAAATCCGAGGGCCGGGTCGCACTCAAGGAATTCACCTCGCCGGGTCAGGAGCACGGTCTGAAGCCGGGTGACGAGGTCGAGGTCTATGTCGAGCGAATGGAAGACCGCAACGGCGAGGCGATGCTGAGCCGCGAGAAGGCCCGCCGCGAGGAAGCCTGGGCGGTTCTCGAGCAGGGCTTCGAAAAGCAGGAGCGGGTCATCGGCACGATTTTCGGCCGGGTCAAGGGCGGGTTCACCGTCGACCTGTCCGGCGCCACCGCCTTCCTGCCGGGCAGCCAGGTCGATATCCGTCCGGTACGCGACATCGGCCCCCTGCTCGGCACGCCGCAGCCCTTCCAGATCCTCAAGATGGACCGGCGCCGGGGCAACATCGTGGTCTCGCGCCGCGCGGTCCTAGAGGAAAGCCGGGCGGAAGCGCGCTCGGAACTGGTCGCCAACCTCAAGGAAGGCCAGACCCTGCAGGGCGTGGTCAAGAACATCACCGACTACGGCGCCTTCGTCGATCTCGGC
>JAYOEU010000121.1:0-12988 GCA_038116915.1 Alphaproteobacteria bacterium
ATCCTCCCTTAGGCAATCACCTCAATACGTCCCATGGGCGCTGACGGGGAACACGTCGCTTCCGGGGTCTTGCCGTTGGCCAGCGACAGGCGCACGGCGATGTCGTCGATACGGCTGTCGGCGCGGACCGCCATGGCGAACATTTCCGACACCATCGGGCGGTCGCGTTCGTCGATGATGTCGAGGAAGGGTGTCCCGGAGAGCTCGCCGGCGCTCTTACCCAGCAGCTCCGGCGTGGTGCCGGCGGAGAAGACGATGTTTTCGGCGTTGTCGATCTCGAACAGGATATCGGCGCGGCAGAAGGAAAGCGCGACGAAACGCTGCGTCAACACCGCCGCATCCCGGCCGGGTGACCGAGCGGGAGGGGTGTTGTTGCCAACCGGTGTTTCGACTTCGCCCATCTAATCTTCAGCTTCCAGTGACCGGGTGACCGGCGGCGCGGCGGACCTTCGTATTCCGTTTAGGATAGAGCTAAATATAACCTAATTCAGATAACGGTCCATCGCCGTGATTTCCAGGCGTTTATCGAAACCGTCGGAATTGGTCAGGTCTAACGGGCCAGAGCCTATGCCAGTGTCACACGGATGTCATTCAATTCAGCCGCGGGAACGTTAACGGAACACGACCGTGCTGGTTATTGGTCGTGCTCCGGCAGCTTCTGACGCATAGTGACGAATTCCTCCGCCGCCGTCGGATGGATGCCGATGGTGGAATCGAACTGTGCCTTGGTGGCACCGCACTTGAGCGCGACGGCGAAACCCTGGACGATTTCCGGCGCGTCGGCGCCGACCATATGCAGGCCGAGCACGCGATCGGTTTTCTGGTCGACGATGAGTTTCATCATGGCGTGCTCGTCTCGGCCGGACAGGGTGTGCAGCATCGGCTTGAACCGGGACATGTAGATGTCGACGGTATGGTTCTGGCGCGCCTCTTCCTCGGTCAGGCCGACGGTGCCGATGGGCGGATGGCTGAACACGGCCGACGGGATGTTGCCGTAATCCACCGACTGAGGCCCGCCCTTGCCGTAAAGCGTCGCGGTCACGGCCATGCCTTCGGCGAGCGCCACCGGCGTCAGCGCAATGCGGTCGGTGGCGTCGCCGATGGCGTAGATGCTGTCGACGCTGGTCTTCGAATATTCGTCCACTTGGATGGCGCCGTGCTGTCCCAACTCGATGCCGGCTGCTTCGAGGCCGAGCCCGGCGGTATTGGGGTGGCGGCCGGTGGCGTACATGATCAGGTCGGTTTCCATCATCTCCGAGCGGTCCAGGTGCAGCGAATAGCCGCCGCCCGACATGGGTTCGATGGAATTGACGTGATCCTCGCAGTGGATGTGGATGCCCTTGGCCAGCATCTCGTCGTGCAGGACGTTGCGCACGGCGTTGTCGAAGCCGCGCAGGACGTTGTCGGCGCGCACCACCAGGTGAGTTTCGGCGCCCAGTGCATTGAAAATGCCGGCGAACTCGACCGCGATGTAGCCGCCGCCGACGATCACCACGTGGCCGGGCAGTTCGGCCAGGTCGAGGGCTTCGTTCGACGTGATGGCATGCTCAATGCCGGGGATGTCAGGCATGAACGGCCAGCCGCCGGTGGCCACCAGGATGTGCTCGGCGGTCATGGCGCGGCCGTCGACCTCGACCGTATGCGGATCGGCGACCTTGCCGGTGCCGTTGATTTCCTCGACGCCCGACTCGCGCAGGATGCGGTGATAGACGCCTTCCAGCCGGTCCAGCTCGGCGCTCTTGGCGGCAATCAGCTTGGACCAGTCGAAGCTCGGCGTGAGATCGCTCCAGCCGTAACCGAGCGCGTCCTCGAAGGCCTCGGCGAAGTGGGCGCCGTAGACCAGGAGTTTCTTCGGCACGCAGCCGCGCATGACGCAGGTGCCGCCGACGCGGCTGTTTTCGATCACGGCGACACGCTTGCCGTAATTGGCGGCGGCGAAGCGCGACGCGCGGACGCCGCCGGAACCGGCGCCGATGACGATCAGGTCGTAGTCGTAGCGGGGCATGGGTGCCGATCTCCTTGGTGAAAGCGATGAATGGGGCGAAAGCGATGATTGGAAGGTTCCGAGAGGCGCCGGTATAATGGCAGCCGACCGAAGCGTCCACAACCGAGTGGCAAAACAGGAACCCCAGCCATGAGCTCCGACCGAAACAACTCCAAGGGATTTCCCATCTCCCGGCGCCGTTTGCTCGGCGCCTCGGCGGCGGGTTTGGGCCTCGCGGCGCTGCCGGCCAGGGTCGGGGTGGGTGCCGAGGCGCGCGCCTATTCGCTGGCGCCCGCGCCGGCGCGGGTCAGGCAGCTGGCCGACCCCAAGGTCGGGCCAGCCGATGTCTGGGCCTTTTCCGGGAGCGTGCCGGGACCGGTGGTGCGCGCGCGCCAGGGCGAGCGGCTCGCCATCCGGCTCGGCAACGGGCTCGAACAGGCGACGACGCTGCATTGCCATGGGCTCAGGCTGCCGAACGGCATGGATGGCGTGCCTGAGCTGACCCAGGCGCCGGTGGCGCCCGGCGGGTCCTTCGTTTACGAGTTCGACCTGCCCGATGCCGGCACCTACTGGTATCACCCCCATGCCCAGACCTCGGAACAGGTTGGCCGCGGCCTCTACGGCGCGCTGATCGTCGAGGAAGCCGAGCCGCCAAAAGTCGATCGGGAGATGGTCTGGGTGATGGACGACTGGCGCATCGACGATGCCGGTGCGCTGACGGCTGAGTTCAACCATCCGCACGACGTCAGCCACGGCGGGCGCATCGGCAACCTGATCACGGTCAACGGCGCGGAACTGGAAGACGTGCCGGTGCAAGCCGGCGAGCGCATCCGGCTGCGGCTGATCAATGCCGCCAACGGCCGCGTCTTCGGGCTCAAGTTCGAGGGGCTCGATCCGCAGATCATCGCCATCGACGGCCACCCGGTGGCGCCGCATGCGCCGGAAGCGGGCCGTGTCGTCATGGGGCCCGGCCAGCGCCGCGACCTGATCATCGACATGGCCGGCAAGCCGGGCGAGCGCTTGGCGGTCGTCGACGACTACTACGACCGCTTCGCCTATACATTCGCCACCTTCGTCCATGAGCCAGGCAAGGAACTGCGCTCGTCGCCGCTCGATGCCAAGCTGGCGTTGGCAGACAATCCGCTGCCGGAACCGGACCTGGCGGGCGCGGTCGCCAGCGACATCGTCATCGAGGGCGGCGCCATGGGCGGGCTCCGCGAAGCCATGTACCAGGGCGAGAAGTTGAGCCTGATGGATCTCTGGCGCAAACACGGCAAGGTCTGGGTGCTGAACGGCGTTGCGTCCAGCGGGTTCACCGAAGACCCAATGTTCAAGCTCAAACGCGGGCAGAGCTACCGCTGGCGGCTCAAAAACGACACCGCCTGGGACCATCCCATGCATCTGCACGGCCATGCATTCCGGATTCTGACGCGCAACGGCAAGCCGGTGGCGCATCGGCCGTGGTCGGACACCGTAATGCTGCACACGGACGACGAGGTGGAGATCGCCTTCGTCGCCGACAACCCGGGCAAGTGGCTGTTCCACTGTCACATCCTCGAACACCATTTCGGCGGCATGGGAACGGTGGTGGACGTGGCATGAACCGCGCGCTGCGCCGCCAACAAAACAAGAAAGGTCGTAAGGGCGGAAAAGGCGCGCGCGCGGGAGCGGCCGGGCCGCTGACCGACGCGTTGCGGGCGTTGCAGGCCGGCGATCCCGCCGGCGCCTTCGAGCGTGCCCTGGCGATCTATGGTAAGCGTCCGGACCGCCAAGCGGCGGAACTGGCCATGCATGCGGCTATCAACATGGCGGAAATCGCCGACGGCGTTGCCGCGGCTGCGCGGCTGGCGGAGGCTGCCGCCGATGATGTGGGAATCCAGAACGATTACGGTGCGCTGCTCTGCAGGGCCAACCGGTTCGCCGACGCGGAGCGTGTGTTCCTGGCGGCGCTCGGCCTGTTGCCTGGCGACGGCATGACCTTGTTCAACCTGGGCCAGGCGCTGGCCGGCCAGGATCGGTTTCAGGACGCCGAAGTAGCGTTCCGAAAGGCCATCGCCGCCATGCCCGACAATCCGCAGGCGCACGCGGCGCTTGGGGCCGCGCTCGATTCTCAGGAACGGTGGCTGGATGCGCTCGCGTGCTATCGCAAAGCGCATGACCTGGAGCCCGCCCAGCGCCGCTTCCGCGATCAGTTGGAGGCGTCGCTGAAGACCTGCGGCATCGGCTACGACGAGCGCGAGCGCATGTACCTGGCCGACCTGGTCAACGATCCCGGCGATTTTGCCGCCGCCATGCAATTGGCTTGCGTCTACCGCGATACCGAGCGGCTCGGCCAGGGGGTGGCGGTGATCGAGAAGTGGTTGCCGAAAGAGATGAATCTCGCGCAAGAGGATCGTGCGCAACTGCGCGAGATTCTGTCGGAGTTGCAGTTCCTCGGCGGTGACTTCAAATCCGCCTGGCCCAACTATCATTGGCGCCTGCGTCGCCGCCGGCGCTGGGGCGGCGAGCCGGTGCAGCCCGAATGGCGAGGCGAGAACCTGCAGGGGAAATCGATCCTGGTCTATGCCGAACAGGGGATCGGCGACCAGGTCATGTTCATGGCGATGTTACGCGACCTTTGCGCGACCGGTGCGCGCGTCCTGCTGGAATGCGATCCCCGACTGGTGCCTTTGTTCCGTCGCTCGTTCCCTGGCGTCGAGAGCGTTCCGGTGGAAAACCCGCCGGTTCCGGAGACCCTCGATCCCGGGATCGACTATCACGTCGCCATGGGCAGCCTCGGCTGTTGGCTTTGGGACGATTTCACCGGCCGGAGCCGTGGCCCTTATCTGACGCCGGACCCTGTTCAGGTGGCGGCGCTGCGCCGGCGCTATAAGGAAGAGAGCGACAACAGGCTGCTCGGCCTCGTCTGGAAAAGCCCGCGCGGCGTCGATGCCGGCATCAAATCCTTTGCCCTCGATGAGTTGGACCCGGTTCTGATCCTGGGCGAGACGCGAATCGTGGATTTGCAGTACGGCGAAACGGCGACTGAACGGGCTGACATGGAGGCCCGTTTGGGCTTGGGCATGGTGCATGACCCATCAATCGACCAGATGACGGACCTGGACGCCTTCGCGGCGCAGATCGCCGCAATGGATGTGGTGCTGGCGGTGTCGGGATCGGCGGCACACATGGCAGGCGCGCTCGGCGTTCCGACGGTCGTTCTGCTGTCGCCGGCGCCGCAGTGGAAATGGGGCGGCGAGGGCGAGCGGACCGACTGGTATCCGAGCGTGACGCTGCTGCGTCGCGGCGTCGGCAAAAGCCGCGAAGATCAGGCTCGGCAGGCCCGGAACCTAATCGCGCAATTGTAGACCTTCAGCCCAAGTGCGAATGAGAATGTGTTGCAATTAGATCACGGGCCCCGACAATAATTTTCCAAGCCGCCGAATATCGCTTCTCTCCCCGATTGATCGGCCTAGTATCGGCACCACTGCCAGCGGCGGGGATTTCCCCGCCATTCACACTGCCCTTGTAGAGACGGACACCCGCATTCCCGACGGGAAGGGAACGGGCCCAATTGTTCGTCTGTTGCGCCGGTGCCCACCGCGTATTTTCGATGATGCGGTGTCGCTGGCGTAATGGAGTAACCCACGGGCTTGCGGAGAACGAAACCGGTTGGAAAATAATAATGTTATGTTATACCATTACACGTTTTCGCCGTCAGTTGCGAGCAACCCCAATGGCCCATCCCGGGTCGACACAAAAAATGGAGAGACCAAAGTGGAAATCAAATCCCTTTTCAAAGTCACGGTGGCGGCGGGTGCCTTGCTGGCCTTGGCGCAACCCATCGACGCCCAGGCCGGCGGCAAGGTCAGTGCTGGCAACAGTAAGGTCGACATCACGCTCGGCGGCCGGGTGCACCGCAGCCTGTCCTATGTCGATGACGGCACCCACGACCAGATCTTTCACGGCGCCGGCATCTCATCGAACTCGGAAATCTGGATTACGGGTGAAGGCAAACTGACCGAAGATGTCGCCATGGGCGCCTATATCCGCTGGGATATCGCCAAGAACCAGAACGGCTATTCCTTCGGCTCGACCACCGGTGCGGCGGTTTCGACCACGGCCGACGATGCCTCGAAGTATGAGTACATCTACTTCAAGAGCGCATCCATGGGCACGCTCTCCATGGGTGACATCGAGCCCGGTGCCGATGGCGTCATGGAAACCAACTTCGGCGGCCTCGCCGGTGACGAAGGCGCGGCAGCGTCCGCCACGGATATCACCTTGTCGGGCGGCGCCTTCTCGGGCAGCGAAGTGACCGATTTCGTCGGCACCATCGATCCCGGCGCCGATGCCAACCGCGTACGTTACGATTCGCCCTCGTTCTCCGGCTTCTCCGTCAGCGGTGACCTTGAGCAAGGCGGCGGCGGTTCCATCGCCATCAAGTATTCCGGCACCATCGCCGGATTTGAAATCGCGGCTGGCCTCGGCTACGAAGCCGACGGCGGTGGCGACGACATCCAGGGCGGTGCGATTAGCGTGAAACACTCCAGCGGCCTGCACCTGGCGTTCGACTACGGCAAGAACAACGTCGAAGGCACTGCCGCCGATCCCGAATGGTGGCGTCTCATCGGCGGTTACGATGCGAAGCTGAACAGCCTCGGCAACACCAACTTCACGCTGTCGTATTCCGAAAAGGACGATGCAACCACCGTCGGCAACGAGGGCAAGACCATTCAGGTGGCCATTGCTCAGAGCCTAGACGCCGTCGGTGGCAAGGTGACGTTGCAGTATGACAATTACTCGTTCTCCAACGCCGCCGGCGCCACCCTTCAGGATGTCGACGTCCTCGTGTTGGAAACGGCGTTCAATTTCTAAGCCTGATCAACAGAGCAAACCGGCATCGTGCCGGAACCTTGACCGGGGCCCTGTCGGGCCCGGTTTCTTTTGAACTGGGGCATGAGAGGCTGGACTGTTCCGCCGGAGAAGTGTGACGCAAATGCGCCGTGTGACAAAAATACAACAAGGCGGCCAGAAATTTGGCGGTGAAGGTGTTTTTTCTTCATCCCCGGTGCGAAACCCTTAATATCGCCAATGTCGAAAGGGGATCTCGGCATCCGGATGGTTGGTACCTCGGGCTGAACTTTTCGATTTTTAACGGGTTAACCCAACCCATTAGGTTAATAAACACTAAGGAGAGACCAAAGTGGAAATCAAAACCGTTCTCAAAGCTTCGGTTGCCGCGGGCGCGCTTCTCGCCCTCGCTGCTCCGGTTGATGCGGTTGCTGGCGGCAAAGTGAGCGCCGGTAACAGCAAAGTTGACATCAAGCTCGCCGGTCGCGTGCACCGTTCGATTCACTACATCGACGATGGCTCGCATGACCAGGTCTTCCAGGGCGCCGGCATTTCGGGGAACTCGGAAGTCTGGATCAGCGGCGAAGGCAAGCTGACCGAGTCCGTCTCCATGGGTGCTTACATCCGTTGGGACATTGCCAAGAACCAGAACAGCCACAGCTTCGGTTCCACCACCGGTGCCGCGGCGTCGACCACCGCCGACGATGCTTCGAAGTACGAATACGTCTACTTCAAGAGCGCTTCCATGGGCACCCTGTCCATTGGTGACATCGAGCCGGGCGGCGACGGTGCCATCGACGTCCACTATGGTTCGTTCGCTGGTGACTCCTCCGCTTACCTGAGCGCCGTTGACGTGACCACCTCCGGTGGCGCCTTCTCCGGCACCGAAGCGGCTTCGTTCGTCGGCACCATCGATCCGGGCACTGACGCCAACCGCGTTCGTTACGACTCGCCCTCCTTCTCCGGCTTCTCGCTGCATGGCGACCTGGAGCAGGGTGGCGGCGGCTCCGTCGCCGTTAAGTACTCGGGCACCATCGCCGGCCTCACCGTCGGTGCCGGCGCTACGTACGAAGCCGATGGCGGCGGAAACAACATCCAGGGTGGTTCCATCAGGGTGAAGCACTCCAGCGGCATTCACGCTTCGGTGAACTACGGCAAGAACAATGTCGAGAACACCAACGCTGATCCGGAATACACCCGCGTGGTCGTTGGTTACGACGCCAAGCTGAACAGCCTCGGCAACACCAACATCAGCCTGTACTGGGACAAGACCGAAGACGAAACCACCAAGGGCAACGAAGGCGAAGCCTATGGTATCGGTATCGGTCAGTCGCTCGATGCGGTTGGTGGCAAGATCCAGCTGGACTACATGACCTTCGACTTCAGCGATGCGATCAGCACCAACTACCAGGACATCGACGTTGTCCTTCTGGAAACTTCCTTCAACTTTTAAGTTGAAGATCCAGTTTGCCTGACGGATTTTCCGTCCGGCGATAGGGGTCCGGGGCTCGATAGAGCCCCGGCCTTCCTTTTGGGGCCTGTATCATTTAAAACGGCCCTGACGGTTCGCGCGCCCGATGAACCGAAATCGACAGGCCGATGCATGAACCGATCGCAGCGCCGCAAGCAGACGAAGTCGACCAAGCAAAACCGCGGCTCCGCCGCCGAACGGGCCGCACTGGCAATGAACGCGCGCAATTGGCCGGATGCGGTCAAAGCCTATCGCGAGGTCTTGCGCGGCCAGCCCGACAATGCGACGGCTTGGGCTAACCTGGGCGGGGCTTATATCGAGTTTGGCGATGCCGTGAAGGCCGAAGAGGCGCTGGGAAAGGCGTTGCATTTGGCACCCAATTCGATCCCGGTATTGGGCAATATCGCGAACCTCAAGAAGCAAACCGGCGACAGTGCCGGGGCGGAGAAGTGTTACCGTGAAATTCTGACGCTCCAACCGGCATCGGCGCGCGCCTGGCAGGAAATGGCCCAGGTCAAGCGCTTTGCCGCAAGCGATCCCGACATCGAAGCAATGCGGCGGCTTCATCAGAGCGGCGCCCTGGATGATGAGAACCGCATGCATATTGCCTACGCACTCGGCAAGGCGCTGGAAGATGCCGGCGACTACGATCATGCCTTTCCCTTCCTGGCTGAAGCCAATGGTTTGAAGCGGAAGACGCTTCGGTTCGACATCGACGCTCATCGCGCTGCGGTTGACGAACTGATGCGCGTCTTCGACTCAGGCATGATGGCTCGTACCGGACAGGTGGGCTTCGAGGATGAGCGACCGGTCTTCGTGCTCGGCATGCCGCGATCGGGGACGACGCTTATCGAGCAGATCCTCGCCAGCCATCACGCGGTGCACGGTGCCGGTGAACTGGAAACGTTGAGCGAGATGGTCGCCAAGCATATTTCCGGGTTTCCGAAGGGCGCCGGCGTGCTCGCGCCTGGCCGATTCGAAACCATCGGACGCGACTATGTCCGCGCGTTGGTCCGGGATGCCGGCAAGGCGCGCCGCGTGACGGACAAGATGCCCCGCAATTTCCTGTTCATCGGTTTGATTGCGTTGGCCTTGCCGCGAGCGCGCATCATCCATTGCCGCCGTTCGCCCCTGGACACGTGCCTATCGGCGTTCACCCTGCATTTTCCGCGCGGCCAGGAATTCAGTTACGACCTCGCCGAACTCGGTGCCTACTACCGGCTATACCGGCGGCTGATGGATCATTGGCATCGGGTGCTGCCGGGCCGGATTCTCGATATCGCCTATGAGGACGTGGTCGCCGAACCAGAGCGAAAAGCGCGGGAATTGATCGGTCACTGCGGTCTCGAATGGGACGAAGCCTGCCTCGATTTCCATCGCACCAAACGCCAGGTGATGACGGCCAGCGCCACCCAGGTGCGCGAACCGGTGCACCGGCGGTCGGTGGCCCGCTGGCGCCGGTTCGAGCGTCATCTGGCGCCGCTCAGGGAAGCGTTGGGGCGTTACGCCGACGAATCGGAATAAAGGATCGCGCCTCGCACTGGCTCAGCTTTTCGAGAGCTGGTCGCAGCGCAGCATCGCGTCCTTTTCGGCGAACCATTCGCTGGCGTAGTCGGTATCGTGATAATCGTCGAAATAGGGGCCGCCGATGGTGTAGTGCAGATTGGCGACCTGTTCCACAGGCAAGCTCTCATCGTAACCGACCAGCAGGTTCCATTGATGCGGAATTTCGCCGATCAGATTGTCGTCGCCGAGCCAGTTGAAACGATGCAAGTCGAGGCCCGAGGCTTCGTTGACGTAGTCCGGGGTCAGCGCCTGGCACTTGGCGCAATTGAACAGCATGACGCTGGACCAGTTCTTCTTTTCGTATTTGGTCTGAGTTGCGCCCAGGAACTTGGTTTCCTCTTCCGGGACATGGTCGTGTTTGACGCACATGACGGCGTATTTGTCGTCGCGCAGCGCCCAAAGTTTTGCGATATCGTCGAGCACCAGCATGTCGCAGTCCATGAACAGGGCCCAGCCGTCAAACTCGCAAAGATAAGGCGTCAGGAATCGCGAAAAGGAAAAATCGGTGGATTGCAGCGGATTTCGCTCGCGCGTCATCAGGCCGTCCAACTGCGATAGCATCAAGGGTGCGATGGTGACCGGTTCGGTGGCGCGTGTGTGAATGGAGTGGGAAAGAACGTGGTAGGCGACCGTCTCACGGGGGTCGAAGCCGATGAAGATCCGAATCATGTCCTCAAACCTGAAATTGGAGCGTGCTTGCGGCAATGCCTCATACTAGTCGCACGACCCGGCAAACACACGCTGAAACCCGTATGATTTAACCGTCGCTCCACTTGCCCCGATGCATGACCGTGACGATGGAGGTTCTTCCGTCCGCATCTTTCTGCGGCACGTCGTACGCTGCAAAAAACCGGAGGCCCGGCTTCTTTCTGACCTGTTCGCCGAACAATGTTGACCACCAGTCCGGCTCTTCCAGGGTGCAGTGGGCATTCTCGCCATTGGGAAGGGTCTTCGCTGCTGCATAGCAGGCGACATTCAGATAGACGAAGTCCGTGGCGTAGCCGAATATCTCGTCCAATATCCATCCGATATCTTCCTTGGGGCAGTGTTCCAGAACGTCGGTAGTGATGACGCCGTCGAACTTCCCTTCGGGCAGTTGGCTGAACGGTTCGTGGCCCGGATCGAAGCAGGTAATCGTCTCGACGCCCCAATAGCTTGGAATATCCGGGAAGCTCCTGCCATCCGGCAACTGAATGGTGTTGGGACCGTACTGGGTGCCTTTGCCCGATCCATAATCCAGCAGTGTTCGCGCTCCAAGAATTTCGATGATTTTCTGGATATTCGTGGCGTGTTTGAACAGGCTGCGCCCGTCGAAGGTTTTTTCCGCCGCGATGTTCTGATCCACCGCGCCCTTTTCGTGCATCTCCTGGTAATAGCGAAGGAGTTCCTGATAGCGGGGGCTCGGGGATTGGCGCGAATATTGTGTCATGAGAACAGCTTTTCCGTTGTCCGGCCATGGTAACCGGAGCCGTACCGCCGGGCCAGATCAGATGCTGTTCTTGTCGGTTTTCTTCTGCGGATCGGGCGGCGTTTCCTGATCGTACTTTTTCAGCAATTCATCGAAGAAACGTTTGGTTTTCTCAGCCTGCTCTTCCAGCCAGGGCCTGGCCTTTTCATAGGCAACGCCGGCGTCGCAGGCGGCGTAGAGCCCCGAACATTTGGCCACGCAGGGGGCGCGGCTGGCGGCATCGTCCTTGAAATCGGTGTTGCAGCGCGTCTGGCATTGGTCGAACTCATGCCCGCATTGCGCCGAGGTCTTGCCTTGTGCCAACGCCGAAGGCGCGTTGGATGCGACTGCAACCGCGAACATCATGGCCAAAAGACCTTGCCGGGAATAAAGAAAAACGGAACGAACGAATTTTCGCGTTGGTTTCTGCACGGTGGAACCCGTCTCCTTTCAGTAACCTGGTCTTCGCTGTCAGCCTAGCACGGAACCTGTGGCGAAAGTATGGCTTGCGTCGCCAATGCCGTTCCGGCCAAAGTGCCCGAAATCCATGCTGGCGTAGGCCAGCCGCAAATCGAGCGAATCCGCGTCGAACAGATGACAATGAACAGGGCTGAAAAACGGCGCCAACGCAAATTGGCCACGAAAGCGGCAAGGGGATCGGGCCGTGTTCAGCCGCCTGGACAAAGCGGAGATGCGCTTGCCGCGGCGCTGCACCACCATGGTGCCGGCCGTTTTGCCGAGGCCGAACGTTGCTATCGCGAAATCCTTGCCGGAAATCCCGAGCATCCCGTCGCCCTCCACCTGTTCGGCGTTCTTTGCGGCCAGGCAGGGAATCCCGACGCGGCTGTCGAACTGATCACCAAGGCGCTGTCGGTGAAGCCGGATTACGCCGAGGCCCATTACAATCTCGGGATCATCCGTCAGGGAAACGGCGATCCCGACGGCGCGGCCGAGAATTTCCGCAAGGCCATCGCACTGAAGCCCGACTATGCCGAGGCCCACAATAACTTAGGAAATGTGCTCCGTGAGCGCGGTGAACTCGATGCCGCCGCTGTCAGTTTTCACGCGGCCCTTGCCGTTCGACCGGATTTTCCCGATGCCCATTACAATCTCGGCATCGTCTATCAGGAATGGGAGGATCAAGAAAAAGCGGCAGTTTGCTTCCGCAAGGCCATTTCCGCAAGGCCGGATTTCGCCGAAGCGCACAACAACCTCGGCAACGCTTTGAAGGCGATGGATAATCCGAAGAGCGCCATCGCGAGCTACCGCGCCGCTATCAAGATCAACCCGCGACATGCGGAGGCGATCTACAATCTCGGATCGGCGTTCTTGAAACTTGACGACCCCCGCGAAGCCATCCGCTGTTTCCAGGATGCTTTGGCCCTGACGCCCGACGACGCCGAGATCCATCGCGATCTCGGTCTCGCCCTGCGCGAGATCGGCGAGCGCGATCAGGCCATCGCGAGTTTCCGCAGAGCGTTGGAGATCAAGCCGGATTACACGGCGGCTTGTTTCAACCTTTGCAACGCGCTGCGCGACCAGGGCAAGGTCGACGAGGTGGCACTCACCATCGAACGGGCGCTTGAGGCAAGTCCCGACGACGAAGAGGTGCATTTCAGCCTCGGAACCGCCTATGTGGAACTGGGCCAGTTGGACGAGGCCGTTGCCAGCTACCGCGCCGCTCTGG
>JAYOEU010000121.1:12998-13733 GCA_038116915.1 Alphaproteobacteria bacterium
CCGCTCTGGCGATCAAACCCGACTTCGCGGAGGCACGGAGCAATCTCCTGTTCACGGAGCTCTACCGGCCCGGCCATGACAAGCGTTCGCACTTCGATCTGCATCGGGAGTGGGAGGAACATCATGGGCGCCCGCTGCGCGGACTCTGGCCAGCGCATGCCAATGATCCCGACCCCGACCGGCGCTTGAAGGTCGGTTTCGTTTCGTCGGACCTGGGCCGTCATCCGGTCGGCTATTTCGTTGTCGGATTGCTTGAGAACCTGCCGAAGGCACAGTTTGAGACCCATGCCTATTCGGGCAGGAAAGACGATGACATGACGGCGCGGATCAAGGCCGCGACAGATGTATGGTGCGATGCCCGCGAGCTTTCCGACGAGGAACTGGCCGAACGGGTCGTGGCCGATGGCATCGACATCCTGGTCGACCTCGCCGGCCATACCGGCCGCAACCGCATGTCGGTATTTGCCCGCAAGCCTGCACCGGTTCAGGTCGAATGGGCCGGATATGCGGCGACCTCGGGGCTCGACGCCATCGACTATCTGGTTTCGGACATTCATTCGACACGCGAGGACGAAGAGGGTTTCTACAGCGAGACCATCCGACGCATGCCCGATAGTTGGCTCTGTTACGAAGCCCCCGACTATGCGCCGGACGTCGGACCGCCGCCATTCCGCGAGAATGGTTTCGTCACCTTTTCAAGTTTCAACAATCCGTCCAAGCTCAACGCCGATGTGC
>JAYOEU010000122.1:0-13592 GCA_038116915.1 Alphaproteobacteria bacterium
GCCGATCAAGGCCGAGTGCGGCGGCTCCTGCGCCTGCGCGACCTGCCATGTCTATGTGGATCCGGCATGGGTCGACCGGCTGGAGGAGAAGGGCGAGGAGGAGATCGACATGCTCGACCTCGCCTTCGACGTAGAGGCGAATTCCCGGCTGTCCTGCCAGCTCACCATGCGCCCGGAACTTGACGGACTGAAGGTGACCCTGGCGCCTGAGTGAAGCCTGGACGGACTTAATGCAGCAGGAAGCGGGCGCTGGCGTGCCTGATCTCGGAGCGGGTGTTGAGCTGTCCGCCGGCGACGGTCACCGAGTGCAGGCGCCCCTCGATATTGTCCTCCCAATATTCCAGGAACTTGCGAAGACGCGGATAGTCCGGCGCCATATCCATGTGCTGCCAAATGAAACTTTGCAGGAGCGCCGGATGATCCGGCAGGTGGTAAAGAATTTCGGCGGTGGTAAGGCGCTGGTTCAGAAGGATGGTTGGCGTTGTGCGCACGAGCCTCTCCTTGACGCTTGCTGGTCGGACGATAGGGAAATTTTGCGGGGCATCCGTGTCTAGCTCAAGAGAAATTGTGGAAAATCAATATTTTAGCAGCCATTGATCGGGAGTGCTGCCAAGCGGATATGTGTCCGCGGGCTGCACATTTCTGAACCGCCGTAAAAAGTTTCGGAAAAATTCTGACAGCAATTCTTGACACCGCCGGGACCAGCCACTACATCCCTAGCACTCACCGGAAGCGAGTGCTAACAACCCTGCGTTGCCGGCTCGCTCCAAGGGGAATTTTTGAAGCTTCAGAGCTAGATACACCGGAGGAATGGCATGGGTTTCAGGCCTTTGCACGATAGAGTGCTGGTTCGCCGCCTGGATGGCGAAGCGAAAACCGCGGGCGGGATCATCATCCCCGACACCGCCAAGGAAAAGCCGATGGAAGGCAAGGTGATCGCCGTCGGGCCGGGCGGCCGCGACGACAACGGCAAGATCACGCCGCTGGATGTGAAAGCCGGCGACATGGTTCTGTTCGGCAAGTGGTCGGGCACCGAGGTGAAGATTGATGGCGAGGATCTCCTGATCATGAAGGAGTCCGACATCATGGGTGTCATCGAAGTCGCCGCGAAGAAGAAGAAAGCCGCCTGATTCGGGCGTCGTACTAGAGGAGAAACAGTCACATGGCTGCCAAGGAAGTTAAATTCGGCGCCGACGCGCGCCAGCGGATGCTGAAGGGTGTCGACATTCTCGCCGACGCCGTGAAGGCGACCCTCGGCCCCAAGGGCCGCAACGTGGTGCTGGACAAGTCGTTCGGCGCGCCGCGGATCACCAAGGACGGCGTGACCGTCGCCAAGGAGATCGAGCTCAACGACAAGTTCGAGAACATGGGCGCCCAGATGGTGCGCGAAGTGGCCTCGAAGGCGAACGACAACGCCGGTGACGGCACCACCACCGCGACGGTTCTGGCCCAGGCCATCGTCAAGGAAGGCGCCAAGTCGGTTGCCGCCGGCATGAACCCGATGGACCTGAAGCGCGGCATCGACATGGCCGTCGAGGCGGTCGTCCGCGAGCTTTCCAAGAAGTCCAAGAAGCTCTCCGGTTCCTCCGAGGTCGCCCAGGTCGGCACCATCTCCGCCAATGGCGAGACCGAGATCGGCCAGATGATCGCCAAGGCGATGGAGCGGGTCGGCAACGAGGGTGTGATCACCGTCGAGGAAGCCAAGTCGCTCGCGACCGAGCTTGACGTCGTCGAGGGCATGCAGTTCGACCGCGGCTATCTTTCGCCGTATTTCGTCACCAACTCCGAGAAGATGGTGTGCGAACTCGACAGCCCCTACATTCTGCTGCACGAGAAGAAGCTGTCCAACCTGCAGGCGATGCTTCCGGTGCTCGAGGCGGTGGTGCAGAGCAGCCGTCCGCTGCTGATCATCGCCGAGGACGTGGAAGGCGAGGCGCTGGCCACCCTGGTGGTCAACAAGCTGCGCGGCGGCCTGAAGGTCGCGGCGGTGAAGGCCCCGGGCTTCGGCGATCGCCGCAAGGCGATGCTCGAGGATATCGCCATCCTGACCGGCGGTACCGTGATCTCCGAGGACCTCGGCATTCAGCTCGAGAACGTGACGCTCGACATGCTGGGCACCTCCAAGCGGGTGAGCATCACCAAGGAAGAGACCACGATCGTCGACGGTGCCGGCAAGAAGAAGGACATCGAGGCCCGCTGCAACCAGATCCGGGTGCAGGCCGAGGACACGACGTCCGACTATGACCGCGAGAAGCTGCAGGAGCGGTTGGCCAAGCTGGCCGGCGGCGTTGCGGTGATCCGCGTCGGCGGTGCTACCGAGGTCGAGGTGAAGGAGCGCAAGGACCGCGTCGACGACGCGATGCACGCGACCCGGGCCGCGGTCGAGGAAGGCATCATTCCGGGTGGCGGTGCCGCCCTGATCTATGCCGGCCGGGTGCTCGACAAGCTGAAGGGCGCCAATGACGACCAGAACGTGGGTATCGGCATCGTGCGCCGCGCGATCCAGACCCCGGCCCGCCAGATCGCCCAGAACGCGGGCGAGGACGGCTCGGTCATCGTCGGCAAGCTGATGGAGTCCAAGGACACCAACTGGGGCTTCGATGCCCAGAAGGGTGAGTTCACGGACCTGGTCAAGGCCGGCATCATCGACCCGACCAAGGTGGTCCGCATCGCCTTGCAGAACGCGGCGTCCGTCGCCGGCCTGCTGGTGACGACCGAAGCCATGGTCGCCGAAAAGCCCGAGCCGAAGGCCCCCGCCATGGGCGGCGGTGCCCCCGACATGGGCGGCATGGGCTTCTAAGCCAGACCGACATCATATCGGTACAAGGAAAACCCCCGGAGCAAGCCTCCGGGGGTTTTTCGTTGCGGCGGCGACATTCTCCGTACCCCGGCGCAGGCCGAGGTCCACGCCTGAGGCATGGGCCCGGCATCAGGTGCGGGGCGACGGTGAAGCTGGAATAAACCCGTATCCCCGGCGCAGGCCGGGGCCGACGCCTGAGGCTGGCCAGCGTGACGGATGGCGGATCACGATGGCTTTTTTCCGCGACGGATGCCGTCGGCTCTTGCTCGACCACCCGTCACGGGCCGCCGTCTCAGGCATGGGCCCCGCATTAGCTGCGGGGCGACGGTGGAGAAAAATAAAACCGTCATCCCGGACTTGATCCGGGGCCCACGTCTGAGGCTGACCAGCGTGACGGATAGCGGATCACGATGGCTTCTTTCCGCGTCGGATATCGCCGGCTTTTGCTCGACCACCCGTCACCACGGGCCGCCGTCTCGGGCATGGGCCCCGACTTTCGTCGGAGATACGGTTTTGTTTGATTTCAGGAACAGTCCTGATCACGAGCGACCTGACGGCAATCCCAGGGCAACGAGATGCGGCGGCAGCGCCGCCGGGTCGGTGAAGTGATGGACGTGAAACCCCATGGCCGCCGCCGTGTCGATGTTCGCGCGGCTGTCGTCGATGAAGAGCGTGCGTTCCGGGGTCAGTTTGAAGCGGTTGATCAGGACTTGAAAAATCGCCCGGTCCGGCTTGATCAGGCCCTCCTCGCCGGAGACCACGACCCCGTCGAATTCGTTCAGGAAATCGTATTTCGTGCGTGCGAGGGCAAAGGCTTCACGGCCGTAGTTGGTCAGGCCATGCACCGGAATGCCGGCGGCGCGCAGGGCCCTCAGGCAGGCGACGCTGCTCTCGATCGGCGCGAAAATCGCGTCCAGGTGACGGCCGTAATAGGCCTCGATCTCTACCTTCCAGTCCGGATGTTTGCGGATGAGGGCGGCATTGCCCTCGGCGATCGAGCGGCCGAGATCCTGCTGCACGTTCCAATCCGGCACACAGATCGTGGCGAGGAAACACTCCACCTTGGCCTCGTCGGGGCGGCCGTCATCGGCGAGGAATATCGTGCGGTAGATCGCGCGCGGGTCCCAGTGGACCAGCACATTGCCGACATCGAAAACGACGGCGTCGATCCCGGGGCGCGGCGCCGGCATGGTATCAGGACGCGGAGTCGGGATCGATGGCCAGCAGCAGGGCGCTGTGATCCAGATCCGCCATGCCGTTGGTGACCATGTGATCCCAGAGCTTGAGATTGGCCCGCAGGCCCGGCAGTTCCAACCCGACGGACTCGGCGAGCTGGATGGCCTCGGCGACATCCTTGCGCTGGATCGAGCATTTGGCGCGCGGCGCGTAGTCGCGCTCGACCATGCGTTCGCCGTGCAGTTCCAGGATCCGGCTATGGGCGAAGCCGCCGAACAGCGCCTCGCGGATCTTTGCCGGCTCGACCCCGGCGTGACGGGCCAGCGCAAAGGCCTCGGCGACCGCGCCGATGGTCAGGCCGACGATCATCTGATTGGCGGATTTGGCGATCTGGCCGGCCCCGATGGCGCCGACATGGGTGATCCGCTTGCCCATCGCCTGGAACAGGTGCAGGGCTCGGAAGAAGGCCGCGTCCGAGCCGCCGGCCATGATGGTGAGTTCTCCCGCCTCGGCGGCGACCGTGCCGCCGGAGACCGGCGCGTCAAGCCATTCTCCACCCGCCGCGCGCAACCGGTCGGCGAAGGCGCGGGTTCGCAGCACCGAGGTGGTGCCCATGTCGATCAGCAGGCCGTCCTGGGGCAATCCGCGCGCGGCTCCGCTTTCGGGATTGAAGACCACCTCCTCGACCGCATTCGCGTCGGTGACCATGACGATTGTCGCCGCCGTTCCCCGGGCGACCTCGGCGGGCGAGGCGCATACCGTCACGCCGTCGATCTCTTTGGCCAGTTTTTCGGCCTTCGCGGCGCTTCGGTTCCAGACCCGCAGGGTCGCGCCATGGACGCGCAGCTGCTTCGCCATCGGCGCGCCCATCAGGCCGAGCCCGACGATCCCGACGGTTCGTCCCGACAGCGTCGGCTCGCCCGGATTGCTCATCGCTCAGTCTTCCGAATGGCGGGCATAGCGGGCGGCGGAACCGCGCTCGATGGCGGCGGCGGTCAGCCGGTCGACCGCAAGTTCGTGGCGCAGCATTTCCAGGAAACGCAGCTCCTCCTGGGTGGCGATCCCGTCGACCGCGATGACGTCGCAGGCGAGCGCGTAGGCGGTCGCGCACAGCCTTTGGGGAAGCGACTGGCGGATGATGTCGACCGCAGCGTCGAGCCCGTCCGCCTCGGTCAGCAGATCCATGCAGGCGCCGGCGATTTCGGAGAAGTTGCCGCGCTCGAATTCGTTAAAGATGGGCAGGCCCATCACCATGTCGCGAATGGTTTCCAGCTCCGATTCGGTAACCTCTCCATCGGAAGCGGCGGCGAGAACGACGGAATAGATGATTGCGGCGTGGTAGCTGATCACATTGACCTCCGGGTCGCCCAGCGTTGACTTAGGGGGACATGAAGGCTGGCGCCGCCGATGTCAACAGCAGACCTTTCGCGAGGACGGCAACAGGGTCCCGGAACGGAAAACGGGGGCGCGCGGCCCCCGTTTGCCTGAGTCCGGGACGCTCGGGGTCAGAGATTGAGCTGATAGCTTGCCGGAACCCAGTGATAGGCGCCGGCCCGGTTGTCGACATAGCCCACCGACGGGAAAGGCATGTGATAGCCGGTACAGGGGATCTTGTCGGCCGCCGCCATGCCGAGGATGGCCTTGCGGGTGTTGGCCGCCGCCTCCTTGTCCATGTCGAAGCGCACGTGCCATTCGGGCCGCTGCAGGGACGCGACATAGTGGTTGGTGGCATCCGCCCAGAGCAGCAGCCGGCGGCCCTCGCTTTCGAAGTGATAGGCCATGTGGCCCGGCGTATGCCCGAAGGCGCCGACCGCGGTGATGCCCGAGGCCACGGACCCGCCCGGCTTCAGGAAGGTCGTCTTGGCCGCGAAGGGAACGACGTTGGCCTGCACGAGCTTGCCGACCCGTTCGGTCTTGCCTTCGGCCATTTCCTTGGGCGACCAGAAATTATACTCGCCCTCGCCGGTCACATAGCGGGCGTTCGGGAAGGTCGGCTTGCCCTCCTCTGTCATGCCGCCGATATGGTCCGGGTGGAAGTGGGTCAGCACCACGACGTCGATCTGCTCCGGGCTGTAGCCGGCCTTGGCGAGGGTGGCCGCCGTGCGCCCGGCATTGGGACGCCGCCCGGCGCCGTTGCCGGTGTCGAACAGCACCAGTTCCTTGCCGGTGTTGACGACGACGGGCGCGAAGCTGATCTCGAAATTCGCCGGCGGCAGAAAGTTCTCCTGGGCCAGTGCCTGGACATCGGCTTCCGCCACGTTCTCGCCGAAGATCGGATGCGGACCCTTCAGTTGGACCGCGCCGTCCCAGATCGTGGTGATCTCGAAACCACCGAGCTTGAAACGGTAGTGGGTCGGATGATCGGCCCCAAGCATCGGCGAGGCGGCCTGGGCCGGGCTGGGGAGCGTGTTGATCAGAAGCGGCGCCATCGCGGCGCCGGCGCCGGCAAGCAGGGCCTGGCGGCGGGAAATGCTGGTTTCGTTGGTGGACATCGATCGGGTCTCCCGAAGGTGGCGAGGGCGAATGTTATGCATCAATCCAAACCTTTGTCATTTCACTTTGTGGAGATGACAGGCGGGATGGCGGCGGGATTTCGCATGCCGGAAAAACCGCTCTCCATCCGTATCCCCGACGCAGGTCGGGGCCGACGCCTGAGGTGGTGGCTTGCGACAGTTAGCCGATCACGATGAGAGATTTCTGAAAATGCTCCGCCATCGCCCGCCGGCCGCCGTCTCAGGCGTCGGCCCCGGCCTGCGCCGGGGATTCGGGAAAACACGACCGGTGGATGCGGCGAATGCCAGAGCCGGAGCGCGATCATGGCCTTCGTGATACGGCGTCCCGCCGAGAGAGGGTTTTCGTCGTGTTCGGCATGGGATTCCGTTAGGCTCGGAGGCGGATTGCGCGAGGGGCAAGAAGGATCGATGGAAGCGGTATTAAACGTCTGCGTGCCGGTCTTCGTGATCGTGCTCGCGGGGTATGTCTGCGGCCGTATGGGGGTGTTCGGAGAGCTTGCGGCCGAGGCGTTGAACGGCTTCGTCTATTGGCTGGCCTTCCCGGCGCTGATCTTTCTCTCGCTGTCCCAGGTTCCGGTGCACCGGGTGCTCGACTGGCCGTTGCACGCAGCCTATGTCGGCGGGGTCTTCGGGACCTTCGCGCTGGCGGTCTGCATCGGGGCGCTGGCCTTCGGTCACCGGCCGTCGGTTCTGGTGATCCAGGGGCTGGCGGCGGCCTTCGCGAACACCGCCTATATGGGAGTGCCGCTGCTCAACGCGGCCTATGGCGAGGACGGCGCGCTGCCGGCGGTGCTGTTCACCGTCTTCAACGCCTCGATCCTGCTCGGCATCGGCGTGCTGCTGATCGAGCTGGACATCCGCTCCGAAGCGCCGCTGACCAAGGCGGTGGGCGGTGCCGCCCGCGCGGTCGCGAGGAACCCGCTGGTTCTCGCCGGCGTCGCCGGTCTTGCGGTGGCGGCGAGCGGCGGCGAGGTGCCGGCCGTCGTCGCCGGACTGTTCGAATTGCTGGGAGCGGCGGCGGCGCCGGCGGCGCTGGTGGCGATGGGCGTGTTCCTGGTCGGCAAGAAGCCCTCGGTCGACGTCACCCAGGTCAGCTGGTTGGTGTTCCTCAAGATGCTGATCCATCCGGCCCTGACCTTCTGGCTCGCCGCCTCGGTCATGATGATGGACGACCAGCGCGTGGCCGCGACGACGATCTCGGCGGGCCTGCCGGCAGGCACCCTGGTGTTCGTGCTCGCGGTGCGCTACCGGCTGCTCGCCGATCAGGTGAGCGCGGTGATTCTGATTTCCACCGTGCTCTCGGCGCTGACATTGCCGGCTCTGATCGTGACCTTAGGCGTCGGGTGAGGGGGAGCGGCGGACGCCTTATTGCCTCCATGCCCCGGGCGTGGGACGCTCGGGGGCAGAGACCGCACCAGCCGCTTGAGGACGCCATGACCAATATACCCGCCGACCCGCTCGAGAATGGAGGCATTGCCGGATACGCCCAGGACCTGCGCGCCGGCAGGATCACCGCGACGGCGGCGACCCGCGCCTATCTCGACCGGATCGAGGCGCTGAACCCCAAGCTCGACGCCTATCAGTACGTGGCGGCGGAGCAGGCGATGGCCGCCGCCGCCGCGATCGACCAGCTGCTCGCCGCCGGAACCGATCTCGGCCCGCTCATGGGGGTTCCGGTGGGCATCAAGGATATCTACGCGGTCGAGGGGATGCCGACGACCAACGGATCACTCTATGACGCTTCGCATATTACCGGGCCGGAAGGCCGCTTCGTGCATCAGCTCAAGCAATCCGGTTGCATCATTCTCGGCAAGACCAAGACGGTCGAATATGCGCTCGGTGCCACCGGGGTGAACGAGGCGCGGGGCACCCCGTGGAACCCATGGGATCTGGAGACCCACCGGATGCCAGGCGGTTCGTCCAGCGGCTCGGGCGTGGCGACGGCGGCCGGGCTCTGCGCCTTCGCCATGGGCTCCGATACCGGCGGCTCGGTGCGCATTCCCGCCTGCTTCAACGGGATCTTCGGACACAAGACCACCATCGGCCTTTTGCCGACGGACGGCGTGTTCCCATTGTCGCCCACCCTCGATACGGTCGGGCCGCTGACACGGAGTGCCGCGGATGCTGCGATCATCCACGCCATCGTGACTGGCGAGGATATCCCGAGCGCGGCACCGCTCGCCGGGCTGCGGCTGGGCCGGCCGACCAGCTTCTTCTTCGAGGATGTGGAGCCCGAGGTGCTCGCCTGTGTCGAGGCCGCGCTGGCCTCGCTCGCCGAGGCCGGGGTCGAGATCGTCGATGTGGATATCCCCGACGCGCGCGAGCGCGAATGGGTGTTTCCCGCCATCTGTCCGCCGGAATTCCTGGCGGCGATCGGCGAGAACGGCTTCCGCCAGGCCGAGCCGAAGATGGATCCGACGACCGCGGCCCGCGCCGCCAAGGGGTTCGATGTCACCGGGGTGCAGCACGCGGCGGCGGTCATCCGTCATCATGAGCTGGCGGCGCTGGCCGATGACGCCATGGACGGTCTTGACGGCTGGGTCGGGCCGACCTGTCCGTTCCTGCCGATGCCGATCGCGGATCTTCGGGATGAAGAGGGCGCGGCGCGCTCGTTCCTCGCCTCGCGCAACACCCAGCCGTCGAACATCTTCAGGCAATGCGCGATTACCACGCCGGTTCACCAGTTCGGCTCACCCCTGCCGGTCGGCCTCCAGATCATGTGCCGCAACGGCGATGATGCCCACGCGCTCGCCATCGGCATGGCCATCGAGGCCCATTTCGGCCCCTCGGCGCGGCCGGATTTGGCGGCTTAACTTGTTGACAGGACCCTTCGAGATCTCGGGTCAGGTCCGGGACAGGCGCCGCGATGCGGCTCCTCAGGGTGAGTGATGCAATATAGTGACTCACCCTGAGGAGGGCCGCGCGGCCCGTCTCGAAGGGTCTTGTCTACCTGAGATACAAACCCCTCAGGCCGCCACGATCAGCGACGTGGCGTACATGATGGCCAGCCCCAGCGTGCCGCCGGCGAGCAGGCCGCCGACCGGCTTGGCGGCGGTTTCGGTGAAATAGCGCCGGCGGATCAGCAGGGCGATCTCGATCAGGACCTGCAGGATCGCGCCGGCGCCTACGGCCATCGCGAGCGCCCCCCAGTGCGGGCTTACCGCCTGGACGCCGAGCCAGAGACCGAGCACGGCGGGAAGGCCGGCCAGCGCCGCCAGGCCACCGAGCAACGGCAGGCCAGGCCGCTGTCCGGTCAGTGGCGCGACGATGCCGATCCCCTCGGTGATGTTGTGCAGGGTGAAGCCGATCACCAGGAACGAGCCGAGCGCCACCGCGCCGCCCGCCAGCGCGCCGCCGATCGCCAGACCCTCGCCCAGATTGTGCAGGCCGATGCCGAGCGCAATGGTCCAGGCCAGCATCGCCGGGCTGATCCCGTTGTCGAGCCGACGGCCGACCAGAAACAGGGCCGCCGCCGTTAGCAGCGCGATCACCCAGACCATTTCACCGATCGAGAAGGCCGCCGCCGCGTGTTCGGCGAATTCCAGTGCCTCGCTCAGCGTATCGATAAACAGGAAGCCGAGCAGCCCCATGGTCAGCGCCAGCACGAAACCCATGGTTTCGGGGCCGGCCTGCCGCATCGCCGGGAAGAACAGCATGCCCAGCACGATCGGCACCACGCCGACGAACAGCCCGACCAGGCCATGGAACAGCCAGTCACCGCCGAGGCCGCCGGATGTCGGCACCGCGACATCGATCGTGTATTCGAACGGCGTTCCGGTTCCGGTCAGGAACGAGACATGGTGCGCCTCGCCGTGAATCCAGGGATAGGGGATCTTGATCCAGACCGTGCCGAGCCGCTCCAGCGGGCCGGGAGGCGATTGCTCGAATTGCCAATAGGCGCCGTCGACCTGGACCTGGGCGATCGAGACCGGCTCGGCGCCTTCCGAGCGGACGAGAAACCGGAAGCCGTCATCGTCGATGGCGACCCGCTCCACCATCAGGGCCTCGGCGGCGGGGACGGAGCCGCGGAAGTCGGCGAGCGGATCGAGTTTCATAAAGCCCACCGCGACCAGGACGATGAGCATGAAGGGGCCGAACAGGCGCAGCATCCCAGCCATCACGCGCGTACCTCGAAGTGGCTCATCCAGCCGAGCTCGACAAACTCGGCCTGATGGGCGTGGAACATGTAGAGGCCCGGCTCGAAGCCCTCGAAGGACATTTCGATGATCCCGCGCTGAGCCTGGCACAGCATCACCGTGTCGATGATCCGCGAGGTCGGCTCCAGGGTCGTGCCGTGGTCGTGGTAGTTGAAGAAATTCCCATGGATGTGGAACGAGTTGATCGGATCGAATTCGGTGGTGTTGACCAGATAGATCCGGATCGGGCGGTCACGCTCGACCACGATCGGCTTCTTGGAATAGGCATGGGCGACCGTATTGACCGCGTAGACCTCGTTTTCCTCGTCGAAATTGGTGTCGAACCCGTTCATCACCATGACCATTTCCTGCCAGCGGGCGTTCTCCGGCGTGCCCAGCAGGCGCGAGCGGGCGATATCGCTCGCCTCGGGATGGCGGGCCGGATCGGGATCGACGATGAAGGTGCCGTAGAGCCCCTTGTGCATGTGCCGCTTCAGCGGGATCGAGTGGCAGTGATAGAGGTGACAGCCGAACGGCCGGGCCTCGAACTCATAAGTGAACTCGCCGCCGGGCATGACCTCTCCCGCGCCGGCGACGCCGTCCATGCTGGCGCCGTGGATGCCGTGAAAATGCATCGTGTGCGGCATCGTGCCGTTGTTGCGGAAGGTGATGCGCAGCCGCTCGCCCTCGGTCGCCCTTAAGGTCGGACCGGGAACCCGGCCGTTATAGGTCCAGGCGGGGAAGAAGATGCCCGGCGCGATTTCGATGTCCTTGTCCTCGGCGGTGACCTCGAAGGATCTTACGGTTCGCCCGTCGGCGTCGATGCTGGTGGTGCCGCGCTCCCAATCGGTCAGCAGCGCGTGCGGGTCGAAGCCGTTACGCGCGTTGTCCACGTTGCCGACGGTCATCATCGCGCCCATGGCGTGCTTGTCGTGGGCGGCGCTGCCCTGGGCCGATGCCGGACCGGAAGCGGCGGCAACCCCCAACAGGGATCCGAAAAGCCCGGATTCCAAGATGTTTCTGCGGCTGAGGCGCGAAAAATTCATGTGCCGGAGAGTCCAGGTTCGCAATGAAGTTAGTATTGGCTAAATATGGTAGTCTCTCTGAAGATTTGTCAATGGCGCCCAGGGATTCGAGTGTGGAATTCACACACGAAACGCTCGGCCGCTTGACATTCTTGCAAGCTAAAGCCCTGTTTTGCCGGAATACAGAAACCGCGCGCGGGGGAGGGCATCATGGCGGAGCAGGCGGATACTTATGACTACATCATCGTCGGCGCCGGGTCGGCGGGCTGCACGCTTGCCAACCGGCTGACCGAGGACCCGTCGGTCCGGGTCCTGCTGCTGGAGGCCGGCGGCAAGGACAGCAACATGTGGATCCACATTCCCGTCGGCTACATCAAGACCCTCGACATGCCGGGGCTAAACTGGCGGTTTGAGACCGAGCCGGAGGAGGGCACCAACAACCGGCCGATCCCGATCCCGCGCGGCCGGGTGCTGGGCGGGTCGAGCTCGATCAACGGGATGGTCTATGTGCGCGGCCAGCCGCTGGATTACGACACCTGGTCGCAGCTCGGTAACCGGGGCTGGTCCTATGACTCGGTGCTGCCCTATTTCAAGAAGTCGGAAAATTACGAAAGCTCGGACGATCCGACGCGCGGCAAGGGCGGCCCGCTCAACACGGCGGAGGGCTCGGAAAAGGCGGAACTGCTGGACGCGATCATGGATGCCGCCGAGGAGCGCGGCTATCCCAAGAACCCGGACTACAATAACGGCAACCAGGAAGGCTTCGGCTATTTCCAGGTCACGCAGAAGAAGGGACGGCGCTGGTCCACCGCCAAGGCCTATCTGGAGCCGGCGATGACGCGGGCGAACCTGCGCGTCGAGATCAACGCCCAGACCACCGGACTGATCCTGGACGGCAAACGGGCGGTCGGCATCTCCTACCGTCAGGGAGGCACCATCAAACAGGCGCGCGCCGGCCGCGAGGTCATCCTTTGCGCCGGCGCCGTTCAGTCGCCGCAGATCCTGGAGCTTTCCGGCATCGGCGATCCGGAAATCCTCGGCGCCCACGGTATTGACGTGGTCCACGCGCTGCCCGGTGTCGGCGCGAACTATCAGGACCACTACATCGTGCGCCAAACCTGGAAGGTGAAGAAACCGATCACGCTCAACGAGCAGACGCGGGGCCTCACCATCGTCAAAGAGGTGCTGAAATACGCGCTGACCGGAAGCGGGATCATGACCTTTCCCGGCGGCATCCTCTCCGGCTATGTGAAGACCCGGCCCGAGGTTGCGGGGCCGGACATTCAATACACCATCGTCCACGCCAGCTTTAAGGACGTGAAGAAGCGGATCTTCGACCGCCATCCCGGAATGACCATCGCGCCGTGCCAGTTGCGGCCCGACAGCCGGGGCACCATCCACATCAAGTCGGCCGACCCGTTCGCGGCGCCGGCGATCAAGGGCAATTTCCTTTCGGAAGAGAACGACCGCCGCACCATCGTCGACGGTATGAAGATCGCCCGCCACATCGCGGCCGCGCCGGCGCTGGAGCCCTATGCGGGCGACGAGATCCTGCCGGGCCGGGACGTGAACACCGATGACGAGTGGCTGGCTTTCGCGCGGGAATACGGCAATACCGTCTACCATCCGGTCGGAACCTGCAAGATGGGCGGCGACGCGGCGGCGGTTGTCGATGACCGTCTCAGGGTGCACGGCATTCAGGGGTTGCGGGTGATCGACGCCTCGATCATGCCGACCCTGGTCAGCGGCAACACCAACGCCCCGACCATCATGATCGCGGAAAAAGCGGCCGACATGCTGAAGGAGGACGCCAAGGCGGGGTGAGGGGGTACAAAGGACGGTTCGCTCTGAAAGGCTTGAGAACTGTGCTCAATGGCCCTTCAAAAGACCGTCGCCCTGGCGAAGGCCAGGGCTTTTGGCGAGACTGGAATCACCTGCGGAA
>JAYOEU010000123.1:0-2401 GCA_038116915.1 Alphaproteobacteria bacterium
CCGCTTGGCCGGGGAACCAACCATGCACTAACATTCAAACCGGACCGATCAGATAAGGCTGCCCACGGCTGATAGATCATGAAATAAGGATGCCCGACGGGGTCGATGGATACCGGCGGTTCGTTTATTTCCACGCGCCGGCTGAGGACCTCGGCGAACTGGGTGCGCAAGTCGTCGGCCTCGACCGGTTTTTGGATGATCTTGGCGACATTGGGGCTGTTCACCGCATCGATCGCCAGGGCCACATCGATGTGCCCGGACATCAGAATCGCCGGGCCTCCGGGATAACGTTTTCTGATCTGGCGCACCATTTCAACGCCTTGAACGCCGGGCATGCGGTGGTCCGACAGGATGAGGTCGATGCGCCTCCCGCTTTCCAGAATCCGCATGGCTTGAGACGCATCCGTCGCGCTCTCCACGTAGTAGATCCCCCCGAGCATCCGCCTCAGCGCGTTGAGAAGCGCCGGGTCGTCATCGACGCAAAGAACCGTGTCTACCCGCCTGTCTATGGTCATCGGTCGCTCCATTCGCGGCACCGTGAGTAAAAAACTTGTATTTCAGAGAAACATCCGAAACCATCCGCGTTTGAGGATGATCCGGGTCGAACGAAGAAATTTCAGACGGCGTGGCTGGCAGACGGAGAGTTCACTCTCGGGTGACGGTTCGCCGATGCCGTCAGAGACTTTTCGGCAGGTACCGCGCGTACCAGGCCGAAACCAGCAGGATACCGCCGAGGACCACAAACACGGTCTGCAGCGGCGCGACCGACAATACGGCCGTGTACAGCAAGGCGGGGATGAGCTGCGAGGCTTCGATATAGGTGCGGAAGACCGAGGTCATTTCCGAACGCTCGTAATAATGGACCGAACGCAGGAACGGGATGTTGCCGAGCGCATCGAGGGCTACGGCACCGATCGCTGCGAGAAAGAACAGGATAGCGGTCGCCATGGGTCCAACGCCGGCGGCACCGGCCGCGATCGACAGCAGGCCGGAGAAGGTTGCCGACCCGATGATGATCCGCCGAATGCCGAGGCGGCGGCCCAGCTTGCCGAAAAACGGCGCGATAAAGAGCAGCCCCTGGGCCGCCGACAGCATGACCGCCACCGTCGCGTCATCCCCGCCGTTCCTGATGATGTAGAGCGGCGGGTAGATGAAGAACGTGGTCCAGAACGAGCTACGCCCGAAGGGAATGATCCAGGCGAGCCGAAGTCTAGGCTGGGCGAGGAAACGACCAATATACTGCCACGGCATCGGGGGCTTGCGGGTAGCCGGAGCCACGGCCGCATGCTCCTGGATGCGCAAGATCCAGAAGAAAGCGAGCGCCGCGACGGCGAAAGCCGCGCTGGGAACGCAAACCGCCATCAGCCCCCAGGTCTTGTAGAGCCAGATCCCCGCCGCCGGGCCGACGAACCAGGCGGTCCCGAGAAACGCCAGGCGGATCGGCTCCGACGTCACGAACTCTTTTTTTTCAATATAATCAATAATGTACAGGTTCAGCGAAATGTTTACCGCGACGACGGCGAAAGCTCGGAACTGCAAGGCCGCGATGAAGCTCGCCTCGCTTGCCGCGGCCAGCAGCATCGGCGCCACGATCATGCAGGCGACGCCAATGGTGAAGACCCATTTCCGGCGCATCCGGCGCAGCACCATTGGGACCAGGAAGCTGATGAGGAAGGCAACCACCCCGACCACGGAATAGACCACGCTGATCGCCTGGGCATCCTGGATCAGCCGCTCCGCCTCGAACGGCAAGATGCCGGCGATCAGGGCGCGGGAAAACGCCTCGACCGCGTTCAAACCACCGAAAACACGTGCCCCGGGCCGGTCGACGACCCGCAGCCACATCGGAAACCGAATTTCCACGCCAAAAACTCTTGAGAATGCCGACCCGCCCCTTCGCGGCCCGGCTGATTTACCCCACGGTCACAAGGTCGCGGAAAATCTCGCAAATGCAAAGAACTATTCGCTTCAACCGACAAGGTTGGATGCCGCTTGATCACCGAGATTATCGGGCACGACCGGCCTCCCCGCTTCCTGGGATGGGGGATCAAAGTAACCGCCGCCCAAGCGCTCATGACCCCAGGCCATGATCTCCTTCAAGATGGGCTCAAGTGATCGCCCGGCATCGGTCAGATGGTATTCATAGCGAGCGGGCCTGTCTTGATAGGTCTCGCGGCGCACCAAGTCCCATTCCACCAACCGTTTGAGCCGCTCAGCCAGAATATTTGACGGCACGTGCTCCGCTGTCGCCTGCAATGCCTGGAACCTGTGCTTATCGTGCCACATCAGATCCCGAACGATCAGCAGGGTCCATTTGTCGCCGACGATCTCAAGCGCGCGCGCGATTGAGCAGGTTGAGCGAAAGTCATGTTTCTTCATAGCCGATAAATCCCCTGCCCTC
>JAYOEU010000123.1:2501-13414 GCA_038116915.1 Alphaproteobacteria bacterium
TGCTTCCGAGCTTCAATACAAACGGCTGGCTGGCCGTGTTGTTCTTATGCTCTGTCGCCGGCGCGCTGCAGTTTTCGCTCTCCATGTGGGCGCTGCGCTGGCTGCCGCCGACCACGACAGTTCTCTACATCACGCTCAATCCGATTACCGCCATGGTGCTGGGGGTCCCGCTTCTTGGGGAAAGCGTGACCTTGGAATTGCTGATCGAGACGGGGTTGGTATTCGCCGGCATCTGTGTCGGCGGCGGTCTTTTCGCGATGCGAAGAAAACCCGCGGAAACCAGCTCCTGAGACCGGCTCTGCCGGACCTCCCCCATCGGTGATAACAGCCTATTCACGTCATGTTTAGCGTCGGCCGGCCCCATGACCTCGAAGAACCTCTGCCAAGTCTCTCTCAACCTAGTGGATGTTGGGCCAACCTAAGACGGCGCTCGATTTTTTCGGTAGTCCCGGTCCTAATTGTTTATTTTGAGACGGATCGGGAGAATAAATCGGCGGCCTTGGTCCGCTGCAGAACTGACTGATTACGTTTGACTCAGCACCGGAAGAACACCCCACCTATGAGCATCCACGTCGCGCTGCATCATCGCACCAGCTACATCTACGACCGCCGCGTTCGCATGGGGCCTCAGGTGATCCGGCTGCGGCCGGCACCGCATTCCAGAACCCCGGTTCTGAGCTATGCGCTGAAGATCGAGCCTTCCGGCCATTTTATCAATTGGCAGCAGGACCCCCACGGCAATTACCAGGCCCGCATGGTCTTTCCGGAGCCGGTCACGCATTTCGAGGTCGAGGTGGATCTGGTCGCCGACATGTCGATACAGAATCCCTTTGATTTCTTTCTCGAGCCGAGCGCCGAGACCGTGCCCTTTGCCTATGATGAGGATCTGCGCCGGGAGCTGGAGCCGTATCTGGAACCCGAACCCGCCGGTCCGCTGCTGCGCGCCTGGCTCGACCGGCTACCCGCAATGGAGGGCGGGACGGCTAACTTCCTGGTCGGCCTGAACCAGCAGCTTGAACGCGAAATCGAATATCTCGTCCGCATGGAACCGGGGGTCCAGACCTGTGAGGAGACGTTGGAGCGTGGCAAGGGCTCGTGCCGGGATTCCGGCTGGCTCCTGGTCGAGATCCTGCGCCATCTCGGCTTCGCCGCCCGGTTCGTTTCCGGTTACCTGATTCAGCTCGTGGCCGATGTGAAGTCGCTGGACGGCCCCTCGGGCGCGGAAGCGGATTTCACCGACCTGCATGCCTGGGCCGAGGTCTATCTGCCCGGCGCCGGCTGGATCGGCCTCGACCCCACCTCCGGCCTGCTCACCGGCGAGGGGCATATCCCGCTTGCCGCCACGCCCCGGCCGGGCAGCGCGGCACCGATCACAGGCATGGTCGAGGACAGCCGGGTCGAATTTTCCTTCGACATGGCAATCACCCGGATCAGCGAGTCCCCCCGGGTCACCAAGCCCTATACCGAAGAGCAATGGTACGCCATCGACGCGCTCGGCGAAGCGGTCGATCTGGAACTCTCCGAGAATGACGTTCGGCTAACCTTGGGCGGTGAGCCTACCTTCGTGTCGATCGACCATGTGGACGCGCCGGAGTGGAACACCGCCGCCGTCGGCCCCACCAAACGCCCTCTCGCCGACGATCTGATCCGCCGGTTAAAGCAGCGCTTCGCGCCCGGCGGCCTGCTGCATTACGGGCAGGGTAAGTGGTATCCGGGAGAACAGCTTCCGCGCTGGTCCTTCGCGCTCTATTGGCGTGTCGACGGGGTTCCGGTCTGGCGCGATGCGCAAATGATCGCCCCCGAGACCAAAAATCTCAAACCGGATGTGGTTACCGCCCGGACCTTTGCCGAGGGCATCGCCAAGCGTCTGGAGGTCCCGGATGGCGCTGTCACCGGCGTCTATGAGGACCCGTGGCACTTCATGGAGAAGGAGCGCCGGCTGCCCGATAACGTGACCTTGGATGATTCGAAACTCGACGACCCCATGGAACGGGCACGCATCGCCAAGGTGTTCACGCGAGGCCTGAGCAAGCCCAGCGGCTATATCCTGCCGTTGCAGCGCTGGAATGCCCGGGGCGTGAACCGCTGGATCAGCGAGCCCTGGTCGACGCGGACGGACCGGCTGATCCTGCTGCCGGGCGACTCGCCCATCGGGTTCAGGCTTCCCCTCGCCTCGCTGGCACATATTCCAGAGGCCGACTATCCCTACATCCTGCCCGCCGATCCGTTCGCTGAACGAACCGAGTTGCCGCAGCCGGACGCGCGCCGGCAACCCTATCTGCAAGGCTCGGAGCAGCCGGCGGGAGACCGGCAGAACTTCAACGAGCAGTCATTGACCGGAGCCCGGGTGCGGGCTGCCTTGGCCATCGAACCGAGAGACGGGCGGCTGTGCGTGTTCATGCCGCCGACCGAAACGCTTGAGGACTATCTGGACCTGATCGCGGCGATCGAGGATGCGGCGGCGGAGACCGGCATGCCTGTGCACATCGAGGGCTACGCCCCGCCGCACGACCCTCGGCTCAACGTCATCAAGGTCACGCCCGACCCCGGCGTTCTGGAGATCAACATCCAGCCGGCCCACAACTGGCGGGAAATGGTGGACATCACCACGACGCTTTACGAGGAAGCTCGGCTCAGCCGTCTCGGCACGGAGAAATTCATGCTCGACGGGCGTCATACCGGCACCGGCGGCGGCAACCATGTGGTCGTGGGCGGCGCGTCACCGGCCGACAGTCCTTTCCTGCGCCGCCCGGACCTGCTGCGCAGCCTGATCACCTATTGGCAGCACCACCCGAGCCTCAGCTATCTATTCTCGGGCATGTTCATCGGGCCGACCAGCCAGGCGCCCCGGATCGACGAAGCACGGCATGACGGCCTGTACGAGCTTGAAATCGCCGCCAAGCAGATCCCCGGCCCGGGAGAGGCCTGTCCGCCCTGGCTGGTCGACCGGATCCTGCGCAATCTCCTGATTGACGTTACCGGCAATACCCATCGCACCGAGATCTGCATCGATAAGCTCTACTCGCCGGACGGTCCGACAGGACGGTTGGGACTGGTCGAGTTCCGGGCGTTCGAGATGCCGCCCCATGCCCGCATGAGCTTGACCCAGCAGCTCCTGCTGCGCGGGCTCATCGCGCGGTTCTGGAAAACCCCGTATACAGGGTCGATGGTGCGTTGGGGCACCTCGCTTCATGACCGCTTCATGCTGCCACGTGCCGTCTGGGCCGATTTCAAGGACGTCATCGACGACATGCGCGATGCCGGCTACGCCTTCGACATCGACTGGTTCGCGCCGCATTTCGAGTTCCGGTTCCCGCGCTACGGCGCCGCGCACTATGGACCGATCGAGATCGAACTGCGCCAGGCGCTGGAGCCCTGGCATGTCATGGGCGAGGAAGGCGCGATCGGCGGCACGGTACGGTATGTCGATTCCTCGGTCGAAAGGCTTCAGGTGATGGTGCGCGGCCTCACCTCCGATCGCTATATCCTCGGCTGCAACGGCTATCGGGTACCCTTGGTCTCCACAGGGACGAACGGGGAGTTTTATGCCGGAGTCCGGTTCCGGGCCTGGAAATCGCCCTCCTCGCTGCACCCGAACCTCGAGGTCGATTCGCCTCTGATTTTCGACCTATACGACACCTGGACGAAACGCGCGGTGGCAGGCTGCACCTATCATGTGGCCCATCCCGGCGGCAGGAATTTCGAGCAATTTCCGGTCAATTCCTACGAGGCGGAAAGCCGACGCCTGGCCCGATTCTTCGAAACCGGTCACACGGCGGGGGCCAGCGGCGCGCCGGTGGCTGTTGAGCATCCAGAGTTTCCGATGACCCTTGACCTGCGCCGCGCCAAAGTCGGAGACTCGATCTAGCTTGCAACTTTCGCCGGCGGTTCCAGCACGACCTTCTTGGAGTAACGGTGAGCGACTTGCATCCGGCCGGCTCGGACGACGGCGAAACCGGCGCATCACGGCTCAGCTACATGCCCCTAGACGGTATCCACGATGAGATGATGGATGCCGGCGGGGTGATTCGCCCGCAATGGCGCAGCTTCATCCAGAGGTTCGATCGCTTGTCCACGGCAGAAATCAAGGAGTTATTTAACTCCTCCCAACGTCTGGTCAGGGAGAACGGCACCACCTACAACGTCTTCGACGAGACCGGCGAAGTGGCCCGTCCCTGGCGCCTTGACCCGGTCCCGTTTCTGATCGGCGCCGAGGAATGGCGGAACCTTGAAGAAGGGCTGATCCAGAGAGCGCATCTGCTCAACAGCGTGCTCGACGATATCTACGGCGATCAAATGCTGCTGACGGAGGGCTTGCTGCCGCCGTCGCTGGTGCACGGCAATCCGAATTTTCTGCGCCCGGTCCACGGCATTCGCCCGGCGGGCGGGATACATCTGAATTTCCTGGCTTTCGACCTGGCGAGAGCGCCCTATCAACGCTGGTGGGTGTTGAGCGACCGCACCCAAACCCCCGCCGGCGCGGGCTATGCCCTGGAAAACCGGATCGTGCTTTCCCGCACGCTTTCGGACGTCTTTCGGGATTCGCAGGTGCAGCGCCTCGCCGGCTTCTTCCAGGCCGCGACGGACGGCATGGTCGAGCTTACCGGCAAGGACGATCCACTGATCGTCCTGCTGACCTCCGGACCCGGCAACCAGACCTATTTCGAACAAGCCTATCTTGCGCGCTATCTCGGTTTTCCGCTCGTCGAGGGTGCGGATCTCACGGTTCGGGACAACAAGGTGTTCCTGAAGACCCTCAACGGGCTCCGGCAGGTCGATCTGATTTTCCGGCGCGTCGACGGAGACTATTGCGATCCGCTCGAACTGCGGACCGAGTCCATGCTTGGAGTCGCCGGCCTGGTCTCCGCGGTGCGCGCCGGAACGGTTATCATCGCCAACAGTCTCGGCAGCGGCGCGGTCGAGTGCGAGGCGATGATGGGTTTCCTGCCGAAGCTCTGCGAGAAACTGCTGGGCGAGCCGCTGCGCATCCCGTCCTTGGCCACGTGGTGGTGCGGCGAGGACCCGGCCAAAAGATATGTCATCGACAATTTCGACAAGCTGGTGATCCAGCCGACATTCTCGAACCGGTCGATCCTGAACCAACAGTTCCATGCGGTCCTTCCCGGCGCCGCGGATTCAGAAACCCGCGATGAGTTGCTGAAACGGATAGACCATCGCGGCTACGAGGTCTTTGCCCAGGAATCGCTGATTCTTTCGACGGCGCCGATCCTCTCGAACGGTAGCCTGCTGCCCAGTCCGATGACCATGCGGGTGTTCGTTTGCGCCGACGGCAAGGGCGGTTATCAGGTCATGCCGGGCGGCCTTACGAGAACCACCGACAAGACCGATGCGCAAGCCATCGCCATGCGGCAGGGCGATGCCAGCAAGGATACCTGGGTTCTTTCGGACACCCAGGTCAATCCGATCAGCCGGCTGCCCCGGCCGGATCAGCCCTTGGCCCTGCGCCGCAGCGGCAGCAATCTGCCGAGCCGGGTGGCCGATAATCTTTTCTGGCTCGGCCGCTATGCCCAGCGCACCGAAGATACGGTTCGTCTGATGCGCAGCCTGATCCTGCGTCTTGCCGGCGAAGCGGGAGCCGGTGACGATCCTCAAACCCTGGTTCGCCTCACCAACATTCTGGTCGACCTAGGCTATATGCGGCCGGGTACGGGCCGTCAGGCGGCGGCGCGCGGCATCCAGGCTGTGGAACGCGAGGTGGCGCTGCTGCTGTTCGACCGGGGCAGCCCAAATGGCCTGCTTAGTCTCATCGAGAACCTGCGCCGTACCGCGTCGCTGGTCCGCGAACGGTTGAGCATCGATTCCTGGCGGGTTCTCAACGCTCCCCATGAACTGGTCCGCAGCCACGCGGCGGTACTACGCCTGGATACCGACGAAGCGCTGGGATTGCTTAATCAGATCGTTGACGAGTTGTCCGCTTTCAGCGGCATGCAGAAGGAAAACATGGTCCGCAGCCAGGGCTGGCGCCTGCTGGACATGGGCCGTCGGATCGAGCGCAGCGTGCATATGGCCAAGCTGATGCGGGAGATCGCCGTGGAGGGGGATCCCGCCGCGGAAGGCGGGCTCGACCTTCTGCTGGAACTCGGTGACAGCTCAATGACCTACCGGACCCGATACCTGGCGTCGGTCCAGGTCGGAGCGGTGATCGATCTTCTGCTGACCGATGACACCAACCCGCGATCGATCGCGTTCCAGGTTGAGACGCTCGCGGACCATATCAATCATCTGCCGAGCGATCCGGAAAGCGCCCGGATGTCCCAGGAACAGTTCCTGGTCGCAACCATGGCCAGCGACCTGCGGCTTACCGACGTTCAGCATCTCTGCGATCAGCGCGACCGCCGGGGCAGACGGATGGAGCTTTCGCGGTTTCTCGAACGCCAGGAAAAACTCGCCAACGATCTGTCTCAGACCCTCGCAAGCAAGTATTTCAGTCACGTCGTGCCTACCCGGGGAAAGCCGCTCGGCGGAACGATCAATTGATCTATGACATCACTCATCGCACGACCTACACCTACGCTTCGCCGGTTTCCCTATCGCAGCACCTCCTGCATTTGACGCCCAGATCGACCCCGAGCCAGGTTTGCCACCACCATTCCCTGCTGGTCGAACCGGCGCCAACGGTGAACTCCGAGGGGCTCGACTTCTTCGGCAATCCGACCGCCTATCTGACCCTTGAAGAACCGCACAACCGGCTGACGATCCTCGCTTCAAGCCAGATCGAGGTCATGCCGGTCAGCCCCCCCGCCGCCAGGACCACGACACCATGGGAAACCGTCAAGACCGTCCTCGCCGACCGAAGCGTTCCCCAGGCTTTGGAAGCGCATCAATTCGTCTTTGACTCGCCCTTCACCTACTCCGATACGGTACTGGAATTCGCTCGAGACTCTTTCCCGGCAGAATGCCCCATCCTTGAAGGTGCGATCGGTTTGATGTCGCGGATTTTCCGCGAGTTCAAGTATGAAGGCGGGGTAACCGACATCAATACACCGGTCGATAAAGTGCTCAGGGACCGCCGGGGCGTATGCCAGGATTTCGCCCATCTTCAGATTGCCGCCTTGCGTTCCCTCGGGCTCCCGGCGCGCTATGTCAGCGGTTATCTGCGCACCCACCCTCCCGAGGGCCAGCAGCGCCGGATCGGGGCCGATGCGTCGCATGCCTGGCTCGCGGTCTGGGTTCCGGAGTTCGGTTGGGTTGACCTCGACCCCACCAACGACATGATTCCACGGGACGAGCACATCAGCGTCGCCTGGGGGCGCGACTATGGTGACGTGAGCCCGATCAACGGCATGATGCTGGGCGGCGGCGAGCATACGATTGCCGTCGCGGTCGATGTGAAGCCGGTCGACCAGTAGGACGAGGACCGGCGCTCAATCTTGCTCGCATCCGGTTGAGGCTGGCGGCAATCCGGCGGTCCATCGGCCATTCATTGGCCTCAGAATACCAAGCGGCCGATCCGGGTTGTCAGCAATTCAAGCACCTTGACGCCGACCAGGGAGTTGCCGTTCGGATCCAAGCCCGGCGACCAAACCGCGACGGTGAGCACGCCTGGAATGATACCCAGAATGCCACCCCCGACGCCGCTTTTGGCTGGAATTCCGACACGAAACGCGAAACTTCCAACCGCGTCATACAGCCCACAGGTTGTCATCAGCGAGTTGATCCGCTTGACCCGGCGCGCTGTGCAAACCCGCTTTCCGTCCATGGTTCCGATGCCGCCGTTTGCGAGGAACGAGCCGGCGCGTGCAAGATCCCGGCAGGACATGGCGATCGAGCATTGATGAAAATACGCATCCAGGACGTCATCCACGCCCGCATGCAGATTGCCGTGCGCTTTCAGGAAATTGGCGATCGCCGCATTCCAATACCCATGATCTCGTTCCGAGGCAGCAACCTCGCGGTCGCACCTGATGTCCGGATTGCCCACCAAGCGCCGCATCTCGTTCAGGATCGAAAGCTTGGCGTTGACATCCTGGCTGACAATGCTGTCGGTCACGACATGCGCACCAGCGTTGATGAATGGATTGCGCGGGATTCCATACTCAAGCTCAAGCTGGACGAGCGAATTGAAACGATTGCCGGAGGGTTGCCGTCCAACCCTGCGCCAGAGCGCCCGCCGTTCCTTTCGAGCGCTATGAGCAGGATGAACACTTTCGATACGCTTTGGATCGAAAACGTCGTAGCGGCATCTCCAATCGCCGCTTCCTGCCCATCGATGGTGCGAACCACCATCGCAAATCGGGTCTTGGGAACGCGGGCCAAGGCCGGGATATAGGTTGCAACCTTGCCTTTCTTGAAATCCCCAGCGAGTTTTCCTCGAATCGACTCCAGAAACGCCTGATAGTCCTGCGATCTCGGTCTCAGATCGGCACGGGATGCCGTTTCCATGCGTGGTTATTGCGCCGAAGCGGTCATCTCGCCTCTATCCGCCCCGAAATAGGCGACGGCGATGGCATTGCTCAGACCGATGAGATTGATCTGAACCTGATCGAGATGCTCGTGCAACCCGTTGCTGAGGATCGTCTTTATCGGTAGGGCGTTGAGCGCCTCAAGGGCTTCCAGCGACGTCACGTCACAAGAAACCTCCGTGAGTTCCGGATCCCTGGCAAGAACGTCGAGATAATGACGGATCTGCCGCACACAAAAGACCACGGATCGTGGGAATACCGGGTTGAGCAGGATAAACTCAGCGACGGATTCGGGCGTGAGGCCGCTCGCATGTACGCGGCGATAACCGTGATAACCGGCAACCGACCGTAATAGGGCATTCCATTGACTGACATCGATCGCGGAACCGACCTCCGAGACCCGTGGCAGCAAGCGTTGATACTTGATGTCCAGCATCCGCGAGGTCTGGTCAGCCCGATCAATGAACTTGCCCAATTGATAGAACGTATGGCCTTGATCCCGATAGGTCGTGCCCTCCACGATCCCAGCGTGAAGCTGGCAGCCTTCCTTGATTTCCTGACACAGATGCGACAGCTCCGTCAGCCGAAGATCGCGCCGGCGCAAATCCGCCACGAACCGGTAAAAGACGTTCAACTGGGACCAGACCTCAATGCTTAATAGATGCCGCAGGCTGCGGGCGTTTTCCCGAGCCGCCCAGACGCATTGGATCACTGAGTTCGGATTCTCGCGGTCGATCAGATAGAAATGCACCGTCGCGTCAGCCGACGCTTCGACATTGCGCGCGAAGAATGCTTCCTCGTCGGCATTGAGCTGTACGATCGGCAGCCATTCCTGCTCACCATGATTGTCTCGCGCGAAGGACTCGTTGACGTCCAGGATACGCGCGAGGTTCTCCACCCGCTCCATCTGACGGGCCATCCAGAAGCCGTTTTCCGCAAAGCGTGAAAGGAGACTACTCAAGGACCCAGGTATCCTTTGTACCACCACCCTGCGAGGAGTTGACGATCAGTGACCCCTCCTTCAGCGCAACGCGCGTAAGGCCGCCCGGAAGCATCCAGGTGCTTTTCCCGGTAATCAGAAACGGCCGCAGATCCACATGCCGCGGCGTCAATTGGCTTCCGAATAAGGTGGGACAGACCGACAATTCGACCATCGGCTGGCTAATGAAATTTTCCGGCCGCGCCTCCAGCAGCGCCCGAGCCTCGTCAAGTTCGGCTTGGCTGGCTCGCGGCCCGATCACGACCCCGTAGCCGCCGGACTCACCCACCGGTTTGACGACCAGCTCGCTCAAATGGTCGAGGGTGTATTTCAGCGCGTCCGGCTCGCGGCAAATATGGGTGTCGACATTGGGAATGATCGCTTCCTGGTCGAGGTAGTATTTGATGATCCGCGGCATATAAGCATAGACCGCCTTGTCGTCCGCGACGCCGGTTCCGATCGCGTTGGCAAGGACCACCTTCCCGGACTTGTAGACATCCATAATGCCCGCAACGCCCAGCATGCTTGTCGGCTCGAAGGCCAACGGGTCCATGAAGTCGTCTCCGATGCGCCGGTAGATCACGTCGACCCGTCGAAGGCCGCCGGTGGTCTTCATGTAGACAAGGCCGTTGTCGACGACCATGTCCGAGCCCTCGACCAGCGGCACCCCCATTTCGCGGGCCAGGAAAACATGCTCGAAATAGGCCGAGTTGAACACGCCGGGGGACATCAGGACTACCTGAGGGTCCAGTATCTCCGCCGGAGCCATCTCGGCCAAGGCGGCGTGCAGGCGCGTGCCATATTCCGACACCGGGCGAATGCCGATCCCTTCCATCAGATCCGGGAAGGTGCGGAGCATCAGATGCCGGTTCTCGATCACGTAGGAGACGCCCGAGGGCGTGCGTGCATTGTCTTCCAGAACCCGGAATTGGCCGGCGCCGTCACGGACCAGGTCGACGCCGCAGATGTTCACGAAACTGCCGAAAGGTACCCTAACGTCCGCCATCTGCGGACAAAAGTTCTCGTTCCCCTTGATCAGTTCCTCCGGGATCACGCCGTCCCTGAAGATTTTCCCCGCACCGTAGACATCTTGGAGCAACAGGTTGATCGCCTCCACCCGCTGCACCAGGCCCTGCTCAAGCCGCCGCCACTCTTCCGCCGAGATCGGCCGGGGCACGACATCGAAAGGAAGGACGCGGTCTATGGCATTGCGGTCGGAATACACTGTGAAGGTGATGCCAAGATTGAACATCTCGCGTTCGCAATCGCGAGCCCGCCGGCGCAGGGTTTGTGGGCGCATTCTCAACAGACGGTTCAAAATTACCGCCGCGTGGGGGAGGGCTTCCCGAGTTAGACCTTGAAGCTCGCAGTAGTACCCGTCGTGGTCGTAACCCTGAAGAAGTCCGTCCATTCCCTCCCGGCACCCCGTCATGCTTTAAGATCAGTAGCTTATAGCGTCAGCGTAGAGCGGCAGCCCTGCCCTGTCCAGGTTGAATCGGGTAACTCCCCTG
>JAYOEU010000124.1:0-13287 GCA_038116915.1 Alphaproteobacteria bacterium
ACGTTCTCGCGCATGGTGCCATAGCGCACCGCGTTGGTGCCCGAGGCGCGGGTGGAGGATCGCAACAAGCTGTGGCAGGCCCGGCATGACGCCTATTACGCGGCGCTGGCGCTCCGGCCCGGCTGCGGCGGCTGGGCGACGGATGTCTGCGTGCCGGTCTCCAGGCTCGCCGAATGCATCAACGAGACCAAGGCCGATCTCGCGACCACTAGCCTCAAGGCGCCACTGGTCGGCCATGTCGGCGACGGCAACTTCCATCTGGTCTATCTGGTCGACACCGCGAACGAAGGCGAGCTTGCCGAGGCCCAGGCCCATTCAGACCGCATGGTAATGCGGGCGCTCGCCATGGGCGGCACCTGCACCGGCGAGCACGGGGTCGGCTACGGCAAGATGGGCTTTCTGCAGGCCGAGCATGGCGAGGCGCTCACCCTGATGCGCTCGCTCAAAGCCGCCTTCGACCCGGACAACATCATGAATCCGGGGAAGATCGTGAGTTTGTAGATCGGCTTGCGCGCACCCGGCGATTTTGCCGCGTCACGCACCTCGGCTATACTCTGTCCTTAAAGACACGACCAAGCTCCAGGAGGCTCCCATGCAGCCGGAAAAGATCCTCTCCCACGCTCCCAAGACCCTGAGCCAAGCTCAGCGTGAGCAGTATTTCCGCGACGGCTATCTGGTTCTCGACGGCTTCATCGGCCGGGATTGGCTGGACCGGATCTGGGAGGTGACCAACGGCTTCATCGAGGAAAGCCGGGGTTGGACCAAGTCCGATACCAAGTTCGATCTGGAGCCGGGGCATTCCGCCGAGACTCCGCGGCTGCGGCGGCTGACCGCGCCGGTCAATCACCACGACGTCTATTGGGAGTTCGCAAGCCAGGGCCCGATCGTCGACGTCGCCGAGGACCTGCTGGGTCCGAACGTGGTGTTCCATCATTCCAAGCTGAACTTCAAATGGTCCGGCGGCGGCGAGGAAGTGAAGTGGCACCAGGACATCCCCTTCTACCCGCACACGAACTATTCGGTCCTGGCGATCGGCCTCTACATGAACGACGTGGATGACGAGATGGGGCCGATGGGCGCCATTCCCGGCAGCCAGAACGGGCCGATCTACAATCACTACAACAGCAAGGACGAATGGGTCGGCGCGATGCCCGACGCGGACGCCGCCAAGCTGCCGATGGAAAAGGCGGGTTGGATGAAGGGCAAGGCCGGCACCATCACCGTGCATCACTGCCGTACCGTGCACGGCTCGATGCCGAATCTGTCCGGCCGGATGCGCCCGCTGCTGATCAACGCCTATTCGGCCGCCGACGCGCTGCCGATCACGCCGCATCCCTCGCCCTGCCCGCAGGTCGGCGCGGTGCTGCGGGGCAAGAAGGCACGCTGGGCGGAGTTCGACGCCGAGCCCTGCCTGATCCCGCCGGACTGGTCGGGCGGCTATACCTCGATCTTTGCGCTGCAGCAGGAAGAGGGCAAGGAGGCGCAGGCGGCGGAATAAGCGGGTTAAGCCGTCGGGACAATCAGTCTGGCATGGGTGCCGATGCCGGGCGTACTGGCAATCTCCAGGCGTCCGCCCATGATTTCCACCAGGGATTTGGTGATCGGCAAGCCCAGTCCGGCGCCCCCGGTGTCGGACATGAAGGTTTCGACGGGCGGTTCGGCACTGCCCAATATCTTGGCGATCATGGCTTGCGTCATACCCTTGCCGGTATCCGAAATGGTGAAGACGACGGTTCCGGCTTCGCCCGGCTCCACGTTTATCGCCACCCGGCCGCCGCCCGGCGTCGCCTTGATCGCGTTCGAGACCAGGTTCAAAAGACACTGGTGCATGGCGCGGGTATCAACCTTGACCTCGAGAAGGCTCGCCGGCGCCGTCCCACGAAGACGGACCCCCGCGCGCCGACCGATCGGACGCACCGAGCGCAGGGCCTGGGAGACCAGGTCTCTCGGATGATGGGCATCAAGCAGGAATTCCCGCCGTCCCGACTCGATGCCGGTCAGATCCAACAGATCGTTGATCAGCGAAAGCAAATGTTCGCCGCTGCTCTTCACGTCGCCGATATAGTTGCGATACCGCTCGGAGCCCAGCGGTCCAAAGGTTTCCGACAGGACCAGGTCGGAGAAGCCGATGATCGCGTTCAGCGGCGTGCGCAGTTCGTGACTAGTTCGTGCCAGGAAGGCCGATTTGGCACGGCTTGCCTCTTCCGCCGCTGACAGGGCCTTTTCGTTCCGAACAAGCTCGGTCAAATCTGTATTAACCGCGACAACGCCGCCATTGGCCAATTTGCGCTCACGGATCAGAAAAACCTTGCCGTTGGTCCAGCGCACCAGCCGGGCTTCGTCATCCGGCGCCCGGTGCCGGGCCATGCGTTCGGCGACGAACGCTTCCTCGCGCCCGATAGCCTCCTCGAGCAGCCCGGCCTCCACATTCGCCCGGAGAATCGCCTCAAAATGCGTCTCGCCATCCAGCGGCCATCCGGCATTCTCGTTAATCTGCCGATAGCTCGTATTACAGAATATCAGCCGGTCATCAGGTCCGAACAAGGCGAAGCCGTCGGTAAGGCACTCCGTGGCATTGCTGAACATGTCGAGCACGCCGTCCGTCGAAAATTCGGCGCCCGCTCCTTGTCGAGCGACGGACAAGAACGGAAGCCACGCGCGCCTCGCAAGTTCCAGCGGAAGCTCACCAGCGGTCCCCGTCCCAACATAGCCGAGGAAACCTTCGTTGGTCCCGAAGAGCGGCTTCGCACTCAGACTGAGGTTGACGCGCCGGCCATCGCTTCCGGTGCGGGTCACCCACTGGTCACGGAAACCGGCGCGGGTCTCCAGCGGGCTGATCCCCGAGGCCCAGGCAAAGCCGAGATTTTCCAGACTCGCGCCAAGAAAGACCGTCTCATGCAGGCCCGAAACTTCAAGCGCCTTTTCGGATACATAGGTGAAACGGAAGTTCCGGTCGAGATGCCAAAGAAAGCCGGGAAGGACATCAAGAATGTCCTCGCTTGCGACCTCCGCGGGTATTTGCGATTCCCGCCAGTATTCAATACGTGATCTCATGTAGGCAGCTTGCGCTCCCATCATGAAGATTTTGTTAAAGAAAACGTCCTTTTTCCGCTTTTGCGAGCCGCGATGTCTTTCACCCGCGCGATGCGATTTCCGCGGCCATGGCAAGCACGTTGCGGGCCTGTTTCAGATGCGGCATGTCGAGCATCTTGCCGTCCAGTCCGACGACGCCAACTCCGGGATTGCGCTCGAACACATCAACCACGCGGCGGGCATGCGAGACTTCTTCCTCGGATGGCGTGAAGGCGTCGTTGATGATGGCCGACTGAGCGGGATGAATGGCGATCTTGCCGATAAAACCCGCACGCCGGTCGCGCAGGCAATCCGCCGCCAAGCCGTCGTTGTCCTTGTAGTTCACGTAGAGCACGCCGACAGGCTGTGCGTCGATCGCGCGGGCCGCCGCCAGACAGAAGGATTTCGCCATCAGATACGGATCGTCGTATCCGCCGGAGGTTGGATGCAGATTGTCGCTTGCGCCAAGCGCCGCCGACAGGTCTTCGGCCCCCCAGGTGATGGCCGTCAGCCGGTCGGTCACGCCTTCAAGATAGGTGTGAAAACTCAACAGCGAGGCCGCCGTCTCGGTGGCGACGACAATGATCTTGGTCGAGCCGATCGCCAGTCCCTCCCGCGCCTCCAGCGCCGAAAGGTAATTGGCCATCGTGTTCACGTCCTTCGCCGAATAGATCTTTGGCAAACAGATCCCATCGGGGGCGCCGGCCATCACGGCCGCCAGATCGGGCAGGCAGAGATCGCTGTCGAGCGGGTTTACGCGCACCCAAAGCTGCTGGCGCGAGCGGTCGGTCCTGTCCTGCAGATACGCGCGGACCATGCCTCGGGCGATGTCCTGGCGGTCGTCTGAAACCGCGTCTTCGAGGTCCAAAATCAGGGCATCCGCCGGATTTTCACGTGCTTTTTCCAGCTTGCGCTCGGAATCGCCGGGAACAAAAAGCCAGGAACGGATAATCATGCCGGCTTCTTCCGCATGAAGGCGGTGCGCAGGCAATAGGCGACCTCTTCGTCACGCTGGTTATACCCGCGGTGCTCGAAAATCACGATGCCGGCGGTGGGCCGCGACTTGGATTCGCGCTTGTCCTTGACCGTGGTTACCGAGCGGATGGTATCGCCGTGAAAAACCGGATTGGCGAAGCGGGTATCGGTCATCCCCAGATTGCCGATCGTAGTGCCGAGCGTGGTGTCGCCAACCGAGACGCCGATCACCAGCCCCAGGGTGAACAGACTGTTGACGATACGCTGACCGTATTCCGTTCCCTTGCTGAACTCCTCGTCCAGATGCAGCGGCTGCGGATTGTGGGTCAGGGCGCAGAACATGATGTTGTCCATTTCCGAGACCGTGCGGGTGAGCTCATGCTTGAACTCCATTCCGATCTCGAATTCCTCGTAATACAGGCCCGACATGCTTTCCTCCGTCTATCCGTGCGGCCGTCTATCCGCTCCGCAACACACCATATCAATCGGCCCGGCTCAAATGAGCACCGCGACCACCGCTCCTGTCATCATGGTGGCGATGGAACCGGCCAGCAGCGCCTTCATTCCGAGGCCCACGATCTCCGCCCTTCGTTGCGGCGCCATGGCCACAAAACCGGCGATGGTGATCCCGACGCTGCCGAAATTCGCGAAGCTACACAACGCGTAGAGCAGGATCACACGGCTGCGTTCGGACAAGGCGTCGCCCGGAAGGCCCGAAAGCTGAAGATAGGCGATCAGCTCGTTGAGCACGATCTTGGTGCCGAGCAGCCCCCCCGCCGTTACGGCTTCCGACCAGGGAATACCGATCAGCCACGCCAGCGGCGCCAGCGCCCAGCCCAACACCCGCTCCAGCCTCAAGGCGGAACCCGCGACATCGGGTAACAGTCCGAGGCATTGGTTCAACAGCGCCACGAACGCTACAAAGACGATCAGCGTGGCGACTATGTTCAGCAGCAACCGCAGCCCGTCGGTGATGCCGGTCACCACCGCGTCCATCGTGCCGGCATAGGGACTTTCGGTTTCCGGCGCCGCGTCCGGCGCGGCGGTCCCGTCTACCGGGCCCGGCACCATGATGCGGGCGATCACCAGGGCGGCGGGCGCGCTGATCAGCGAGGCGACCAGAAGATGCCCGGCCACGTTCGGAACCACCGCTCCCAGAATGGTCGCGTACAGCACCAGCACCGTGCCGGCGATGGTCGTCAGCCCGCAGGTCATCATCGCGAACAGATCCGCCCGGCTCATGGTCATAAGATGCGGGCGGACCAGGAGCGCCGCTTCAATCATCCCGACCAGGATGTTGGCCGCCGCGCCGAGACCGACCGGCCCGCCGATGCCGAGCCCGCGCCGCAAGAGCCAGGCAATGCCGGCAATGATCCTCGGCAACACGCCCCAATGCCATAGCACCGCCGACAGAGCCGACATCACCAGCACCAGCGGCAAGGCCCGAAACGCCAGGACGAAGGCCGCGCCGGGAAAACTTTCGTCGAACGGCAGGGTTCCGCCTCCGAGATAGCCGAATACGAGGGACGTTCCGGCCCTGGTCGCTTCGTCCAGCGCCAGAACCACGCCGTTCAATGCGCCTATCGCGTCGCGGATCACCGGGGCATTCAGGGCCAGCGCCGCCAAGGCAAATTGGAGCGCCAATCCGGCCGCCGCCAGCCGCCAACTCCAACGGCCACGCGCTTCGCTCGCCATCCAGGCAAGACCGAACAGCGCGCCCAAACCTACAACCGGCTGAAGGATCTCCATCATCCGCGCTCCCCCCACCTCCTCGCGGCGCCCACGTGCCGGCCTCTTAGCCGTCGACTTTCTGTGCCGCCTTTTCAGCCTCGTACCGTGATCTCGCGGTTCGCACATACTCGCGTTCGGAGACCTCCGCGACCGGGACATCCCACCAGGCGCCTCCGGCGGCCGTCGATGCGAGCGGGTCGGTTTCAATCACCAGGACCGTCGTCCGGTCGTTGGATCTCGAGCGCGACAGGGCGGCCTCCAATTCGACGATGCCGGTTACCCGCTCGCAGATCGCGCCGAGGCTTGCAGCGTGGGCCGCGAGATCGATCCCGGCGCCCGGCCCGGCGGTGGCGTTCGAGCGAAAATTGTTGAAACCGGCGCCGACGGCATCGGTCTGCAGGCGCTCGATGCAGGCGAACCCGTCGTTGTCGAGGACCACGATGACGAGCTTCGCGCCCAGGGCAACAGATGTGGCGATCTCGGAGTTCATCATCAGATAACTTCCGTCGCCGACCATGACGAAAACCTCGCGATCGGGCCGGGCCATCTTGACGCCGAGACCGCCGGCGATCTCATACCCCATGCAGGACGCACCGAATTCGACATGGTAGGAGTGCCCGTCCGAGGCGCGCCAGAGCCTGTGCAATTCACCTGGCAGCCCGCCCGCGGCGGCGACGACCGTGCCCTTTTCCCCCGCCGCCCGCATGACCGCGCCGATGACCTGGGCGTCCGTGGGCTTGAGGGCGTTGTCCGCCGCCAGCGCCCGATCGGCCTTTACCCGCCAGGTCCGGATCTCGGCCCTCGCGCGCTCGCGCCATTCGTGCGGCGCCTGATAGTTCGCGATCGTGTGATCCAGGGCCTCGATCCCGACCCAGGCATCCGCGACGATGCCGAGACCGCGATGCTTCGCGGCATCGTAGGGCGCGATATTCAGATTGATGAAGCGGCAATCCGGATCGGCGAACAGCGCCCGGGAACCGGTGGTGAAATCCTGCAATCTTGTTCCGATTGCCAGAACGACATCGGCCTCCCGTGCAAGTGCGTTGGCGGATGCGGTTCCGGCAACGCCAATGGCGCCGAGATTGAGCGGGTTGTCCCACGCGACCACGCCCTTGCCGGCCTGGGTTTCGGCGAGCGGCATCGCATGGCGCTCGGCGAATTCGGCGAGCACGGTTCCAGCCTCGGAATAGCGCACTCCCCCGCCGGCGATAATGAGCGGCTTTCGGGCCCGCTCCAGCACCCTGGCGGCGGCGCTCAATTCCCGAATATCCGGTTGTGGCCGTCGGATACGGTGGCGCGCCGGCGCGAAAAAGCTTTCGGGATAGTCGTAGGCTTCGGCCTGCACATCCTGACAAAGGCAGAGCGTGACCGGTCCGCACGCGCTGGCATCGGTAAAGACGCGAACCGCCCGCGGCAGCGCCTGGATGATCTGTTCGGGCCGCGTGATCCGGTCGAAATAGCGGGAGACCGGCCGCAGACAGTCATTCGCCGAAACCGTTCCGTCGCCGAAATCCTCGATCTGCTGGAGCACCGGATCGGGACGCCGGTTGGCGAAGACATCCGCCGGCAGCAGCAGGACGGGCAGCCGGTTCACATGCGCCGTCGCCGCCGCCGTCACCAGATTGGTCGCGCCCGGTCCGATCGAGGTCGCGCAGACCATCACCTGGCGGCGCAGTGTTGCCTTGGCGAACGCAACCGCGGCGAGCGCCATCGCCTGCTCATTGTGACCGCGATAGGTCGGCAGAGCCTCAGCCGCGCCGAGCAATGCCTCACCCAAGCCCGCCGCATTGCCCTGGCCGAATATCGCCCAGCATCCCGGGAACATGGGTTTTGGACCCTCGGCCGTGTCGATCGATTGAGCAACCAGGTAGCGCACCAGCGCCTGAGCCATGGTCAGGCGGACCGTGGCGGTCATGCGACCCTCCCGCGGGGACCCGCTCACAGCATGGCGCGCAGGGCCGCTGTCCGCTCCTTGCCGGCCGCCATCATCAATTGCAGATCGCTGCTGCCCAGCACCAGCCGCACCCCCATGGAGATGTATTTCTCCATCAGCGGCGGGGTATAGACGCCACCCATGCCCGCGTGCTTGCCATGCTTCTTGCAGGCGGCGATGACGGTCTCATAGGCTTCCACCGCGCGGGGATGGCCGACCTCTCCGGGGATTCCCATCTCCATGCACAGATCGTTGGTGCCGATCAGCAGGGCGTCCACGCCGGGGATCGCCGCGATCGCGTCGGCATTGGCGATCGCTTCCGGGGTTTCCAGCATCAGGATCAGCAAGGTCGCCTCGTTGATCGCGTTGGAGACCTCGCCCATCGGGTGACTTTCGAAGTCGACCACAGGCTGCGCGCCGGCAACCGAGCGATGGCCGACCGGCGGATATTTGCAGTTCGCCACCATCTCACGCGCGACCGCCGGCGTGTCCACATGCGGAACGACGACCCCCTGGGCGCCTCCGTCGAGAACCCGCGTCGCATGAAAATGCTGAAAGCCCGGGACCCGGACGATGGGCGTGATTCCGGCCGACTGGGCGGCGACGCTGATCTGGACCGCGGTGTCGACATCCATGGAATTGTGCTCCATGTCGATAAACAGCCAGTCGAAGCCGGCGGTTTTCATCACCTTTCCGATATCCACGGTTCTCGACTGGCGCAGCCCGACACCGATGGCGAGTTCACCTGCTGCGAGCTTTTCCTTGGCGACATTGCGTATTTCGACCATCGTGCGTCCCATTCCCGGCTGAATTTGTTGGTTTGGCCGCGCAGTTTGCCACGGGAGGCCGGGGCCCGAAAGGCGCTTTTCCATGCACTTTACGGCATCCCGCGCCGCGGCCTACTGTGCCGAGGCAATGAACGACACTCCGGACACCGGCTTCATCGCGCCACGGGATCAAGTCGCCCAGGACTGGCACCGGCTGGCGGCATATCTCGGGAGCCATGGCCACGATTTCGCACCCGATCCATCACCGAGGCAATTCGCCGGCGGGTTCGGGAACCTCAACTATCTGATCGAAATGGACGGAGGGCCCGCGGTGCTGCGCCGTCCGCCGCCCGGCCCGCTCCCGCCCGGCGCGAACGACATGCTGCGCGAGGGCCGGATCCTGCGCGGATTGGAGGGGCATTTCGCCTTGGCCCCCCGGTGTCTGTTTCTGTGCGAGGATATCGCGATCCTGGGTGCGCCGTTTCTGATCATGGAGTACCGACGCGGGATTGTGATCGGCGGCACCCTGCCCGCTCCGCATGCCGGGAACCCGCAAGCCGGCAGAACTCTTACGGCCACGCTTTGCTCCGTCCTGAGCGACCTGCACGCGGTCGATGCCGGGGCCGCCGGGCTGGATCGGTTGGGCCGGCCCGAGGGCTTCCTGGCGCGTACCGCGCAAGGCTGGGCGAAACGCGCCGAACTCGCCTGGGAAGGCACCGCGCCGGCGGTCGCGGGGGAGATCCTTGACTGGCTGGACCGCGAGCCGGTTATCGAGGGACCGGCGGTTCTGCTGCATAACGACTTCAAGCTCGACAATTTCATCCTCGATCCGGCATCCCTGGCGCCGCGCGCGCTGATCGACTGGGATCTCGGGACCCGGGGCGATTCCCTCTGGGATCTCGCGGTGCTGCTCTCCTACTGGACCGAGCCGGGCGATCCAGGGACGATGCATGATCTTGCCCAGATGCCGACCACCGAGCCGGGCTTTCCCACCCGTGCCGGGTTCATCGAGCGATACGCGCGCCTAAGCGGCCGCGACGTCGGCTCGGTCCGGCAATTCCGCGCGGTCGCGCAATTTCGTCTCGCGGTGGTCTTCCGGCAGATCTTCCGGCGCTATCGCGACAGCGGCGAGGCAAATCCTCGGGCCGGCGCATTCGACGAACTCGCCGAGGGTCTGCTCGCCGTCACCCGGGAGGTGATGGCCGGCCGGACGGACTAGCATGGCTGCAATTCCGACAGGTGGAAATCCATATCGCTAATCGGAACGAGCCTCCCTACACTCGCCGCATGAACACCAGCACCTCGGAACGGTCGGGACAGATCCAATCGGTGATGCGGGCGATCAGCGTGCTGAACGCGCTCGCGGCTTCCAATGACGGGATGACCCTGACCGAAATCGCGCAGACGGTTTCCCTGCCGCCGTCAACCGTGCACAGGCTTCTGACGACGCTTCAGCAGGCGCGGTTCGTGCGCTTCGATGCCGACCGGGGCGGCTGGCAGATCGGGGTCTCGTGCTTCTCGGTCGGCAACGCCTTCCTGCGCTCGCGCGATCTGGTCACCATCACCCGGCCCTATCTGCGCCGGCTCATGGAGGAGTGCGGCGAGACCGCTAATCTCGCGGTGCGCGACAATGCAGAAATGGTCTATCTCGCCCAGGCCGAATGCCGCGAGATGATGCGGGCGCTGGCAAAGCCGGGCGCACGCGTGCCGATCGCCGGTTCCGCCGTCGGCAAGACCCTGCTGGCCCGATTGCCCGAGGGAGAGGTGGAACGGCTGATCGGCCTGCCGGGCCCCGATAGCCGAACCCGCAAGACAATCGCCGCCCTGCCCCGGATGCTGGATGAGCTGGCGCGGGTCCGCACCCAGCTCTACGCCGTCGATGACGAGGAACACGCGGTCGGCCTGCGTTGCGTCGCGGCGGCGGTATTCGACCATCTCGGCGATCCGCTGGGCGCGATATCCCTCTCCGGCCCGACGGCGCGCATCACCGACGACAGGATCGCCCAACTCGGCGCCTGTGTCCGAGAGGTCGCCAAGGACGCCACCACGGCTTTGGGCGGCGCCTGGCCGGGCTGAAGCGGAAGATCAGGCCCGCAGCGTGCCGCCGGTATGCTTCTCGACCTGGGCGACGATTTTCTTGGAAATCGCTTCCAGGTCATCGTCGGTCAGAGTCGCGTCCCTGGGCTGCAAGGTCACGGCGATGGCCAGTGACTTCTTGCCCTCGGGCATGCCCTTGCCGGCATATTCATCGAACAGGCGGACATCGCTCACCAGGTTCCTGTCGGCGCCCGACGCGGCCCGGATCAGCTTTTCCGCCGGCACCTCCAGATCGACCAGGAAGGCGAAATCGCGATTGACCGACTGGAACGGCAAGAGCTTGAGCAGCGGGCGGGCGGGTCCCTTGGAGCGAGCCTCCGGCACCTTGGCAAGGAAAGCCTCGAAGGCGACCGCCGGTCCCCGAAGGTCCATCTCGCGCAGCACCTTCGGATGTACCTCGCCGAAATGGGCGAAGACGTTGGGTCCGAGGCGCAGGGTGCCGGAGCGGCCGGGATGATACCAGCCGGGTGCATCGGTTGAGACCTGCATGTTCTGAACCGGCGCGCCAAGCAGTTCCAAGACGCTCATAACATCGGCCTTGGCATCAAACGCATCGACGCCCCGCGCCGTCTTGGTCCAGTCGCGCGCGCCGGTCTGGCCCGTCCGCAGGCCCGCCGCGACGGTCTGCTGGCCTTCCGGCGTGGCGTCGGCATATTGCGGGCCGACCTCAAACAACGCCAAATCGGGGTTCCCCATGTTCGCGTTGCGGGCCGCCGCCGCCATCAGGGTTGGCAGGATCGAGGGACGCATGACATCGAGATCGGCGCTGATCGGATTGACCAGACGCAGTTCCCCGGCGCCGCCACCGAACAGCTCAGCCTGCGCGGAGGAGACGAAGGAGAAGGTCACCGCCTCGGTCATGCCGCGCCCGGCGAGCACGCGCTTCGCCAACCGCTCCCGGGCCTGTGCCGGGGTAAGCGCCGGCGCCGGCACCACGTGATCGGTGCTCATCGAAGTGTTGGGAATATGATCGAAGCCCCAGATGCGGACCACTTCCTCGACCAGATCCGCCTCGCCGATCACGTCGGCCCGCCAGGACGGCACCGCGCAGGAGATCGCCTCACCGGAGCCGCTGACCTCGAAACCGAGATCCTTCAGGATCCGGACCACGTCGGCCTCGGGCACCTCGACACCGGTAAGACCGCTGATCCGGCTGTGGCGCATGGTGTAGCTGCGTTTCCATTCCGGCTCGCCGCCATGAATCACCAGCTCGCTCGCCTCGCCGCCGCAGATCTCCAGCACCATCCGCGCCGCGACTTCCGACCCCCACCAAGGCGAGGTCGGATCAAGGCCGCGCTCGAAACGATAGCGGGCATCGGAAATCACATTGAGCTTGCGGCCGGTCGCCGCGGTGCGGATCGGATCGAAGATCGCCGCCTCAAGGAACATGTTGACGGTTTCCTCACCGCAACCGGAGCGTTCGCCGCCCATGATGCCGGCCAGATCGTCGACCCCGTGATCGTCGCCGATGACGATCATCTCGTTATCGAACGTGTATTCCCTGCCGTCGAGGGCCAGATACTTTTCACCGGTCTTGGCAAGCCGGATGAAGATATCGCCCGACACCTTGTCCGCATCGTACGCGTGCAGCGGACGGCCGAGATCCATCATGACGTAGTTGGTGATGTCGACCAGGGCCGAGATCGGACGCAGACCGATCGCGGTCAGCCGGTCGCGCAGCCATTTCGGGCTCGGCCCGTTCCTCACGCCCTTGAAGTAGCGGCCGACCACGAACGGCGCCAGCGGCGGATTCTGCTCCGGCAACTCGACGCGCCAGTTGATCGGGCTTTTGAAAGTGCCCTTGACCGGCGCGGTGTCCAGCGGTTTCAGCTTGCCCAGCCCCGCCGCCGCCAGATCCCGCGCGATCCCCCGCACGCCGAGGCAGTCCGCCCGGTCCGGCGTGATCGCGATATCGATCATCGGATCATCGAGACCCGCGACCTTGGCGAAGCTTTCGCCCACCGGCGCATCCTCGGGCAGCTCGATGATGCCGTCATGCTCGTCCGACAGCCCCATCTCGCGCTCCGAGCAGAGCATGCCGTTGGATTCCTCGCCCCGGATCACGCCCTTCTTCAGGTCAACACCGGTACCCGGAATATGGGTTCCGGCGGGAGCAAAGACGCCCTTCATGCCGGTGCGCGCGTTGGGAGCGCCGCAGACGACCTGGATGTGCTCCTTGCCGGTGTCGACCGTGCAGACCCGCAGACGGTCAGCGTTCGGATGTTGTTTGGCCTCGATCACATAGCCGACGGTAAAGGCGGCAAGGTCCTTGGCCCGGTTTTCCACCGCCTCGACCTCGAGCCCGAGCATCGGCAGGCGCTCGCAGATCTCGTCGAGCGACGCGGTGGTCTCGAGATGGTCCTTCAGCCAGGAGAGCGTAAACTTCATCGGTTGATCCCCCCGGCGATGGTCGGCACATCCAGCGGCACGAAACCGTAATGCCGCATCCAGCGGATATCGGAATCGTAGAACGGCCGCAGGTCCGGAATGCCGTATTTCAGCATCGCGATCCGCTCGATCCCCATGCCGAAGGCGAAGCCCTGATATTCGTTGGGATCGATCCCGCAATTCATCAGGACGCGGGGATGTACCATGCCCGAGCCGAGAATCTCGAGCCAGTCATCGCCCTTGCCGATGCGGAACTCGCCGCCGGCCCGGGTGCAGCCGATATCGACCTCGGCCGAGGGCTCGGTGAAAGGGAAATAGCTCGGC
>JAYOEU010000125.1:0-13021 GCA_038116915.1 Alphaproteobacteria bacterium
GCAACAGATAGGCGAAAACAAACCAGATGATCAGATGGACGATCATCAGAGACTTGGTTCGTCTCCAGTGTTCCGCCCTCTGAGAAGCGTCATCGGACATGCTACTTCCCCCTTGGAATCGGCGCTTTTTCGTTACTGCAGCGCCGTGTTAGACGCCACGAACGGTGCACGCGAGTTCAGCGTTCATCCGAATCGGGTCGCTAAAAGTTTACCGCAAACTGTCAAAATTCACTAAAAATTATATAGACGATGGCCGGAGCCCCGCAGACGATGCTTCACAAACAGTTTCGCGTAGCGTTCAAGTCACCCGCCGAATTCTGGCGGGCATTACGGGACTATACCGCGGGCACGGCGCGGCGGACCCAGGTTAAAAATATCAACGAGTTGGCGGAATTCCTCGACACCCGCGCCAGTCACGTGGCGCAGACCGCTTTGTACGGATATCTGCGGACAAGGGCCGGGTCCAGCTATCCCATACTGTTCGATAACGACGCGTTCATGGTTTCGGTCAACCAGGCGAAGTGGCTGATGTGGCTCGCATGCCTGTCCGATCTCTCGGTTTTCGCGGGTGGATTGCTTGCGAATCGATCTGGCCGGAACGTCGGAGTATTGGTGTCCGATATGTGCGGGACGATAATGGCGCGGACCGGTTCGCCGGCGGACGCCGGTGAAAATTTCGGTGATCGAGCGACCGCCGTTCAGGCGCGCATTGCAAAAACTGAATTCTCCGCGATCGCGGATGACGATTCGGCTTTCACCGACAGTCCCGATGCGCTTGTCGCCTATGCACCGGTAATCGATAGCCTTAAGGAATTGGACGCGGAAATCGTCCGCAATTCGGTACGCTATCGTTGGCAGGAGGTGCGCCGCGAGTTGCGCAAAGCGCTTGATGTTGAAGCCGTTCTCGCCAGCGTTGAGGAATCCGCGAAGATCAAGTAACCAATGCTGGTCCGGGCGGCGTCGGCGAATTATAACCCCCTACGCCCGAACAAGGCGTTATCTTGAACTTTTCCGGCAGGGCCCCCGATCATGGATGACCGAACCGACGCGCGCGGGATTTCTCATGTGCGGTTCTCGCCACTCGGTCAGCAATTCGCGGACCCTGAGGAGATTTTCGCCGAGTTGCGTGACCTGGTCCGCTCCGGTGATTTCACGCTCGGCAAGCCGGTCGGCGAGTTTGAGACGATGTTTGCGGCGGCGGTCGGGACCAAGCATGCAATCGGCGTGGGTTCGGGTACGGACGCGCTGAAAATCCCCTTGAAAGCTCTTGATGTCGGACACAGCGACGAGGTTCTGACGGCCGCGAACACGTTCTACGCCTCCGTAGGCGCGATCGTGGAGGTCGGCGCGACACCGCGCTTTGTCGATTGCGACGATACTTTCTGTCTTGATACGGATCAGCTCGAGGCCGCGATAACGCCGCGCACCAAGGCGATCATGCCGATCCATCTGACCGGTGATGTCGCCGATATGCCGAGGGTCATGGAGATCGCCGAGCGCCATGGTCTGCCGGTCGTCGAGGACGGCTGTCAGAGCCTGATGGGAGAACGGAACGGCATCAAGGTTGGCGGCTGGGGTGCGGCGACCGCATTTTCCATGCATCCCCTCAAGATCATCAATGTCTGGGGGGATGCCGGTATCGTCGTGACCAATGACGATGAAATGAACCGCAAGGTTCGCCTCCTGCGCAACCACGGTCTGCGCAACCGGGATGAGATGGAGATTTTCGGTTACAACTCGCGCCTGGATTCGGTTCAGGCGGTGGTCGGTAAATGGATCGTCCGGCAGGTCAGGGATATCGTCGACGGACGGGCCGCGGCCGCCGCGTACTATGACCAAGGTCTCGCCGGTATGCAGGGGATTCGAATCCCCGTCCGACAGCCAGCCACCAAGCACGTGTATCTGCTTTACATGGTTTTCGCCGAGCGCCGGGACGCGCTGTTGAAATACTGTCTGGACCGGGGAATCGAAGCCAAGGTTCACTATCCGATCCCACTCTATCAGCAGGATGCGCTGGCCTCATTCGGATACCGGGCGGGTGACTTTCCGGTGACCGACAGACATGCCGCCGAGTGCATCAGTTTTCCAGTCGATCAACATCTGTCCCGCGCTGAACAGGACTATGTGATCGATACCGTCAAAAACTTCTATGCGGGGAAATGACCGTGGCCGAAATCCGGATTTCGCTGATCGACCTGCAGCAGCGCTTTCACGAAGAGCGGGAGGAACTGCTTGCCTGTGTGGAGCGGGTGCTGGAGAGCGGGCATTTTGTCCTCACCCCGGAGTTGAACGCGTTTGAGGACAAGATCGCCGCTTTTACCGGAGCCCGGCATTGCGTGGGCCTCAATTCGGGCACCGATGCGCTCATGATCGGCCTCATGGCGATGGGGATCACGCGCGGCGACGAAGTCATCACCTCGCCGATCTCCTTTGTCGCCTCGACCGGTGCGATCGCGCATGTCGGCGCCACGCCGGTCTATGCCGATGTGCGGGACGACCAGAATATCGATCCGGCGGAGATCGAAAAGAAGATCACGCCGAAGACCAAGGCGATCATGCCGGTGCACTGGACCGGACGGATTGCCGACATGCACGCGATCCAGGCGATCGCCGAGCGGCACGGATTGCTGATCATCGAGGATTCCTGCCAATCAATGGGTGCCACCTATCATGGCAAGCACGGGGGCACCTTCGGAATGGCCGGGGCCTTTTCGGCGCATCCCCTGAAGGCATTGAACGCCACGGGCGATGCCGGTTTTCTGATTACCAGCGATGATATGGTCGCTGAAAAGGCCCGGCGATACCGAAATCATGGTCTGATCGACCGGGATACCTGTCTGGAATACGGCGTCAATTCGCGTCTCGATGTCCTGCAGGCGGAAATCCTGCTTTTCCGGCTGGGGCGGCTTGCTTCGATCACCGAGCGGCGGCGAAAAAACGTGAATCTCTATCGTGAACTGATAACCGCGCCAGAGGTTTTCATCCCCCCCTGTGCTCCGCATGAGGTGAATCCCTTCGTCATGTTCCTCATTCAGGCGGAGCGTCGCGACGCGCTGAAAGCCCATCTCGAGGCCAAGGGGATACAATCGCTGATCTACTACGGCACGCCGCTGCATCTGCAGCCCGCCGCGAAGCGCTATGGCTACAAACCGGGCGACTTCCCGAATGCCGAACGCCAGGCGAATCGGGTGCTGGCTCTGCCGCATCATCAGCATCTGACGGCGGATCAGATCGCCGAAGTGGCACGGGAGGTCAACGCCTTCTACGGTGTCTGAGAGGTGTCCCGATCCGGCAAGCGCTCTCCACTGGCTCGAATAAGGGCCCAGATAAGGCCCGCCAGCAGCGCTGCGGTTGCAATCGCGGCGCCCCACAGAATGGAGACCGCCGCGGAAGATGCCGCCCCTATCCCGATAAGCGCGAACAGGGTGACAAGAGTGCCCTCACGTACTCCCCATCCGGCGATTGAAATCGGCAGCAGTTGCACGAGGACAACGATCGGCAAAAAACCGAGAATTTGAAGGTAGTCGATCTCAACTCCGCTTGCCGAGGCCAACACCCATATCGCGGCAGCGCTCGCCCCGTGGATTGCATAGCTCAGCAACAGGATCAACGCCGTCCTTGGTCCCCGGCGCAGCAAAACGCTGGAGTCCCGCAGCAACTGCGCGATCCAAGCGGCCAGCCCGCGCGCTTCGAGGGCTTCGGCGAGGCGCTCCCCGAAAAACATGCCGCCCAGGAGCAGTGTGATGGCGGCGGCCGGCACCAGACGAATGATCGTCACCGGCCAATGCTCCGGCAACTGGTTGCTCATCACGATCCCGGTCACCGCCATCAGAGTCAAAAGTGAAACGAGCCCGGCGGTGCGATCCAAAACAACCGTCCGGGCCGCTCTGCCGACCGTTAGGCCTTGGCGCGTCAGTAGGCCGATCCTGACCAGATCGCCGCCAATCGAGGTGGGAAGCAACTGATTGCAGAACATCGCCGCGAACATGGCCCGCATCGCGGTCCACATGCTTATGAAGTCACCGGTCCCCGATCCGATGATGTGCCAGCGGATTGAGGAGATAAGAATTTGGCCAAAGCAGAGGCCGACGGCCAGTATCAGCATGAACAGGTCAACCGCCGCGATTCTTTCCACCACCTCGGAAAGGTCGGCAAGGCCGAGAACGACCGCCACCATCGCAAGACTAAGCGTCAGTTTGACCGTGACGGCAATCCATCGCGGGCGCGGCGATTCAGCCATGAACCGGAGCCTTTCGCGGCGGGAAGGCGAGGTTGAAGGGACTGTCTTCGGGTTCAATCGACAGGTTCGGATGATAATGCGGATCCAGCTCCAGCGTTTCCCCCCACCGCTTTATCATGGCCGCACGGGCGGCTTCGTATTGTTCTTCCTTTTCACGGGTGAAATAGGTTCCGCGCGAAGCCGATTCGTGATGCAACAGCACCGCATGCGGCGTCCAAATCGTCCGGTTTCCCGACGCGCCGGCCCGAAGGCAAAGATCGATATCACCGAAATCCACCGGCCAGGCTTCGTCAAACCCGCCGATTTCGGCAAATATCTTGCTTCGCATTACCATGCATGCGCCGGTGACGGCGGCCATGGACTGAACGGCGGCGGCGCGGCCCCAATGGCCATGGGCATCCTCGGGCAGTCCGACATGCAGATGCCGGGCGACATGGTGACCGCACAGAATGATCCCGCCGTGCTGGACCCTGCGGTTCGGATAGAGCAGCTTGGCTCCGACAACACCCACACCCGGGCGAAGGGCATGCCCGACCATTTCGTCCAGCCAATCGGGAGACAGTGGTTCCACATCATTGTTGATGAAGCAAAGCAGAGCCCCTTGTGCCTCCTTGGCGGCTTGGTTGTTCAATCGGGAAAAATTGAACGGGCCAGCGGCCTTCAACACCCGCACCGCACCGGCCGATTGGAGATTTCCAAGATAGTCCAAGGTGGCCTTTTCGCGGCTGTCGTTATCGACGATCAGAATCTCAAGTGCCGGATATCGTGTCCCCAGGCGTAGCCCGTCGATGCATCGGCGCAGCAGTTCGAGCCGGTCTCGGGTCGGAATTATGACGGAAACCAGCGGCGGTTCCGATGGGGTTGGGCGCACGGCGCGCCATCCGTTCGACAAGGTCCGAACCACCGCCCCATCGCCCAGCCGATCGTGGTGGGCCTGCAAGGTTCGCCGTGTCGCTTCCGCGGCATAGGGTTTGGCCTCCACTCCCATCGCCGTGGACCGGGGTGTTGCCCGCCAGTGGTAAAGCACTCGGCGGATATGACCGACACCCTGCTGACCTGCTATTTCCGCGGCACGCAAAGCGAGGTCGTGATCCTGACTGCCCTCCAAACCAAGCGTAAAGCCGTTGAGTCGCTCGACCAACGGGCGGCGGATCGCCATCAGATGGCAAAGATAGTTCTGACTCTCGAGCAGATCCGGATTCCAATCCGGTTTGAAGTGAGGGTCGAACCGGTTGCCGTTTATATCGATCTTATCCTCGTCGCTGTAGACCATCTGCCAATCCGGCCGGCGCTCGAACGCTTCGGCCACCCGGAAAAGCGCATCGGGCGCGAGCAAGTCATCATGGTCTAGGAAACAGACGATTTTCCCTTCCGCCGCCTTGAGCGCACTGTTGCTGGCCGCCGAGATATGGCCGTTCCGGGGTCGAAAGGTGACATTGATCCTTGGATCGTCGGCGGCTTCGCGCAATACCGCATGCACCGCCGGGTCTCGTGACGCGTCGTCGGCGATACAAAGCTGCCACGACGCCCATGATTGAGCGGTTACCGACGAAATTGCCTGACGCAGCAACTCCACAGGCGGATCGCACACGGGCATGATGACGGAGATCAACATGTCATCTCCTGGGGCTGATGAGACGTCCCGCGGTTCCGGGCTCTCGTAGAGGTCCAGCCATCGTTGATAGGCGGAGCGGCACCAGCTCGGAATCGTCTCCCCCGCGGCTTCGCAAGCGTCTCGAAAAACCTCAACCACCGCTTCGGCCGGATCGGGGACCTCCGCGACCCGCAGCAACAATCGCAGCACGTCACCGGGACAGCCCGACCGGAGCAAAAGGCGCGCATGCTCCACCAGGTTTTCAAGGTTGTCCGGTTCCAGGCACGCAACGCGTCGCCGGCTTTTCATTTCGGATTGGATACTGCTTTCAAATGCTGCCTGCCGGAGCGCCGGTTCCGGATCATCTGGATCAAGCACCATCGCCCGGGTGTCGGCTTTTCGTACATCGGTATGTGGGTCGAGACGCCGAGACAGCCGCGCGATCTTCGACCAGGCGCCGCCACTTGCCGGATTCAGGATCACGGTGTGCCGGAACGCGCGAAGCCCGGCCTCGCGTGCTCCCACCAAGGGCAGGCAGACGCCGATATTGTAGTATCCATCGGCCTCATTGGGAGAGATCAGCAGTTGCCGCCGAAACGACGGAATGGCCTCTTCCGTCATGCGTGCTTCGAACAGGGTTCTAGCCAGATTTCCATGATGGTCGGCGGCAAGCGGTTCGTGCCGGACAGCCTCGCGAAAAGCCGGAATCGAGGTGGCGATGGCTCCGGACTTTTCCGATACAAAACCCAACCGGGACCAAGCAAGAGCCAGATCCGGCCGCCATTCAACAACCTTGGCATAGGCCTTGGCGGCGGCACTGAAATTGCCGGATCGTTCCGCGGTCTCGCCTTTCAGGAACCAGGCTGTTACGTTTTCGGGAGAGCGCGCCACCGCCTCATCAAGCGCTTCGATCGCATCGGCCGCTCGGTCCTTGCGCAACAGCAAGTGTCCAGCGCGGGTCAACGCGGCGGAGTCACCTGGCGACCGGCGCGCGACTTCGCGGAACATCCCAATGGCGTCGTCAATATCACCCCGTCTCGCCGCGGCATCGGCGGCGTCGAACAATTCGGCGGGCGAGGTCTCGGGCTGCTGCATCGTGTTCCGTCGGACGCTGGTCTCGGCGCTGTCTCCGTTATATAGCTGGTCGTGGCCGCCAGGTCGTCCACCGTTCGGTTTTTCGGGGGAATTCATCGATGCCCGGTTTGGGTCGCATCATCTACTATATTACCCGGTCATCCGGACCATCCGGTGGCATCAAGGTGCTGCTTGAACATGTCAAGGCGCTGCGTGACGCTGGTTTTGACGCCTACGCTTACGCTAAAAACCGAGAGCAAACGCCGACCGCTTTCGACATCGATGTGCCGATCCTGTCCGGGTCGATAGGGATATCCAAGCAGGACGTGATCATACGTCCAGAGACCTTTCGATCGGAGGATCTCATCGCGAGCGCCCGGGGTGGCCTCCGCCAAGTCGTCTTTGTACAGAATCACTACTATTGCCACCACAGCCTGGGCTCGGCGAAACAGTACACCGACCTCGGTGTGTCGGATGTGTTCTGCGCCTCGCAGCGCATCAAACGATACCTTGAGAGCAACGGGATCGCACAAGACGTGTCCGTCGTGCCTTGTGCGATTGAAATCCCCTCATCCGATCCGGATAAGATCGAGCAGATTGCCGTGATGCCGCGAAAGCGGCCGATGGAGTTCGATTTCATCAGACATCATTTCTCATTGCGGAATCCTGATCTGGCGGAAGTTCCCTGGATGGTGATCGACAACCTACCGCATCGCCGGGCTCTCGAAGCCTTGTCTTGCTCGACGGTCTTCCTGTCCCTGCAACGGTTCGAGGGGTTTGGCCTACCGGCGCTGGAAGCGATGGCGGCGGGTTGTCTGGTTGTCGGATTCGCGGGCGACGGCGGATGGGACTACGCCGATACCGCGAACGGACTTTGGGTTCCGGATGATGCGCTGGAGGCGGCGGCGGATGCTCTGGCGACCGGGCTGCGTGGTCTGCGGGCCGGCGAGCCTTCGATCCTTTCGATGATCAATGCCGGACGAGCCACGGTTTCCCGATATGGGCCCGAGGCCAGGGAACAAGCTCTTATCGGATTTTTCGGGAAATACATGGCCCAGGAGCCTAGCCGGCTTATGCCTTAGCTCCGCCCCAGACTCTCCCACTTATTTTCCTGGCGCATGAGTTTCGGGTGGCATGACAGAGCGTGCCAGACGACGGCCTGAAATGCTTCGCTGTGCGGTGTGATGGCCGCTTCGTCGACGACCGGAACGACCACGACGGCATCGCCGACTTGTTTGGTATATCCGCCGTTGCGGCCCACGACCCCGAGGATCCGTGCGCCCTTGGCCTTGGCAACGTCGAGAGCGTGCACAATATTGGCGCTGACATTGCGTTCCGCGTCGCCGCCCCCGACCGAAAATACCAGAACCGCGTCCGCGGCGCTGATCCGGCTGGTCGTCAGCCAGGCCGCAAACACCGTGGCCCAGCCCTCGTCATTCGTTCGTGCCGTTAATTCGGCGACATTGTCGACCGGAGTGTAGGCTTCAATTCCGCAGAGTTTGCGAAAGTCGTTGACCGCATGGCTGCAATTCGCGGCGCTACCTCCGACACCGAGAAAGAATAGTCTTCCGCCGCGCTCACGGAGCTGCGAAAGCTCGTCGGCGATCCGCTCGATCATATCGTGATCGATTGTTTCGGCTATCCGCGCGACCTGATCGAAATAGGTTTTGGCATGTGTCATTGCATGTCTCTCTCGGCTTCCAGCCCGGAGCGATTCTACGGCGTTACCGGGACCCTGGTCAGATAAAGCTCCACAATCTCGGCTTTGAAGCGATGGGGCATTCCCAGCTTCATCCGGTTCGGTTCAGGAAACCGAGCCGCCATCGTTCTGTTGGTTCCGATCTCGTTGATATATCGGGTTGCCTCGTTCTTCTTGTGCTCTACGGGCCGGGCCTGGCCATTGAATATCACTCGGTCCTCCAGGAATTCGGCGTTAAGGACGCCAACCTCCTTGCCTTCGGGGATCATCAGTCCGGCCCTCTGCTCAGCGGTGATCTCTCCCCGCCATTTCCCGATAACCGGGTTGTCTTCAGCGCCGCATGCCGAAAGGATGAAAAGTGCGACGACCCCGACCGTAAGTATTCCATGCATTGCAACTACATCTCCCGCCGGTCTGATCCCAACGCAGAACCGGCGCCTGTCCGGCGCCACGGATATAGGATATCACCCGTTCATGTCCAGCTTTTGAAAGCCGGCGTAACCCTGCCAGGGGTGTGCATTCCCTTTAGCTGTGTTCTCAACCAAGCTAGGATCATCGGATCGGTTCGGGACCGGGGCGGATGAGTGAAGAGTATTCTCGAAATGTAAGCCTCGGCTTTTCCTGTCTGGACGAGTCACGTCCGGCGGCGGCGGCATCCGCTTTTCGTCGCGCGGTCCTATGGTCTCCCGCCGAAATGATCGCCCTGTACGGAGTCGGATTCGCCGAGTTGCGGCAAAAGAAAATCAGCACCTCCAAGTGCCTCCTTTCCCGGGCCTGGAAAGTGGCGCGCCGCAATTCGACGGCTAGACTGCTGGCGGAGACCCTGCTTGCCTTGGCGCATTGCCTGCGGTCCGAAGGTGATCATTCCAGGGCGGAGCTCTGTTTGCGACGGGCCGCGATCGTTGAACCCGGTAACGGGCAAATTCACGCCCATCGGTCGAGCAGCTTGACGGGGACGCCGCGCCAGCGGTCGGCGCGATGGGCCGTCACCGCGTCTCCGGGTACGGCGGATTATTGGAATCAGATCGGGCTGGCTTGGCTCAATTCCGAATCGCCGAACATTTGCGACTCCGCTCGTTTATATCGTCGAGCCCTTGTCCTGAACCCGGCGCATCACCACGCCTGGAGCAATTTGGGAATCGCGAACAAGCATGCCGATGAGTTGCGTCTCGCGGTCCGATGCTTTGCACGGGCCCGGGTCGGGGAACCAGGCAATGGAGAAGTGCTTTTAAACCTCGGCCGAAATCTTCTGCTCACGGGAGCGTTTACCGAAGGTTGGAAACGTCTTGAGGAACCTTGGCGAGCCCTGGGTCTGCAACCTCGGGCCGGCGGGTTTTCTCTGCCCCTCTGGGACGGCGCCCGGCTCGGTGGCGCCCGTCTCCTGTTGTGGAGCGAGGAGAAGGTCGGTGAAGAGATCATGTTCTCCAGTTTGCTGCGGGACGTGGAGCGGAAAGCCGGGCCGGTGACACTGCTTTGCGACCCTCGCATCGCCGGGTTATTGGAGCGGGCTCTGCCGAATACGCTCGTGCGGGGATGGAACCAGGGGACACCTCCGCCAATCCGTCTGGAAGACCATGCCGCGTGTTATCCTCTGGAGTTTGTTGGCCGGTTCGTCCGGCGGTCGTTTTCCGACTTTCCTCGCCCGACTCCGATATTGCGCGCAAATATTATCCGGCGTTCCGGGACCGGCAACCCTCGCGTCGGAGTGCATTGGCGCAGCGTCAATCCGTTGGTTGGCGACTGGAAATCGATTCCCTTGGAGATCTGGAAGCCAATTCTGTCGGTGCCGGATGTCGAATTCGTCAGTCTGCAATACGGCCCTGTCGGCGAAGAGATTGCCGCTGTGCGACGACAGACGGGCGCCGCGCCGTCCATTCCGGGCGGAATAGACCAGTTGACGGATATTGAAGCCTTCACCGATTTTGTGGCGGAACTGGACCTTGTCATCTGTGTCTCCAGCACCACCGCGCATGTCGCGGGAAGTCTGGGCCGGCCGACTTGGGTGATGTTGCCTCGGGGACCGGGATTAAGCTGGTTCTGGTTTGAGAACCGGGCGGATTCCCCGTGGTATCCGCATTGCCGTCTCTATCGCCAGGTGCGGTCGGGTGAATGGTCCCCGGTCCTGAAAAATGTTGCGCGGGATCTTGTGATCTGGCGGCGGCAATTGGAATAGCGGTCCCTGTCAATGACCGCCGAACAGCATGGTAATATTGATCCGGCGGTTCTCGAACCCATCACGAAATTTCAGACGATCTGTTTCGTGAAAGAGCCGGGAATCGAAGATCACTGCACGGTTCTGGCGGTGCGGCACGCGAATAGGGTTATGCGCGTCATCGCCCAGGAACTCCATTATCTCGGCACCCGGCGCGCCGTTGTACTGTTCAAATCCCCAGCTTTCGGGCGCCGGTCGCCGGTAGATCAACAGCCCGCCGGTTTCCGGGTCCAGATTTGCTTCATCCGGCGTAATCCAGAAATTGACATTGATCCGGGCGAAGTCCGCGTGCGGGTTTATCCCGACCATGGATTGCTCATAATTGTACGCCCAGATCATGCGCAGCGGTTGACCGGCGAAAATATCGGGCATTCGTCCGGTCAGTTCCTCCGCAATTGCAAGGAGCAGCGGATCATTGAAGCCATCGCGGAAATAGGCGCCGAGATAGCCTGCCCCCTTCAACTCGAACCAGAAAGTGGATTCGAGGCAAAATCTTCGGAGCGCCGATAACGCGGAAGGTGTCAGGAAATCGTCTATGATCGTCAGGTTGGGCGTTGATTGATGATATGCCGCCTCCACTTTTTGCCAATCAAGCTTCGGATTTGTGGCGGACCTGTCGGCGCCGTTCGGCCATCCGGTGGGCGAGGTATGAGCAAGCCGGCCATGATAGCGGGATATCTCGCCCATCTCGGCGTCTGTCAGATCGAACGCTATGGCACGCCGTCTTTTTTCGTCGAGATTGTCTATGAGGCGGTCATAGGCATTCGCCTCGCGCTCGAAATCAGGCGGCAACAGTTTTTGATTCAACAAATATCTCAACTGACGGCGCTCGAATTCCAATGCATGCCAAGCGGTTCTCCGAGACGGAACGATGTCGGAACTGGCTGGCAATTCGGGCAGAGGGTCCACGTCGCGCAAGTTCCAAGGGCATCCCCGAGTCAACCACGCGTAGCGGGCGTATGCGGCGGCGGCGCTCCGCCAATTGCCGGCCTCGACCAAGGCGATACCAAGATTTAGCCAGGGCGTGGCGTCGTTTTCCGCCAGCCGGGCAAGACGGCGATAGCGGGCCTCGGCTTCGGGAAAACGTTTCAACCGGACCAGCACATTTGCCAGGTTCATATCTACATCACGGGCGGCGGGGTCCAGAATAAGGGACATTCTAAGGGCCGTAAGCGCGTGTTTAAACCTGTTGGAGCGCCAGGCAATAAAACCAAGGGTGGCATAGGGTTTGGGCTTGTACGGCAACAGCAGTGTTTGCTGGATACCGAGGGCTATGGCCTGGTCGAACTTGCCAAGCATGTTCGAGCTCTGGGCGAGTGCATCCAGGGCTCCGCCGGAACGCGGATCAATCACCAAGGTTTTGCGGAGTGCATGGCACGCGTGTTCGTGCCGGCCCAGAGCGCGTTCACAAACACCGATATTGAAATGTACCGCGCTGGCGTCGGGAAGGACCACAGCACTTTGCCGAAACCGTTTGCGTGCTGCGATCGGGTCGCCCGCCGCATAAGCGTTCGATCCGCTTTCGAAAAGGAGACGTCCGTTAGAAACAATTTGTACCAACGCACGTCGGCAGCGTTGCTCCGCGCCGCTCAATTCTCCACGACCGCGCAGCCGCTGACACTGGAGCACCACATCGTTGATTGCATGGACGGTTGGCATGTCTATTTGGGATCATGATTGCTGAGTGGTAAGGATGAGTATGGCTGATGTAGATATTAGTTGGTCTCTAGAAGCTCCCTTGGAGACTTTACGTGACGCGACAAACGCCGCGAGGATCAATTCGAACGCGATCAATCCGGGCAGGATTGATGCGGACCTTATATTTCCATCATTTTTCTGCACGTCCAGGCCCGCGTGGATCAAGGCTTTAGCTTACCTGTATGTCAGAAATCTTCAGTTTCGCTTGTTTCTGGTCGGCACGACCCCGGCTGGTGTCGAACGGTGGCGATACAGAATACTTCCAGTTATGGATGAAGAGATGCTTTCGTTGATGCGTGAAATCGATACCGCCGAATCACGTGAACTTGAGACTCTCGGGCATCGAATCGAACTTATTGCGGAGCGCTTGAGAGCCATTGAGTGGGACCAGGAGGAACCGTTCCTCTAGTTACGGATTTCGATCATCGGGAAATCAAATCCAGCCTGGCGCCGTCACTCGTCCTTGAAACGCGAAGTGGCGCCCCCGAGGGGGCGCCACCCGCT
>JAYOEU010000126.1:0-13015 GCA_038116915.1 Alphaproteobacteria bacterium
CTCATCTGGCCGTTTCAGTTTTGCCTGGCGCTTGCATTTGGGTTGATGGCTCTGACGACGCTGTTCCATGTCTATCAGGACTTCCGAGCGTTGAATGGGAAAACCGTTTTCCCGTGGGCGCCGGCGGAAACCCATACGGATATCTGAAAAAGATTCGATCGACGCGTCGCCTAGACGCCAGCTAAGGATGCCTGAAAATGCATTTGCTCGGTTCCAGCCTGCTCCTGCTCCTGGTGATTGGCGCACCGATCGGTATTGCCCTCGCCGGAGCGACGGTTTTGGTGGTTTTCACCGATCCGATGTTGTCGCCGAATGCTTTGTTCCGGGCCTTCTTCAATTTTCTGTCCAGCTATACGCTGATGGCGATCCCATTCTTCATCTACGCCGGTTTCCTGATGGAGCGTACCGGTCTGATCGCCAAACTGTTTGACCTTGCGGATGCGCTGATCGGTTGGCTGCCAGGCGGCTTTGCCTATGCGACCTTGCTCGCTGCCGTCATGTTCGGCGCGATTTCCGGATCCAGCACGGCGATGGCCGCCGCGATGGGCGTGATCGCGTATCCCGAAATGATCCGACGTGGCTATCCTGTGTGGATGGCCGCGGGCATCATCGCCTGTGGCGGAGGTATTGCCCTGCTTATCCCGCCGAGCATCACGCTGATCCTGTTCGGGATCATCACCGAGGAATCCATTGTCGCGCTGTTTTTCGCGGGCGTGGTGCCGGGGATCATGCTGGCGCTGAGCGATGCGGCGGTGATCATCGTCATGTCGTTCTACATGAAACTGCCGTCCGGCACTTTCAGCCTGTCGCATCTGGGCACGTCGCTGTGGAAATCCTGGCCGGCCCTGCTGATGCCGGTGATTATTCTCGGCGGTCTTTACGGCGGGCTGTTCACGCCGACGGAAGCAGGTGCGGCCGCCTGCGGATACGCCATGGTCTATGGCCTTCTCTCAGGCGGCAGGCGTTTTCTCGCCGAGCTGATGCCGACAACCGTGCGGGCAATCAATCTGACGGCGATCGTTTTCTTCGTTCTCGGCTGTGTCGGCGTGTTCCAGTTCCTGCTCGCGAACAAGGGTTGGCCGCAGGATGTGGCCGCCAGGGTCAACGGCCTCGGTCTCACGCAGATGGGCTTCCTGGTGATGCTCCTGGTGGTGATGCTGTTCTTGTCGATGTTCCTGACCGGTGTGGCGATCCTGGTGCTGACCGTGCCGATTTTCTTCCCGGTCGCGCTCACGCTGGGTGTCGATCCGATCCATCTCGGGATCCTTACTGCTCTGGCGATCGAAATGGGCGGCGTGATTCCACCGGTCGGGCTTAACCTGTTCGCAGTCAGCGGAACGACCGGGGTATCGGTTACAAAGGTGATGCAGGGAGCGATACCGTTCCTGTTCACCGATGGGTTGGTGCTGATTCTCTGCCTGCTGTTTCCGATCCTGGCACTATGGCTGCCCAATAACGCGGTGCAGTCGGCTTTCGGAAACTGACCAAGGGCGCCGCGGCGTCAGCGTTCCTTCACGTAGGGGACGCCGATCGCCTTGGGCGCAACCGCCTTGCCGATGAAGCCGGCAAGCAGCACCACCGTCAGAATATAGGGTAGCGCCTGGATCAACTGCACCGGCACCTCGCCTATGCCGGGTAGCGAGACCCCCTGGAGCCGAACCGCCACGGCATCGAGAAAGCCGAACAGCAGGCATGCCGTAAGCGCCGGCCAGGGCCGCCATTTGCCGAAGATCATCGCCGCCAAGGCCATGTACCCCTTGCCGGCGGTCATATCGCGCACGAAGGCGGCGGAATGCCCCGTCGAAAGATAGGCGCCGGCGATTCCGCACAGCAGGCCGCAGCACAACACCGCGCCGTAGCGCAGCCTCGCAACGGAAAGGCCGGCCGTGTCTACTGCCGCAGGCTCCTCGCCCACCGCGCGCAGCCGGAGCCCGAATCGCGTACTCTGCACCACGAACCAGGTGAGCGGCACTATCAGAAGCGCCAGATAGACCAGAATATTGTGACCGCTGATCAGCTCTTTATAGATCGGGCCGAGTATCGGGACCGTTCCAATTGTGTCGGCGAAGGGCCAGATGATGCCGGTAAAGCGGGCGCTGTCCGGAAGGGGCGGCGTCTGGCCTCCCTGGCGGAACCAGGCAATGCCGAGCACCACCGTCAGCCCGGCGGCCATGACATTGATGGCGACGCCGCTGACCACCTGATTGCCCCGGTGGGTGATGCAGGCGAACCCGTGCAGCAACGCCAGCGCGACCGATACAAGTACCGCCGCCACGAGGCCGGCCCAGGCCGAACCGGTCACCGCGGCTGTGGATGCGGCGGCAAACGCGGCGGCCAGCATCTTGCCCTCAAGCCCGATATCGATGATGCCCGAGCGCTCCGAAAACAGTCCAGCCATGGCGCAAAGGATGAGCGGTGTCGCAACCCGCACGGTCGCATCCAAGGTCAGAACCACCAGGAGCCAGGACTCTTCCATCACGACTCCCCGGAAGACGGCGCGGCGTGCCGTGCGAACAGGCGCGCCACCAGCGGGTTGAACATCAGTGCAAGCGCGCCGGAGAACAGGATCACAAGACCTTGAATGACGACGACCATGTCGCGGGAGATGGTGGCGAATTCGAAATCGAGTTCGGCGCCGCCCTGGTACAAGGCACCGAACAGAAAACTCGCGAGCACGATGCCGAACGGATGGTTGCGGCCCATCAGCGAGACCGCGATGCCGGTAAAGCCATAGCCGGCGGTGAAGTCCAGCAGCAGTCGGTGCTGAACACCCATGATTTCATTCAGGCCCACCAGACCCGCCAAGGCGCCGGAAAGGCACATTGAAAGCATGATGATCCGCTTGGGATCGATCCCGGCATAGATGGCGGCGGTTTCATTGTGGCCGGTGGTCCGGATCGCATATCCCCAGCGCGTGCGCCAGATGAAGGTCCAGACCAGCGCACAGCAGACGAGAGCGATCAGAAAGGAGAGGTTAAGCGGCGAGCGGGCCATTGTTATGCCGACCGCGCCGAGCATCTCATGCATGAAGGGCAGCCAGGCCTCGGATCCGAACTCCCGCGTTTCCGGCGACATCTGGCCGGGCTGGATCATCACATTGACCAAAAGATAGACCATCAGCGCCGAGGCGATGAAATTGAACATGATCGTGGTGATGACGATGTGGCTGCCACGGTAGGCTTGTAGATAGGCGGGCACGGCAGCCCAGAGACCTCCGAAGACCGCTCCGCCGAGCATCGCCAGCGGCACGATCATAATTAGCGGCAGGGAACTGTCGAAGGCGAGACACGCAAGACCGACGCCGAGGCCGCCGATATAGGCCTGACCCTCGCCGCCGATATTGAACAGACCAGCATGAAACGCGACCGCCACCGCGAGCCCGGTGAAGATGAAGTTCGTCGTGTAATAGAGGGTGTAGCCGATGCCCTCCTCATAACCGAGGGCGCCACGCACCAGGACCGCCAATGCCTCGAACGGATTCTCTCCGATCACCAGGATCACGAGACCGGCAACCACGAAGGCGGCGGCGATATTGATCAGCGGGATCAACCCGATATCGACCCATCTGGGAAGCTGGCCCTGGCTGTTCATGCCACCGCCCTTAAGAGGATCGGCCCGCCGGCAAGACTCTTCGAGACGGCGCTGACGCGCCTCCTCAGGGTGAGACCCAATGCTCCAACACCTGACTCACCCTGAGGAGATGCGAAGCATCGTCTCGAAGGGTCCTGTCTCAACATCTCCCCATGCCTTGCGGACACGTCCAAAACGCCCATCATGTCGCCGCCTCGTCCCTTGAGACATTGGCCATCAGGAGACCGATGGTCCGCTCGTCCGCGTCGGCGGCGTCGAGGGTTCCGACGATCCGGCCGGCCGACATGACAATGATCCTGTCGGAGAGCGAAAGGATTTCGTCCAACTCCACGGACACCAGAAGCACACCCGCGCCGGCATCCCGCATGGCAATCAGATTGGCATGAATAAATTCAATGGCACCGATATCAACACCGCGCGTCGGTTGCCCGACCAGAAGCAATCGCGGTTTCACCTCTATTTCACGGGATAAAACGAGTTTCTGTTGGTTTCCACCGGAGAAGTTCGCCGATTTGAGCATCGGATTTCCGGGCCTGACATCAAATTTTTTCATCTTAGTTGCGCAGTTCGCGAGGATGGATTCAGTGTCCATAAGCGGCCCGGCATTGAATTTCGGATCATCATGATAGCCGAGGATGCTGTTCTCCCGCGCCTCGAAGGGCATCACCAGTCCCATGCGGTGGCGGTCCTCCGGGACATGGGCGATTCCCGCCTCGCGTAGCCTTTTCGGGTCGCTTGGCCGGTCGGCGGTGATCTCCGGGCCGCCGGCGATCCGGATCGACCCGGCGTCCGGTGCCCGGATTCCGGCAAGGGCTTCCAGCAGTTCGCTCTGACCGTTTCCGGACACCCCGGCGACGCCGACGATCTCGCCGGCCCGTACCTCCAGACTGGCGTTCCGAAGCCGCTCGACCCCCGAGGGATCCCGGATCGTCAGACCGGTCACCGTCAGCACAGGTCCGCCGGGGCGAGCAGGCTTCTTGTCGACCCGCAGCAACACCTTGCGGCCGACCATCAATTCCGCCAGTTCCTCCGGACCGGTTTCGGAGGTGGTTCGATGCGCGACCATTTCTCCGGCCCGCATCACCGACACGATATCGGTGATCGACATGATTTCGCGCAGCTTGTGGGTGATCAGTAAGATCGTGACGCCACGGGCGCGCAGGGCTGCGAGGATCTCGAAAAGCCGGTCGGTCTCGGCGGGGGTCAGCACGCCGGTCGGCTCGTCGAGGATCAGAATGCGCGCACCCTTGTCCAGTGCCTTCAGGATTTCGACCCGCTGGCGCGCGCCGACCGGCAGATCGGCGATCAGGGCGTCCGGATCCACGTTGAGATCGTAGGTCCGGGACATTTCGATCAGCCGCGCGCGGGTCGCCTCGGCGCCGGGCGCCAAAAGGGCGCCGCCCTCGCTTCCGAGCATGACGTTCTCAAGCACGCTGAAAGTCTCCACCAGCATGAAATGCTGATGGACCATTCCGATCCCGGCGGCGATGGCGTCATGACTGTCCCGAATGACCGTGCGCGTGCCATCCATCAGGATCTCGCCGCTGTCGGCCTGATAGAAGCCGTAGAGAATCGACATCAGGGTCGATTTGCCGGCTCCGTTCTCGCCGATGACGCCATGGATGGTGCCCGGCATCACCTTCAACGAGACATCCTTGTTGGCGTGAACCGGCCCGAACCGCTTGTTGATCCGGACCAGTTCTATCGCCGCGTGGCTCATCCCACGTGCCCTATCCGCAACGACCGGGAGCCGTTCTCAACCCGGGCAGCTGTTGTCGGCCATGTAGTCATGCACCTTGATGGAGCCGTCTAGAATGCCCTTCTCGGCCTTGGCGACCGCAGCCTTCATATCCGCATTCACCAGGGCCGCATTGTGCTCGTCGAGCGCCCAACCGACACCGTTCTCGGCGAGGCCCAGCACTTGGACCCCCGGCTTGAAGCTACCGTCCTTGGCGGATTTGAAGACGTTATAGGCCGCCACGTCGACGCGCTTCAGCATCGAGGTCAGCATGGTGCCGGGATGCAGGTGGTTCTGATTGGAATCGACTCCGATCGCAAGCTTGCCGCTGTCCTTGGCCGCCTGATAGACGCCGACGCCGGTCCCGCCGGCCGCCGCGTAGACGACGTCGGCGCCCCTGTCGAACTGGCTCTTGGCAAGCTCGGCGCCCTTGGCCGGGTCGTTCCATGCCGACGGGGTCGAGCCGGTCATGTTCTGATAGACCTCGCCGCCGCTGTTCTGCCACTTCACGCCCTGCACATACCCGCAGGCGAAGCGGCGGATCAGCGGGATATCCATGCCGCCGACGAATCCGACCTTGCCGGACTTCGACGCCGCCGCCGCGAGCACCCCGACCAGGAAGGAGCCTTCCTGCTCCTTGAAGACGATCGATTGCACGTTCGGCAGATCGACCACCATGTCGATGATGGCAAAGCGGGTGTTCGGGAACTCCTTGGCGACCTTCTCGATCGCCGGCGCCTGGGCGAAACCGACACCCAGCACCGGATCGGAGCCGCGCTGCGCCATCCGGCGGATCGCCTGCTCGCGCTGGGTGGCGTTCGTCACTTCGAACTCGTTGTATTTGTCGCCGCTTTCCTTAGCGAACTTCTCGACGCCGTTGTAGACGCCCTCGTTGAAGCTCTTGTCGAACTTGCCGCCCATGTCGAAGACGACGGCGGGTTTGAACTCGGCGGCCTGGACGGTACCAGCCGCTATCATTGCGGCCGCGGCGATAAGCCAACGCTTCATGATTGATCCCCCTAAGATGTCTGATGCTTCGGGCCGGTTCGTGACCGGGTTGGCGGAAAGTTTATCAGTCCCAATTGTGACGTCCAACGAAAGCTGCGGTCCGGGATTTTTCCTAAGGGAATTTCCCGATCCGCGCGAATGAACCGGGATGTGGAGTCGACTCTTTCCATGGGACGCAATATATTTCGTCTATGGGAAAACTTAGACCACTATATGTAGTTGAACATGGCGCTTGAGCACGAATGGGCCGAGCCGGGCGACGTGCCCCGATTGCGGCGTCTGCCCGAGGGATTGGTCAACCGCATTGCCGCCGGCGAGGTGATCGAGCGACCAGCGAGCGCGGTCAAGGAGCTGGTCGAGAACGCCATCGACGCGGGCGCGGGCCGGATCGACATTCTGATGCGCGAGGGTGGCCGGGTTCTGATTTCCGTCACCGATGACGGTTTCGGAATGACCGCGGACGAGCTCGTCCTGGCGGTGGAACGGCATGCGACGTCCAAGCTGCCGACCGACGATCTCTGGCATATCCGAACGCTGGGGTTCAGGGGCGAGGCGCTGCCGTCGATCGGCTCGGTCAGCCGCATGACGATCGCGTCCCGCCGAACCGGCGACGATGGGGTGATCGCCGAGGAGGCGTGGGAAATCTCGGTTGAGAGCGGCGTGGTGAAGGCGCCCGCGCCGGCGGCGATCCGGCACGGCACCCGGGTGGAAATCCGCGACCTGTTCTTCGCCACGCCGGCGCGGCTGAAATTTCTCAAGGCACCGCGTACCGAATTCAGCCACGCGGTCGAGGTCGTGGAACGGCTGGCGATGGCGCATCCGGATATCGCCTTCACTCTGGGAGACGGCACGCGCACGCCGGTTCGCCTGGGCGCCACGCAGGGCAATCTGCTTGACGCGCGCCTCGCGCGCCTCGGCGCGGTGATGGGCCGGGAGTTCGAGGACAACGCGCTCCTCATTGATGCCGAGCGAGAGGGATTTCATCTGACCGGTTATGCCGGCCTGCCGACGATGAACCGCCGCACCTCCAGCCATCAGTTCCTGTTCGTCAACGGTCGCCCGGTCCGCGACAAGCTGCTCTATGGAGCGGTGCGTGGCGCCTATTCGGATTTCGTGGCGCATGACCGGCACGCCATGGTGGCGCTGTTTCTGGAGGCGCCCGAGGAAGCGGTCGATGTCAACGTGCATCCCGCCAAGACCGAGGTCCGGTTCCGCGAAGCCGGTCTGGTCCGTGGTCTGATCGTCGGCGCTCTCAAGCGAGCCCTCTCCGAGGCCGGACACCGGGCGTCTAATACGGTCTCGACCGCTGCCCTCGGCGCGCTCGGTCGCGCCGTTGATAGTGGAACGGGCATGCCCATGGGGGATCAGCGGCGTGCACCCTGGCAATCCTGGCCCGGGGGGCAGGCACCTACGGGCGGGCCGATCCCGCGCGGATTGTCGGAGACGAATTTCGCGTATCAGGCACCACAAGCCGGCGCGCGCTTCGGATATGAAGAGGCGCCGCAAGCCAGAACGGTCGCTGATTTGGATCAGGCCGGTTATGCGGGTTCGGGTGCCGAAGACACCGCCGCATCGCACACCGTTCACCCCCTGGGCGCGGCACGGGCTCAATTGCACGCAACCTACATCGTCGCCCAAACCGAAGACGGCATCGTCATCGTCGACCAGCACGCGGCCCATGAGCGGCTGGTTTATGAGCGGATGAAGAAAGCCTTGTCCGAAGGCGGGCTCAAGCGGCAGATGCTGCTGATACCCGAAGTGGTCGAGCTGGAGGAGGGTGCCGTGACCCGCCTCGCCGAACGGGTCGAGGAATTCGAGACCCTCGGCTTGGTGCTCGAGGCCTTCGGGCCGGGCGCGGTGGTGGTGCGCGAGGTCCCGGCGCTGATGGGCGAGGCGGATGTGCAGGGACTGGTCCGCGACCTCGCTGAGGACCTGGAGGAAATTGGGACCGCCTTGGCCCTTGAGGACAAGCTCGCTCATATCTGCGGCACGATGGCCTGTCACGGCTCGGTCCGCGCCGGGAGGCGGCTCAATGGCGAGGAGATGAACGCCCTGCTCCGAGAGATGGAGGCGACGCCGCATTCCGGTCAGTGCAATCACGGCCGTCCGACGTATGTGGAACTGAAATTGTCGGACATCGAACGATTGTTCGGCCGGCGTTAGGCTATCAGACTACCGGACGTCCCTGACGGCCACTGCGTTCACCCTTTCAAAACCGATCCGAAACGCCGCCCCAAGTTTCGTGGCGCGCATGTCCAGGTCGTCCGCGAGGCCGCGCCATGTCGACCATCCCCGTCGTAACTTTGCCGGAAGGCCCCATCCTCATGGACGGGGGAATGGGACAGGAACTGATCCGGCGCGGTCAGCCAGAGGGGCCGTACTGGTCGGCGCAGGCGCTGATCGATACACCGGACATGGTGCGCGAGGTTCACGAGGACTATATCCGCGCCGGAGCCCGGATCATCTTGACCAACACCTACGCCGTGGTGCGCCGGCGTTTCGGTGAAAGCGAGGTGCCGGACCGTTTCGTCGCGCTCAGCCGGTTGGCGTGCGAGATGGCGCGTCTGGCTCGCGACAACACCGATCCGTCGGTGCTGATCGCGGGATCGCTTCCGCCAATTTATGGGAGCTATCGGCCCGACCTGACCCATGAGTTTGATACAATCGAGCCGCTTTATCGCGAGCAGGCCGAGGTGTTGGCCCCGCATGTGGATTTCTTCATTTGCGAGACCATGTCGACCGCCGAGGAGGCGCGCGGCGCGGTTGCCGGCGCCGCGTCCATCGGCAAGCCGATATGGGTCGCCTGGACAATCGCCGATGACGACCGGGCGTGCCTTCGAAGCGGCGAGAGCCTCGCCGAAGCCTGGGCGGCGCTGGACGGATTGCCGGTGAGCGGGCTTTTGCTGAATTGTTCGTCTCCCGAGGCGATCACCGCCGCGATGCCCGTTCTCGCCGGCCTCTCCGATTGGCCCGTGGGCGGGTATGCCAATGGCTTCAAGGCGATTCCGGAAAATTGGCTCGGTCCCAGAGACGGGCTTGATGCTCTCGGAAAACGGCAGGATCTCACCCCGGATGCCTATGCGGAGATTGCCGCCGGATGGATCGAGGCTGGTGCCAGGCTGATCGGCGGTTGCTGCGAGATCGGTCCCGCACATATCAGCCGGCTGCATGACCTGATACCCTATCCCATGCGCGCCGCGTAACAGGGTTCGGGGAAAACGGTTCATGGCGAAGATCGAGGTCGAGCGGGACGGCCCCGTCACCACCATCATCATCAACCGGCCGGAGGCGCGAAACGCCCTCGATCTCGAGGCAACCGCTTTGCTGCACAATGCCTTCGAGGATTTCGATCGGGACACCGACGCCCGCGCCGCCGTCCTCTGGGGCGCCGGTGGGATATTCTGTGCCGGCGCGGACCTGCATGAAATGGCCGGCAAGGGCGCAGTCTACAAACCCTGGGCCGGCACCGATGGACCGCTTGCTCATCCGCTGTCGAAACCGATCATCGCCGCCGTCGAGGGGCATGCGGTGGCGGGCGGCCTCGGCATCGCGCTTTATTGCGATATGCGGGTCGCGGCGGAGACGGCGATTTTCGGCGTCTTCTGCCGGCGCTTCGGCGTGCCGATGAGCGACGGAACCACGGTCCGGCTGCCGCGTCTGGTCGGCATGGGCCGAGCGCTCGACATGCTGAACACCGGCCGCCCCGTGGATGCGATAGAAGCCAAGGCCATGGGGCTCGCGGACCGGGTGGAGCCGGCCGGCAGCGCCCGCGCCGCCGCCGAGTCGATCGCCCGGCGGATGGCGGAATTTCCCCAGACCGCCATGCGCGCCGATCGCTGGTCGGCGCTCAACCAGGCGGGCCTATCCCTGGACGAGGCGCTGAAGCTGGAAGCCGAGGGTGCCGATGAGGCGAAGCGCCTTGAAGCGGCCGCGGGAGCGGCGCGTTTCGCCGAGGGCATCGGACGTGGGGGCGTTTGAATAGGGTCGAGGTGGTCTGTGCCCCTTGGCCGAGGCGCCTAGGCGCGAAACATCGGCTTCAGAACATCCACCAAGGCTTCGATCATGGCGTCCGTATGATGCGGGGTTGGCGTGAATCTCAAACGCTCGGTTCCCACCGCCACGGTCGGGTAATTGATCGCCGTCACGTAAATCTGAAACTCATCCAGCAGCCGGTCGGACATGTCCCTGGCCCGGGCGGCGTCGCCGACCAGGAGCGGGACGATATGGCTGTCGCTGTCCATCACCGGCAGGCCGGCGTCGCGGAAGGCCTGTTTCAGCCGCGCGGCCTGTCGCTGCTGCATGGCGCGTTCCTGACCGCTCTGCTTGAGGTGCCGGACGCTGGCGAGCGCCGCGCCGGCGACCATCGGCGGCATTGAGGTGGTGAAGATGAAGCCCGGCGCGACGCTTCGCACATAGTCCAACACCGCCGCCGGCCCGGCGACATAACCGCCATGCACCCCGAAGCCCTTGGCGAGCGTGCCCTCGATCAGATCCACCTCGGCCATGACCCCGTCTCGCTCGGCGACACCGCCGCCGCGCTCGCCATACATGCCGACCGCGTGGACCTCGTCGAGATAGGTGGTCGCGCCGTAACGCTTGGCGATCTCGCAGATCTCGCCGATGGGCGAGATGTCGCCGTCCATGGAATAGACGCTTTCGAAGGCGACGAACTTGTGCGCCTCGGGGTCCGCGTCCGCCAGCAGTTCCCCGAGATGCGCGGTGTCGTTATGGCGGAAGATCCGCTTGCCGGCCTTGGAGCGCCGCATGCCCTCGATCATCGAGGCGTGGTTCTTTTCGTCGGAAAAGACGATGGAGTTCGCCCGCGCGTTCAGCAATGTCGACAGCGTCGCCTCGTTGGCCACATAACCTGACGTGAAGATCAGCGCCATCTCCTTGCCGTGCAGGTCGGCGAGTTCCTCCTCCAGAAGGATATGAAAGTGGCTGGTCCCGGAAATATTCCGCGTCCCGCCGGCGCCGGCGCCGATCCGCTCCGCCGCGTCACGCGCGGCGTCGATCACGATCGAGGATTGCCCCATGCCGAGATAATCGTTCGAGCACCAGACCGTCACGTCGACCGAGGTGCCGTCCTCGCGGTAGTGGGTATAGATCGGAAACCGGTCCGCCTGCTTCTCCAGATGCGCGAACACCCGGTAGCGGTCCTCGGACCGGATCCGGTCAAGCTCACCCTCGCAGAAGTCGAGAAGGCTGTCGGACGGCATTGTTCCACCTTTACCCGTCAATTTGGGAAAATCCACGTCCCGGTCGCCATGCCGTGAACTTGCCGGTCGGCAAACTAACACGACTGGGGCGCAAAGGAGCACCCGGAAAAAGCGGTGGATCGTCGCATACCCGCCGGGCGGCGGCCGGTGCCTCATCGACGGCCATCGCCCATGCGTTTATGCGGGCGGGGCTTTCAATAGAACACTCGACGGTTCCGCGAACCGGGTATAGCGTTTCGCGACCACATGGCGGCGGGTGCTTGGGAGTCGAAGCCAAGAGGTGGGATCGTTGACCAGGATATCCGTGTTCCGCGGAGGCCCTGATAACTCGGAGGAAAAAATGATCAAGACGATTTCGCGTGGCGCACTTGCCGCGGCGCTCGCCGGTGCCATCGGACTGGCGGCGGCTCCATCCTCGGCCGAGGACATCACCTTCATGACCGGCCCCGCCGGCGGCAGCTGGTATCCGCTGGGCGGCGCCATAAAAAACATTATCGAACAGGAGGTTCCCGGAAGCAGCGTTACCATCCGTCCCGGCGCCGGCCTGATCAACTTGAAGGGCATTTCCGGCGGCAAGGCGCATATGGCCTGGAGCCTGGTGATGTCGGCGGTCGACGGTATCAACGGCAATGAGCCGTTCACCGAGAAACTTCAGAACGTCTGCAACCTGGGCTCGTTCTACAACAACTTCCTTCAGGTCACGACGACCGACCTGTCGCTGAACTCGGTCGCGGACGTTAAGGGCAAGGCAATCGTCACTTTGCCGCGCGGCAACACCACGGAGCTCGGTGCGCGAGCCTTGCTGAAAACCGAGGGACTGACCTACGAAAGCCTCTCGAAGGTTAACTTCGCGTCGCTGACCGACGGTGTGAATATGATGAAGGACGGCCAGGTTGATGTGATGATGACCATCACATCGGTTCCGAACGGCTCGCTGCTTGATCTCACGAACTCGCGCAAGATCAAGTTTTTGCCGATCACCGACGCGCAATTCGCCAATCTGAAGCAGCAGAATCCGGGTTGGGGCCGGTTGACCATCAAGGCCGGCAGTTATCCGGGTCAGGACGAGGATGTGAAGATCGCCGGATTCCCGGCTCACCTGATCCTGAACTGTGATTCGGTTTCCGAAGAAACCGCCTACAACATCACCAAGGCGCTGATCAAACGCGGCCAGGAGCTCGGAGCGATCGTGAAGTCCTTGTCGACTTTGACGGCGAAGGATATGGCGACCGACATCGGCGTTCCGTTCCATCCGGGCTCGCTGAAAGCCTATAAGGAAGCCGGCGTTCTTTAGGCCTTCGCCTTTATTGGTCCGCGCGGGCAGCGAAGGGTGCCCGCGCGGGTTCCAACGACTTTCCGTCCATGGTCACGGTCCGGCTCGGTGCCGGGAGTCCTGACCCTTTATAGGGGTTGCCACGATGTTGGGGGATAACAAGCTCGGGATCTGGATTCCCGGAAG
>JAYOEU010000127.1:0-12943 GCA_038116915.1 Alphaproteobacteria bacterium
CGCCAAGGTGACCGAGCAAAGCCGCGACAATCCGGTCTTCTATGTCCAATATGCCCATGCGCGCTGCCATTCCGTGCTCCGGCACGCGGCCGAGAGCTTTCCCGGCAAGGATCTTTCCGGCGCCGGATTGGCGGATGTGGATCTGGATTGCTTGACCGATTCGGGCGAGCTTGGTCTGATCAAGCAGTTGGCCGGTTGGCCCCGGATGGTCGAAAGCGCCGCGGAAGCCCACGAACCGCACCGTGTCGCCTTCTTCCTTTCGGAGGTTGCCGCCGGGTTCCACGGGTTGTGGAACAAGGGCAAGGATGACGCGGCGTTGCGTTTCATCGTCGAGGGTGACGAGAGAACGACGCTGGCACGTCTCGCGCTTGTCAGAGGGGTGGCGACGGTCATCGCGTCCGGCCTGGGTGTCATGGGAGTTGAGCCGCTGGAGGAACTCAGATCATGAGCGAGTCAATGGAGAGGCCGCCGCGCCCTCCGTTGCTTGACGAAAACGACCGGCCAGGACCGCCGCCGATCATGTCGGAGGAACCCCGTCGTTCGTCCCGAGGTCTGACTCTGTTCATCGCGCTGTTCGCGCTGGTCGCCTTCGGCGGCATCGTCTGGTACGCCTACGATCAGGGACGCCAGACAGGCTCCGAGGAAACCGCGCCGCTGATCCGGGCCGACAGCGCGCCGGTGCGCGTGCGTCCGGATAAGCCCGGCGGCCTCGAAGTGCCGCATCAGGATAAGCTGATATTCGACAAGCTGGCGGAGGGCGGCAACGAGTCCGAACGTCCGGTTGAACGGTTGCTGCCGCGCCCGGAAGAGCCAACCAAGCCGCCGCCACCACCGGCCGCGAGCCCGCCGCCGACTCCGCAGACCCAGACTCAAACCGCCGAGATCCCGCCGGCCAAGGCACCGGAGGCCGCGCCCGCTGCCGGCGCCGAGACCGGGACGCCGCGCGGGCCGGCGCCACCGCCCGCTGTCCAGCCCCCCCAAGTGCAACCAAAGGTCATTCCCCCGGCGCCGAAACCGGCAGCCGCGCCTTCGCCGCCCGCGCCGAAACCGGCCGCGGAACCGAAGGCGGCTTCGGTAGGGCCGGTGAGCGGAGGCGCTTACAGGGTGCAGATCGCGGCGTTCAAGGATGAGCCGACGGCCCGGGAGGCCTGGACGCGGGCGCAAAAGACCCATCCGGCGGATCTCGGCGCGCTAAGCCTGACGATCGAGCAGGTCGATGTTTCCGGAAAAGGGATTTTTCACAGGGTCCAGGGCGGCCCGCTGGACGAGGCCGCGGCGCGCGGGATCTGCCGGACCCTCGAATCCCGCAAACAGGCCTGCATCGTGGTCAAGCGTTGAAGCCGGAACGATCGCAATGAGGGCCTGCATTCTGGGCTGTGCGTCAACCAGCCTCGGCGCCGAGGAACAGCGGTTTTTTCGTGACGCCGATCCCTTTGGTTTCATCGTTTTCGCCCGGAACTGCCGGGACCGCGATCAGTTGCGGCGCCTGACCGGAGAGCTGCGCGACGCGGTGGGCCGCGAGGCTCCGATCCTCGTTGACGAGGAGGGCGGCAGGGTTCAGCGCATGAAGCCGCCATGCTGGCGCAATTCCCCGGCGCCCGGACGGTTCGGCGAGATCTACGGGCGCGATCCGCAAGCCGCGCTCGACCTTGCCCGGATCAATGCCCGCTTGATCGCCGACGATCTCTTCGAGGTCGGGATCGACGTGAATTGCGCCCCCTTGCTGGACCTGCGCGAGCCGAATGGCCACGTGGTGATCGGCGACCGGGCCTTTTCCTCCGAAACGGCGATTGTCGTGGATCTGGCGAAGGCTTGGATAGCCGGCCTGAACGAAGGCGGCGTGATCCCCGTCGTCAAGCATATGCCGGGACACGGCCGCTCCCGGGTCGACAGTCACGACGCCCTTCCGGTCGTGGATACCTCGCTCGCGGAACTGGAAGCGCGGGATTTCGTGCCGTTCCGGGCGTTGCGCGACGCGCCGGCGGGCATGACCGGACATCTGCTGTTCGAGGCCATCGACCCCGAGCAGCCCTCGACCTTGTCGGCCAAGCTCATCCGCGAGGTGATCCGCCAGAGTATCGGCTTCGACGGCCTCCTGATGTCCGACGATGTTTCCATGTCGGCGCTGGAGGGGACGATCGGTGAACGCGCGGCGCGATCGATCGCCGCGGGCTGCGACATTGCCTTGCATTGCAATGGCGAAATGCCGGAAATGCTTCAAGTGGTCGACCGGGTTCCCGATCTTTCCGGGGAGGCGTTGCGCCGCGCGGCGGCAATCGTGAAGGCGTCCGAGGCGGCGCGGAGCGGGCGCCGGCCGGCGGATGGCGGCGCGCTTCTCGATCGCTTCGAGACGCACTTCGCCAAGGCCTAGCGGGGACCCATTGGATTCTAGCATCGGCTTTCTGCAGAATTTTTTCTTTCAGGCGTCCGTTTGGGCGATTCCGGTGCTGTTCGCGATCACCCTGCACGAGGCGGCGCACGCCTATGTTGCCTGGATTTGCGGCGATCCCACGGCCCTTGCCCTCGGGCGGGTGACCCTCAATCCGATCGCGCATATCGACCGCTTCGGGACCATCATCCTGCCGGTCCTCTGTTTGATCTCGCCGCTCGGACTGGTGTTCGGCTATGCCAAGCCGGTGCCGGTGGATTTCAGCCGGCTGCGCAATCCCAGGCGCGACATGATGCTGGTGGCGGTAGCGGGGCCGGCGGCGAACATTTTCCTGCTGCTCGTCTCGGCGGTTCTCCTGCATCTCGCCGCTCTGGCGCCGGAATGGCTTGGGGAATGGCTTGAGGCCAATCTTTACCGCTCGGTTCTGTTGAACGCGATCCTGGCGGTTTTCAATCTCATTCCCGTTCCGCCCCTGGACGGCGGCAGGATCGTGACCGGCCTGTTGCCCTATTCGCTGGCGGTCCGCTATGCGAAGCTGGAGCGATTCGGTATTCTTGCGGTCATCGGCGTGCTGTTTCTCCTGCCGGCACTGGCGTCGGCAATGAACTACAATCTGGGAATCATGCAGAACATCCTTGCGATTCCCATATACGGTCTCATGGATCTGGTCCTCAGCTTGGTTGGAATTCGCTAGCGCCATGACGGATACGGTGGAAGCCGCTGACCCGTTCGAGAGCCCCGAGCCGGAATATCGCCGGCCGCGGGAGCCGGAGCAGTTATCGCTGTTCCTGAGCCTCGACGGTTATGAGGGACCGATCGACGTGCTGCTGGCGCTGGGCCGTGAGCAGAAGGTGGATCTGACCCAGATTTCGATTCTGCAACTCGCCGACCAGTACCTTGCCTTCATCCGTCAGGCGCAGAGTCTCAACCTCGAGATCGCCGCCGATTATCTGGTGATGGCGGCCTGGCTCGCCTATCTGAAGTCCCGCTTGCTGCTACCGGCGAGCGAGGAGGACGGCGAGGGGCTGACATCTGAGGAACTGGCCGAGGTCCTGCGTTTTCAGTTGCAGCGTCTCGAAGCCATGCGCGAGGTGGGAGACCGGCTGATGGAGCGCCCGCGCCTGGGCGTCGACACATTCGCGCGGGGCATGCCGGAATCGATCGCCGATCTCGCGCATCCGGTCTATGACGTGACGCTGTTCGAACTGCTGAAGGCCTATGCCGATCACAAGCTGCGCAGCGAGAACACTTCGCTCCGCATTGTTTCCACCAAACTCTATGCGGTCGAGGAGGCGGTGAAGCGCCTGCGCGCGATGTTGGGGCAGATGCCCGACTGGCGCACGCTGGTCAGCTTCCTGCCGGTCAATCTGCGGGGAACCCTGCTGATCCGTTCGGCGGTGGCGTCGACTTTCGTCGCCAGTCTGGAACTGGTCAAGGAAGGGCAGATCGAGCTTCGCCAGGACGACCCCTATGGCCCGATCTTCCTGCGCAACCGAGAGCATCCGAGATGACCGACGAGATCGAAGACGTCTTCGAACTGGAAGTGCAGGAGGCCTCGGCGCCGGAACCGGTGGCCATGGATATCGACGCCCAGGCCCGGGTGGTCGAGGCGCTGCTGTTCGCCAGCGCGTCGCCGCTGGACGAGGCGGCGCTGCGCAACCGCTTGCCCGTAGACGCGCCGCTGGAGGAGATCCTGGCGCTGTTGACCACGCATTACGAGAAGCGCGGCGTCACGCTGATGCGGGTCGGGCGCGGCTGGGCCTTCCGGACCGCGCCGGATCTGGCCGGCGTGCTGCGCCTCAACGTCACCGTGAAGCGCAAACTGTCGCGGGCGGCGGTCGAGACCATGTCGATCATCGCCTACCACCAGCCGGTGACCCGGGCCGAGGTCGAGGAGATCCGAGGCGTTGCGCTGAGCCGGGGAACCCTGGACACGTTGCTGGAAGCCGGGTGGATCCAGCCGCGCGGCCGGCGCAGGGTGCCGGGCAGGCCGTTGCAATGGGGGACGACGGACGCATTCCTCGATCATTTCGGCCTCCAGGATCTGGCGGCGCTGCCGGGGCTTGACGATCTGAAGGCCGCCGGCCTGCTGGATCGCCGTCCCGGTCTTACCTCCATCGCCATGGGTGATTCCGAGGCGGCGGATGACGAAGACGACGGCGAGGGCGGGGACGAGGATCAGGACAACCTGTTCCCGCTCGACCCTGATGATGCCGACGGCGAAATCGGCGAAGACGAGGAAAACTGAACGGCGAAAACGACCGCCGGCAGGGCGATTATCCCGGTGATGGTTGCCGCCGCGTGATCGGCGCTGTATCAACCCGGCGGCATTTCAATCTCATTCCCGGGAAAGGCGTCCGTGGCACCCGCGTTAGAGCTCAAGGGCGTGACCCATCACTTCGGGTCGCTGAAGGCCCTTTCGGATATCGCCTTGGCGGTCGAGCCGGGCCAGGTGGTCTGTCTGCTCGGACCATCGGGATGTGGCAAGTCGACGGCGCTTCGTATCGCGGCGGGTCTGGAAGCCTTGCAGGACGGCGAGGTCAGCATCGACGGACAGGTGGTTGCCGGGCCGGGCCGTCAGTTGCCGCCGGAAAACCGCAATGTCGGGCTGGTGTTCCAGGACTACGCCCTGTTCCCGCATCTTTCCGTCCTCGATAATGTCCTGTTCGGTCTGAACCGCCGGCCCCGGAGCGAGCGCCGGGAGCGGGCGTTGGAGATGCTGGAGCGCGTCGACATGGCGGCCTATGCCGATGCCTTTCCGCACATGTTGTCGGGCGGGCAGCAGCAGCGGGTGGCGCTGGCCCGTGCGCTGGCGCCCGGACCTCGGGTGATGCTGCTGGACGAGCCCTATTCGGGGCTTGATGCGCGGCTGCGCGATCAGGTCCGCGACGAGGTGCTGCATCTGCTCAAGACGACGGGCTGCGCGACGCTGATGGTCACCCATGATTCCGAGGAAGCAATGTTCATGGCCGACCGGATCGTGGTGATGCGCGAGGGCCAAGTGGTCCAGGCCGGCTCACCCTCGGAACTTTATTGTAGTCCCAGCAATCCCTTCGTTGCCGGATTCTTTAGCGAACTCAACCATGTCGAGGGCGTGATCCGCGACGGGGTGGCGGTCACCGAGATCGGTTCCATCGCCGCGCCGGGGCATTCGGAAGGCGCGCCGGTGGAGGTGGTCATCCGCCCCGAGGCGCTCAAGCTCGGGCCGCCGAAGGGCGCGCGCGAGAGGCATCTTGCGACGGTCGTGGAGGCGCGGCTGCTGGGCCGTACGAGCCTGGTTCATCTCTCGTATCCCTGGCCGGTTCCGGACGACGGCGCGCGCCTGCATCTGCATGCCAGGGTGCCCGGCGTGATGCTGCCCGATCCGGGTCAGGTGGTGTCCGTCGAGCTCGATCTGTCCCAGACATTCGTTTTTCCGCGCTCCGAAAGCGCCGGATAAGCTGGCCCGGACCCCGCCCCGAAGGCGCGAGGTCATTGCGAGGCCTCGCCGATTCGTGCATAAACAGCGGAAATCGCCGCCAACGGGTGGCCCGGTTAATTGGACAATGGAGCGGATCCCATGGGAGCCTTCAGTATCTGGCATTGGTTGATCGTCCTTGCCGTCGTGCTTTTGATGTTCGGCGGGCGCGGCAAGATCTCCGCTTTGATGGGCGATATCGGCAAGGGTCTGAACAGCTTCAAAAAAGGCATGAAGGACTCGGACGGCGGCGAGGCGGAGGCTGAAGAAGCCAAGGCGTTGCGCTCGGAGCCGGCCGCCAGCGAGGCGCCGAAACGTGATCAGGCCGCGAAGAGCTGAGAAGCATGCGGGAATTCGGGGGCGGCGCCCGGTAAAAAGCGCCGGTTTGAGTTGATTGGCGCCGCGGCTCCGCCGGTTGGGTGGCCGCATTCGGATCACGGGACGTTCGAATGTTTGACCTCGGTTGGCAGGAATTCTTCCTGATCGCGACCATCGCCGTCATCGTCGTCGGTCCCAAGGATCTGCCTAATGTCATCCGCACGGTGGTCGGCTGGATCCGCAAGGTCCGGTCGATGGCGCGGGACTTCCAGGGCTCGATCGAGGAGGTCGCGCGCGAGGCGGAACTGGATGAGATCCGTCGGGAAGCCGCCAAGCTCAACAGCCAGGACCTCAAGCAATCCATTCTCGACACCGTCGATCCGGACGGCGATGTCACGAACACCTTGAAGGCCGCCAAGGCGGATATCGAGGCCGAGGGAGAGCTGGACGAAAACGCGATGCTCGACCCGAGATCGGCACGGGATCTTGAAGTCGAACTGACGCCGGAGGTTTCCGATCCGGTCAAGGGCTGGGCTCCGGAGACCGTCACGACGCCGGCGAGTTCGGTCACCCCGCCGGTTGAGGCCAAGCCCGCGCCCAAGCCCGCGCCCACACCCACGCCCGAGAAAGCCGAATCTAAGGCAAAACCGGCCGCCAAATCCGCCGCGAAGACCAAATCCGGGGCAACCCGCAAGACGGCTGCCGGCGCCAAGCCGCGCAAGCCCCGGGCGGCGAAACCCAAGGCCCCCGGAGCGGTGGCCGCGGACAAGCCGGCGTCGGAGGCATAGACCATGGCGTCGGACGATCCCGATGACGGCAAGATGCCGCTGCTGGAGCATCTGGTCGAGTTGCGCCAGAGGCTGCTTTATTCCTTTATCGGCATGATCATCGCGTTTTTCCTGTGCTACGCGGTCGCCGGCCATATCTACAACTTCCTGGTTCAGCCGCTCGCCGACGTGACGGCCGGGCAGGCGGGCCGCCGGATGATCTTCACCGCCTTGCATGAGGCGTTCTTCACCCAGATCAAGGTCGCCTTCTTCGGCGCCATGTGCATTTCCTTCCCGATCATGGCAACGCAGCTCTGGGGCTTCGTCTCGCCGGGGCTGTACAAGAACGAGAAGCAGGTTTTCCTGCCGTTCCTGATCGCAACTCCGGTGCTGTTCGCGGTCGGCGCGGCGATGGTCTACTACCTGGTGATCCCGCTCGCCTGGCGGTTCTTCATCAGCTTCGAGACACCGGGGGGCGAGGGCACCCTGCCGATGCAGTTGGAGCCGAAAGTCGATCAGTATCTCTCGCTGGTTATGCGGCTGATCTTCGCCTTCGGGGTTTGCTTCGAGCTTCCGGTCCTGATTGTGCTGCTTGCCAAGATCGGCGTGGTTTCCGTCGCCGGGCTCCGCGCCAAGCGGAAATACGCGGTGCTGATCGCCTTCGTGGTTGCCGCGATCCTCACCCCGCCGGATGTGATCAGCCAGATCATGCTCGCGGTGCCGGTGATCCTGCTCTACGAGGTCTCGATCCTCTGCGCCGTGTTCATCGAAAAACGCCGCGGGGATCCGCCCGCCGAAGAGGTCGAGGACGAGCCGGCCTGAGGTTGAGACGAGCGGTCGACAGGACCCTTCGAGACGGTCGCTGACGCGCCCTCCTCAGGGTGAGAGCATATTTTAGCAAGGATATTCACCCTGAGGAGCAGCCCACAGGCCGCGTCTCGAAGGGGCGAGCCCCTCGCCAGTGGACCGCTTCGGCGTGCCCAAGTATAAGGACCACGTTTTTACACCCCGTTTTCGGTAGGGCGGTCCCATGCATGACATCAGGCGCATCCGCGAGGATGGAGATGGTTTCGACGCGGCGATGAGGCGGCGCGGACTGGAGCCGGTGTCGGCGTCGATCCTGGCGGCAGACGCGGCCCGGCGGTCCGGCATTACCGAACTGCAGGCATTGCAGCAGCGGCGCAACGAAGCCTCCAAGCAGATCGGGGTGTTGAAACGCGACAAGCAGGACGCGTCCGCCCTGATTGACGAAGTTGCCGGCATCAAGGACCGCATGCAGGCGCTTGAAGACGAGGGCCGCGCGGTGGAAGGACGCGTCGAGGAAATGATCTCGGCGCTACCCAATGCCCTGGGCGACGATGTGCCCGACGGCGCGGATGAGGATGACAATCAGGAGATCCGGCGGTCCGGGGCGGCTCCAAGTTTCGCCTTCACGCCGCGCGATCACCTGGCGATCGGCGAGGGGCTCGGGCTGATGGATTTCGGCGCCGCCGCCAAGATTTCAGGCGCCCGGTTCGTGTTCCTGAAAGGCATGCTCTCCCGGCTGGAGCGCGGTCTCGCCAACTTCATGCTCGACCATCAGACCAAGCAGTACGGCTATACGGAGGTTTCGCCGCCCCTGCTGGTGCACGAGCATGCGCTTTACGGTACCGGCCAGTTGCCGAAGTTCCGCGACCAGCAGTTCGGAACCACCGACGGGTTCTGGCTGATTCCGACCTCCGAGGTGCCGCTGACCAATCTGGTGGCGGGAGAAATTCTTGATGCGGGAGATCTTCCGATCCGGCTCACCGCCTATACCCCCTGTTTCCGCTCCGAGGCCGGGGCGGCGGGGCGCGATACGCGCGGGATGATCCGGATGCACCAGTTCGGCAAGGTTGAGATGGTATCGATCGCCCATCCCGACCATTCCGCCGCCGAGCACGAGCGGATGACCGAATGCGCCGAGGACATTCTGAAACAGCTCGGCCTCGCCTTCCGTACCGTCGTGCTGTGCTCGGGAGATACCGGCTTTTCGGCGCACAAGACCTACGACATCGAGGTCTGGCTGCCCGGGCAGGATGACGGCGCGGGCCGGTACCGCGAGATCTCGAGCTGCTCCAATTGCGGGGATTTCCAGGCCCGCCGCATGAAGGCCCGGTTCCGCCGCGACGGCGGCAAGCAGACCGAGTTCGTGCATACCATGAACGGCTCCGGCCTGGCGGTGGGCCGCGCGCTGATAGCGATCCTGGAGAACTTTCAGCAGGAGGACGGGAGCGTTGTCCTCCCCGATGCCCTGCGTCCCTACATGGACGGGCTGGAGCGGATCGAGCCGGCGGCATAACGGCCGGGCAGGCGAGTGGAGCGGGGCATGGGCGGTTGGTCACTCGATCTGAAGGGCGCGCGGATCCTGCTTTCGAACGACGACGGGTTCGGTGCGCCGGGGCTTGAGGTTCTCAGGACCGTGGTCGAGAGTTTGTGCGACGACGTCTGGGTGGTTGCGCCGGAAACCGAACAGAGCGGGGCCGGCCATTCGCTCACCATCGGCCGGCCGCTGCGCATCCGCGAGCGCGGCGCGAAGGCCTATTCCATCGACGGCACGCCGACCGACTGCATGCTGCTCTCGATCAACAGGATCCTCTCGGATCACAAGCCGGACCTGGTTCTTTCAGGCGTCAACCGCGGCACCAATCTGGGCGAGGACGTGACCTATTCGGGAACGATCGCGGCGGCCTTCGAGGCAACGATCCTGGGCGTGCCGGCGATCGCCTTCAGCCAGTCCCTGGGGGAAGGCGATGTCGAGGACTGGCGGGTCGCCCGGGCGCATCTGGCCGGGTTGCTGCACCGTCTCGTCAAGACGGGTTGGCCGCGTAACACGCTGATAAACGTCAATTTTCCGGCCGGTGACGGCGCCTCGGCGAGAGAGATCAGGGCCACCAGCCAGGGCCGCGAGAAGGTCGGGGACGAGATCGCCCAGGCCTTCGATCCGCGCGGGCGGGCCTATTACTGGATCGGCAAGAAGCATGTCGGCGAGGACGCGGCGGGCGACAGCGATGTTGCCGCCATCGCGGCCGGCGCGATCTCGGTGACGCCGATCGATCTCGATTTCACCGATCGCAAGACCCTCGGCGATCTGACCCGGGCGCTGGCGTGAGCGACCTTGCCGCCAAGAGGATCCAGTTGATCATGGATCTCCGGCGCGAAGGGATCGGGGATCTCGCGATCCTCAACGCGATCGAACGGATCCCGCGCGAGTTGTTCGTGCCGGAAACCTTTCGCGAGCACGCCTATGACAACCGCGCGCTGCCGATTCCCTCGGGTCAGACCATCTCGCAGCCTTATGTGGTCGCCTATATGACGGCGGCGCTGGAACTGACCGACCGGCACAAGGTACTGGAGATCGGCACCGGCTCGGGCTATCAGGCCGCGGTGCTCGCCAAGCTCTGCCGGCGGGTCTATACGGTCGAGCGGCACATAGATCTGCTGCGCGAGGCGCGGGCCCGATTCGAACAGCTTGATCTGCATACCGTCGTCTCGCGCCATGGCGACGGGGCCGCCGGCTGGCCGGAGCAGGCGCCCTTCGACCGGATCATCGTCACCGCCGCGGCTCCCGACATGCCGATGAAACTGGCGCAGCAGCTTGCCGAGGGCGGCATCATGATCACCCCGGTCGGCCCCGACGGCGGGCATCAGCGGCTGGTGCGGATCAAGCGCGAGGGCGATCGATTCGACAGCACCGACATGCTGCCGGTCCGCTTTGTCCCCCTGGTCAGCGATTAGATGTTCCCTGACCATAGGTTCGTCTCTGCGGCATTGCTTGAGTGAGTGGCGGCGAGACGGGTAAAATGGTGCCTCTCCAGGCGATTGTTCGAAGCAGTGAACATGTTCAGACCGACGACCCTCGCGCCTATGCTTCTGAAAGGGCTTCTGACGGGGCTGCTCACGGCGATGGTCGCCTCTTGTTCGAGCGTATCGGACCAGTTCCCCCGGCTCGCCAATAATCCGCCGTCGGCTGAAGCGCCCGAACCTGAGCCGCCGTCACTGCCGATACCCGCGTCCGGTACCGCCGATGTCGCGCCGGGTGACACGGTCTATTCGCTCGCGCGGCGCTACGGCGTGACGATGCGCGACATCATTGATGTCAACCGCCTGGAAGCGCCGTTCCTGCTGCAAATCGGCCAGACGCTCAAGCTTCCGCCGCCGAATATCTATGTCGTCTCGCCTGGCGATACGGTCTACGCGATTTCCCAGCGTTTCGACGTCGATATGCATGCCCTGGTGTCGATGAACGACCTGCCGCCGCCGTATCAGCTTACGGCGGGGCGCCGGTTGAAGATGCCGGTGCGCGCGCAGGAAGCGGAGTCCGCGCCTGTTGCCAAGACCACGGTCGTGGCGGTGCGTTCGGGCGTCAAGTCGGTCCCGCTGCCGCTGCCGAAGCCGGTCCCGAAGCCGGTTTCCAGGCCCGAGGTCACCAAATCCGGCGCTCCGCCGGGCGTCGCCGCGGTCCGGGTCGCCGCCCGGACGGTTCCCCCGCCGCCGCCCTCCCGCGAGGGAACGCGCTTTCTCTGGCCGGTCCGGGGACGGGTGATTTCGAACTTCGGGCCGCGCGAGGGCGGATTGCACAATGACGGGATCAATATCGCCGCGCCGAAGGGATCGCCGATCCTGGCGGCGGAAAGCGGTGTCGTCGCCTATGCCGGCCAGGAGCTGAAGGGGTTCGGCAATCTTCTGCTGATCAAGCATTCCGGTGGCTGGACCACCGCCTATGCCCATGCGGACCGGCTGCTGGTGAAACGTGGCGATCTGGTGAAGCGCGGTCAGACCATCGCCACGATCGGCGAAAGCGGCGGGGTGACCCGTCCGCAACTGCATTTCGAGATCCGGCGCGGCGCCCGGGCGGTGAACCCGAAAACCGAGCTTGAGACCTGAGGGAGCGGCGCCGGGGCAATCCCGGCGGCCGCCGATCGATTATCGCAACAGCGCGACTGGATGACGGTTTGATGAGCGAGGCAAGCAAAGGCCGCGTCCTGCGGGACCGGATGGCGGGTGGCGGCATGGCCCGGGTGATGTCGGCGCATAATCCGCTATCGGCCAAATTGGTCGAGGAGGCGGGGTTCGACGGAATCTGGGCGAGCGGTTTCGAGCTGTCCGCCTCGCACGCGCTTCCGGATGTCTCGCTCATCACCATGAGCCAGCACCTGGACTCGACCCGCGAGATGGCGGAACGGGTGGCGATCCCCGTGGTCGCCGATATCGATACCGGCTTCGGCAATGCCATCAACGTGCTTTACGCGGTCGAGCAGTATGAGCGGGCGGGGGCCGCCGCCGTCGTGATCGAGGATAAGAGCTTTCCCAAGGTCACCAGCCTGATCGAGGGCGGGCGCCAGGAACTGCTGAGGATCGAAGAGTTCCAGGGCAAGATCGAGGCGGCGGTGTCGGTAAGGCGCGATCCGGATTTCCTCATCATCGCCCGCACCGAGGCGCTGATCGCCGGGCTCGGCGAGGCGGAGGCGTTGAAGCGGGCCGCAGTCTATGAGGAAGCCGGCGCGGACATGATCCTCATCCATTCCAAGCAGAAAACCCCGGACGAGGTCGAGAGCTTCGTGCGCAACTGGAACGGCAAGGCCCGGATCACCATCGTTCCGACCGCCTATCCGGAAATGACCGAGGCGCGGGCCCGCGCTTCCGGCAAGATCGGCATGTTTATCTACGGCAACCACACGATCCGCGCGGCGGTCACCGCGATGCGGCAAATCCTCGGCCGGATCGCCGCTGACGGCGGCATCCATGGCGTGGAAGACGACATCGTTTCGGTTCAGGACATATTCGACTTGCAGGACATGGCCGGCGTGAAGCGCGACGAGACCCGGTTTTTGCGGTAGCAAATCCGCGCTCTGTTGTGACGGGCATCAGCATCCGCCAACAACTCACCGTCGCCCTGGCCTTCGCCAGGGCGACGGAGGGAAAGTGACGGGGACGGCTTCGCGCGCACGGAGGAGCCGGGTCCGGCATAGGTAAAAATTTCATCGTCGCCCT
>JAYOEU010000128.1:0-12864 GCA_038116915.1 Alphaproteobacteria bacterium
ATCTCTGGGAGGTGCCGGAAGCCGGCGGCGACACCCTGTTCGCCAGCATGTACGCGGCCTATGACGCGCTGAGCGATCGGATGAAGACCTATCTCGACGGGCTGACCGCGACGCACGCGGGCGAACATGTCTACCGCAACCGCTATGCCGACCGGGGTTATGACGATGCCGGCAAGGTCTATCCCCGCGCTTCTCATCCGGTGGTCCGCACCCATCCGGTGACCGGGCGCAAAAGCCTTTATGTGAACCGGACCTTCACCACCCGGATCAACGAGCTGCCGGAGGATGAAAGCCGGGCGATGCTCAACCTCCTGTGGGACCATTGCGAGAAACCGGATTTCCAGGTGCGCTTCAACTGGGCCAAGAACAGCGTCGCCTTTTGGGACAACCGCTGTGTGCAGCATCTCGCGATCTGGGATTACTATCCCCAGGTGCGCTCGGGCTACCGGGTGACGATCAAGGGCGACCGGCCGTTCTGATCCGGCGCGGCGCGTGGCCTATTCCACGCTGACGATGCCCATTTTCGCCATCCAGGCCATCTGAAGCTGGACCTGATCCGCCGTCCATCCCAGCGCCTGGGTCAAGGTGTCGAGACGGGTCGGCCCATTGCTGATGAGATAGGCAAGCGCATCGTCGGGCCTCTGGCCCCGGTATTTCGCCGCCGCGCCGTCAATCCGCGCCGCCAATGCATCGGCGAGTCTGGCTTCAGGATCCACACCGCGCGCCGCGATAAGACTGTCCGCCGTCAAAGAGCGGGTTGCGAAACCGCGAAAAGCCGTGAACGGATTACCCTTGACCGGGCTATCCGCGAAACGCTCCGTCTCCGCGTCATGGGATGCCGCGGTACGGCGGATATCCGCCAGTTCCGCCCAATGCTCGCAGAGTTGCGCGACCACGACCGGCCAGTTGTAGACCTCCCGGGCGCGCGTCTTGCCGGCCTCGCTCATCCGGCGGCGCAAATCCGGATCACCGATCAAGGCTTCCAGCGCCTCTGCGGCGCCGGCGATATCAACCGCGGTGTGCATGGCGACCGTTCCGGCATATCCCTGATAGCCATCCATGCCCAGGATATGCCGCTGCGCCATCAGCCAGCCATTGTCCGCGTAGGGCAGCAGGGTCGGAACCAGAAACCCCTCTTTCCCGTGGGTCACGCTGGCTCGGTAGCCGTCCCAGTCGCTCAACACCACCGGCAGACCCGCGGCCATCGCCTCAATCGGCGTGATGCCGAAGGTCTCCTGGATATTGTCGACCAGGGAGATGAACACGTCGGCGGCGCTCCAGACCCGGTCGACGAAGGACCGGTCGTTCCCGTCATGGAAGTCGACCCGAACCGTCGGCGCGTGGATGCGCGCGGCCTCCTGGTAAAGCTCCTGATGAAAGTCGCCACCGGGAAACCAGCCGACATTCAACATCCGGACCTTTGCCTTGCTTCGCCGTGCCGCCTCCTCCAGCGCCAGGAACATCGCGCTGGGATGCGCCTTCTCGAGAAACGAGAGCCGCCCGACCCACAAGACGACGATCTCGTCCTCCGCGATCCCCAACTCCCGGCGAATGGTCTCCCGCGTGCCCGGCCTGCCGATCCGAGCCTGGATCTCGTCCATCTCGATGCCGAGCGGAATAACCGGCATCGCCGGAAACGGACGCGGCTTGCCGCCGCCGAACCGCCCGGCGAGGAAATCGGCATAGCCCTCGTACATCTCAATCAGGGACTCGCGCACCGATGGTGACGTGCACCACAGGCTGTCCCACGGTTGCACCGGCGAAGTGATGACCTTTGAGATATATTCCCGCATCGCCGGCGGCGCCAGCGAGTGAATCAGACCGCACAGCGAATAGGCGCGGTCACCGGCCTTGCGGCGCATCCAGGTGAGATCGGCGAGGAAAGGCCCTCCCTTGACCAGGGTTCCGGCACCGGTGAGAACCGGGGTATTGAAGATGCTGGTGGTCGTGATCGTCTTTGTTCGGGGCTTGTCCTTAAACAGCTCGGCCGCGACCGCCGCATCGTCCAAGCGCTCGAAAGCCAGGAACGGAAGCTCGTCACCCGGCGCATAGCGGGCCAGCGCGCGGTATAAGCCGAGATTAGCCACATCCTTGCCGAAGGGATTGTGCTTGAGGCCAATTTCCGCGGAGCCGAGATAAATCGCGCAAGGAGCGGTCACGGCGTTGCCCCTTGGATCAATGAGTGTTCGCGCTCACGCCGTTTCCGCGCTGGCGAGAAACTCAAGGCAGCTGAAAAATCGCTGATTTTCGGTCCTTCGGGCATGAGATCTCCGCCGGCGCGGGGATGGCCGGATCAGGCCAGCTCACGAACCGGCTTACCGGCATGCCAGGCCTTGATGTTCTCGATATAGCCAGCATGAAACATCCGAAACGTATCCTCGGTGACGTAGCCCATGTGCGGGCTGATGACGACGTTATCGAGGCCGCGATACGGATGGTCGGCGGGCAGCGGCTCGACCGCATAAACGTCGATCGCCGCTCCCCGGATCGATCCCTTTTTCAGCGTTGCGAGCAGTGCATCCTGATCGACGATCGGGCCACGCGAGGTGTTGACGAGATAGGCCGACGACTTCATCCGCGCCAGGTCGCTTGCCCCAACCAAGCCACGTGACCGTTCGCTCAGCACCATGTGGATCGTGATAAAATCGGCCTTCGAAAACAGCTCCTCCTTGGTGACCAGGCTCGCGCCGATCTCCGCGCAACGCTCCTTCGTCAGGTTCTGGCTCCAGGCGATAATATCCATGCCGAAAGCCTTGCCGAAGCTCGCGACCTGGGCGCCGATATTGCCGAGCCCGAGCAGCCCCAGCGTGCGGCCCCGCAGATCAAGGCAGATCCGGGTCTGCCACTTGCCCTCACGCATCATCCGGTCGTCATGGGCGATGTTGCGGGCCGAGCCGAGCAGCAGGGCCCAGGTATGCTCCGCCGTCGACCAGTTCGATCCGTTCGTGCCGCAGACCACGACGCCACGTGCCTTGGCCGCGGCGATATCGACCGAGGCATTGCGCATGCCGCTGGTGTTGAACAGTTTCAGCTTTGGCAGGCGCTCGAAGACCGAGGCCGGAAACGGCGCCCGTTCCCGCATCGCGCAGATCACGTCGAAATCCTTCAGGCGTTCCACCAGGGCGTCCGGGTCGACCATGCTGTCGGTGAAGGCCTTGACCTCGAAGCCGTCCGGCAGGCTCGACCAGTCGCCCATCTTGAAAGCCATTTCGGTGTAGTCGTCCAGAATCGCGATCTTCGGCATCATTAAATCTCTTTCTTAGGAAACTTAAATACGAATTTGATTTTACGTATTTTTTCCGATCTCAACGCCACCTTGACGGACGCGAGCTATTCCGCCGCGTCCTCGGTCTTATCCTTGGCGACCAGGTCCAGCGACGCCGAATTCATGCAATAGCGCAGCCCCGTCGGCGCCGGCCCGTCCTCGAAGACATGGCCCAGATGACCGTCGCAACGCGAGCAGTGCACTTCGGTGCGGGTCATGAAGAAGCTGCGATCGGTCGTGGTCTCGACCGCCTCAGGCGCGATTGGCTCATAAAAGCTCGGCCACCCGGTACCGGATTCGAACTTGGTATCGCTGTCGAACAACGGCTGGCCGCAGCACACGCAGGTGTATACGCCCGGGTCCTTGTTGGCGGCGTATTTGCCCGACCAGGCCCGTTCGGTTCCGTGCGCCCGGGTCACCCGGTATTGAATGTCGTCAAGCTGCGCACGCCACTCGGCTTCGGTTTTAACGACCTTCTCCATCACCCAATCCTCCTTGAGATTGGCTTAACAATATCGGGACTTCGGCGCTTTTCACAAGTATCGGCGAAACACCGGCCCGGATCAGACCTTGCGGCGTTCCTCGACCACGGTGCCGTCCTTGAGCAGACCGTCGATCTCGTCTTGCGAATACCCGTGGCCGGCGAGGATCTCGCGGCCGTGTTCGCCGAATTTCGGCGGCACGCTTTTCACCGATCCCGGCGTGCGGGAGAATTTGATCGGGATCCCCCAGCTCTTGTACCAGTCCTTCTCGACTCGCATGTTGCGGTGCAGAGTGTGGGGATGATTCATCACGTCATGGGTATCGCGGATCGGCCCGACCGGCAGCCCCGCCGCCAGCAGCTTCTCGCAGAACGCCTCGCCGTCGACCTCGGCGAACACGCCTTCCAGTTCCTTCTTCAACTCTCCCTTGTTCTTCTGACGGTCACCGTTGGTCTTGAAGCGAGGGTCCTCACCAAGCTCCGGCCGTCCGACCTCGTTGCACAGACGCCGCCAGGCGCGGTCATTGCCGCCGGCGATGAAGATCTTGCAAGTCTTGGTTTCGAACAGGTCGTAGGGCGCGATATTGGGATGCGGATTGCCGGTCAGCCCCGGAATCTTCCCGCCAGAGACGAAATAGTTCGGCACATGCGGGTGCATCAGCGAGAGCCCGCAGTCATAGAGCGTCATGTCGAGATACTGACCGACGCCCGAGCGTTCCCGCTCCAGCAACGCCATCAGGATCGCGTTGCCGGCATAAAGGCCGGTCCCGATATCCACCATCGCAAGGCCGAGCCGCGTCGGCCCGCAGTCCGGCGCGCCGTTGATCGAGAAATGCCCGACCATCGCCTGAATGATCCCGTCATAGCCCGGAAAGCCGCCATAGGGCCCGTCCGCGCCAAAGCCTGAGATCCGGCAATGCACCAGTTTCGGGAATTTCTTGGACAGCACCTCCTGATAGCCGAGGCCCCAGCGCTCCATCGAGCCGGTCTTGTAGTTTTCGATGATCACGTCGGCGCCCTCAAGCAGGCGCAGCAACACCGCCTTGCCCTCCTCGGTCGCCAGATCAAGGCCGATGGATTTCTTGTTACGGTTCACACCGATGAAATAGGAGGCATCCCCGTCATGGAACGGCGGGCCCCAGTCCCGCACCTCGTCCCCCTGGGGCGGCTCCACCTTGATGATCTCGGCGCCGTGGTCGCCCAGCATCTGGGTGCAGTACGGCCCGCCGAGAACGCGCGTACAATCGACAACCTTGATCCCGGCGAGCGCGCCGCCGCTTTTCGTCTCAGTCATGGGGAAGCCTTCCGGGTCGGATGAGAATTGGCGGCGAAATTATGGGACGAAACCATTGGCCGCAAGGGGGACGGTTTCCATAGCGCCAGTGCGATCGGAAGGTGATGAAAGGCCGAAAACCAATTTCCGACGATTGATCGATTTGCGAGCAGGTATTCAGCCTTTCTCCGTTCACGCCCCTATTGGCCGTCGCCCTGGCGAAAGGCAGGGCGACGGAAAACGGCCTGAACGAATTGCATGTTCCGCCATCCCGGCCCCGGCCTGCGCCGGGGATTCGAAAATGGAAGGGGACGATGTCTGAAGAAATATCCCCTACGCCGCCTTGCCGACCCCGAACACCCGCGCGGCGAAGGCGGGGTAGATCTCGGCGATCTCCTCGGCGACCGGTCCCCTGATCGTGGCGAGATCGGCGGCACTCGGAATCGGCGTGGTCGGAACCTCGCCCTCGGGCAGATCGAATTTGAAACCGGTCTGCTCGTGGATTTCCTCGACCGTGTGGCCGGGATGCACGCTTTCGAGACGGAAGCAGCGGCGCGGCTTGTCCACATGAAAGAGGCAGCGGTCGGTGATCAGCTTGTAGGGGCCACCCGGGCGGAAAACATTGTCGTCCGAAAAGCCCGGCGCGCTGATGAAATCCACCTTCTCCACCAGGGTGCGCGGCGTGTGCTCCAGTCGGAAGAGGATCACCCGGGGCACCGCGAAATAAAGGTAGCCCGAGCCGAAGGAGCCGGGAAACCGCGCCTTGGGCTTCCTATAGTCCCCGACCGCGACGAGATTGACGTTGGCCTTGCCGTCGATCTGGGCGCCGGAGAGAAAGAATGCGTCGATCCGGCCCTGGCCAGCCACATCGAACAGCTCCTTGCCGCCGTCGGTGAAGAAGTTGTTCTCGTCGCTCCCTAGGATCGAGACCCGGAGCGAGCCGTTGCTTCGCGAGCGGGCGAGCAGCGCCGCGGCGCCCGGGATCGGCGAGGACGCGCCGACCGCCACATGCCGCAATCCGTCCAGTGCCGTCGCGATCGCGCCGATCAGCACTTCCTCCGGGCGGAAATCCTCGCTCATAAGTTATTCCGCCGCCTGGGCCGGGGGTGCGAAGACGAACCGGTCGAGCCAGGCCCGGAAGCCTTCATCGGTGCGCGCGTCCTCGGCATAGCTCGCCAGATGCTCCTGATCTGCGGCATAGCCATAGGGGATGCCGAGCGGGAAGGCCCCTTTCTCCGCCTCGGCGATCGCCGAGACGTAAAGGCCCGGGATCGTGCCGGCCTTGGTCTTCGGATCGTCCATCAGGTTGGTGTCGACGATCTTTTCGGCCGTCACATAGGTATCCACCGAGGCGTGCGCCATCAGCATCAGCTCTCGCCTGACGCCAACCCAGACATTACCGAACCTGTCGGCCATCGGGGCGTGGAACAGCGCCACGTCGGGCTTCAGCGCCGGCAGGAAGACGATGGGGTCGGCCCCGTCCGCGAAGGGATTATTCCCGACCTTCCAGTCCGTGCGGTTGGCGAGGATGTCCGATCCGATCAGCCCGCGCAGGGGAATGAAGGGAATGCCCTTTTCCGAGGCCTGCAGCGCCGCATGCACCGCCGGGCAGGTCGCGTCCATCATCCGGATCGAGCCGTCCTTGATCGCCTGGGTGAAGCGCGGCGCGAGACCGTGCTCGCCCAGGGTGACCGCCGAGGTTTCGACCGTGCCGACACAGCCCGCCCCGATCAGCATGTCGCCCTGGAAGCCGAAGGTCGGCACCCCCACCAGATGCAGGTCTCGCGCGCCGCGCCGGATCAGCGCCCGCACGGCCGCCATGGCGCAGTAGGAATAGTCCGGCGGCAGCGCCACCTTGGCGCCGTCGGGGATCCGGGCCGCGAGGGCATCGACGGAAAGCTTTGTTGCGAGCATGGCGATCTCTCTTATCGGCGGTTTTCGGGAATATTAATAGGAAATCCGCCGGTTTGATACCAGTTTGGCGGTCGAAAGCGTCCTAAATAAGTCCAATCCGAACCTCTCCCCCACCCGTCGCCCTGGCGAAGGCCAGGGTTCTTGCCACGGCTAATATAAATCGACAGGGTCGATTCGTGATTTCGATCGCTTTTCCTTACTAAACCCTTGCGGCAGAAGCCCTAGCCTTCGCCAGGGCGACGGGACCGGGAGGCTTTGTCCGTTCTTTCGTCGCTCCAGCGAAAGCTGGGGCTCCTGGCAAGCGATGCTAAGCCCCTGTTTTCAGAGGAGCGACGGGATATCGCGGACAATGGCCAAACACGAAGCCTTGTTATTCCACCCAAAGGGCCGGTTTCAGCTCCTCTTATCCATCGGATGGTTCTGACCGTCGAATTGCAAGACCGTCAGGGCACCACGCAGGTCAGCGTACGCGTCCAGGCAGCGGGCGTTGACGGTGTTGCGGTGCGGATTGTTGCGGGGCCGTCCGAAGACGTGAATGCCGCAGCGCGGACAGAACTGGTGGCGCGCATCGCCGCTTCCGAACTGGTAGAGCGCGAGCTTGCCGGCCCCCGCCGTGATCCGAAGCTCCTGATCTTCGGCCGGAGTATGAACAATCCCCTTCTTGGTACAGATCGAGCAGTTGCACTCGAGCAGCCTGTCGATCGGCTGTTCCCGAACGACCTCGAATTGGATATCGCCGCAATGGCAACTGCCTTTGTAGGTGGGCATCGGCCGGTCTCCGAAAAGCGCTCCAGCCCTCAGGCGTGCCAGCGCAGGGACATGCAGGACAGACCCGCGTCGATCTTGGTGATCTCGGCGGTCGGCAGCGGAATTACGTCATAACCCGCGGCGCACAGCAATTCGATCGTGCGCGGATAGCCGGCGCCGACGAAAAGCGCGTCGTTGACGCGGAGCGTGTTTGCCGCTCCCTCCTCGCCCGCAACCGTTTCGATCACCCGAAACCGCTCAAAAACGCCCGAGGCGGCAAGCCGGGAAGTCGAGAGAACCGTTTCCTCGTCCAGCAGCGCGCAGTCGGACTTGAAATGCAGCACGCCCGCGGGCGCATGAAAGATCTCGCCCCGCCGGCCAATCGCCGCCAGAAGCTCGATCAACGCCTCGGCCCCTCTCCGGTCGGTTCGCGCCGAGAGGCCGATCATGACCGCGCCGGGGGTGACAAGCACGTCCCCACCGTCGACATGCCCGTCCGTCAGCTCCAGAACAGCCGGGAACACCTTGCCCAAGTCAGGAGCGATCGCGGCGACCTCTCCCGCCCGGCTTGCCACCCCGGGCCGGAGCAGGATCGCGGCCTCGGCGAAGACCAGAGCCGGATCCTCGACGAAGACCGAGTCCGGAAAGGCCTCAAGCGGGTCCAGCACCCGGACCGACACGCCCGCGGCGTTCAACGCCGCCACATAGGCGTCATGCTCGCCGCGCACGCCCTCAAGGCTTGGGCTGCCACGGTCAACGGCGCGCAGGCCGCCGACCACCGAGGCGCCGGGCCGCCGGACGATGGCGTTGCTGAAGTCGTGAACCCTGGAGCGCCTCTCCATGGCGCGCGGCGTCTCGGCGGTCAGAAATTCACCATGTCGCCGCCCTTGAGGCCGAGCATCTCTCGCGCCTCGGCCGGGGTCGCGACCTCGAGCGAAAGATCCTCGACAATGCGGCGGATCTTGGCGACCTGATCCTTGTTGGATTCCGCGAGCTTGCCCTTGGCGATGTAGAGGCTGTCCTCCAGGCCGACGCGGACATTGCCGCCCAGCATCGCCGCCATGGTCACGAAGCTCATCTGATGGCGTCCCGCCGCCAGAACCGACCACTGATAGTCGTCGCCGAACAGCTTGTCGGCGATCCGGCGCGCATGCATCAGGTTTTCCTCGTCGGCGCCGATGCCGCCGAGAATGCCGAAGATCGACTGCACGAACAGCGGCGGCTTCACCAGCCCGCGGTCGAGGAAATGCGCTAGATTGTAGAGATGGCCGATATCGTAGCATTCGAACTCGAACCGGGTGCCATGACCTTCACCTAACTCCTTAAGAATATATTCTATATCTTTAAAAGTATTTCGGAAAATGAAATCACGAGAGTTTTCGAGATGCTTGCGTTCCCATTCGTGCTGGAACTCGGTCATCTTGTCGAGGATCGGGAACAGGCCGAAATTCATCGAGCCCATGTTGAGCGACGTCATCTCCGGGCTGGCTTTCAGCGGCCCCTCCAGACGCTCCTGAAGGGTCATGCCATGGCCGCCGCCAGTGGTGATGTTGACCACCGCGTCCGTCGATTGCTTGATCCGCGGCAGGAATTCCATAAACACCGCCGGGTCCGGGGTCGGGCTGCCGTCGGGGTTGCGGGCATGCAGATGAATGATCGAGGCGCCGGCCTCCCAGGCGCCGATCGAGGCTTCGGCGATCTCGTCCGGACTGATCGGCAGATACGGACTCATGGTCGGGGTGTGGATCGAGCCGGTGACGGCGCAGGTGATGATGACTTTGTCCTTGGCGGCCATGGGAGTTCCTCCGGGCGGGGTGTCCATTGATTGCCCTCACCCTATCGCCTCGCCGCCCGGCGTAAAAGAGGTCCCGCGCAAGGCCGGGCGAGCGATCACGAATTCGCTGAAGCCCGCGACGGATTTTGGGAACTGCCCCGTTAAAGGATGGAAGGGCCGATACCGGCCCTTGCTTTTAACCCGGGAGACCTCGATGAACCTTGCCAGAAAATCGGTTCTGATCGCTCTTGCAGCCGCCATTCCCCTCGGAGCCGCGCTTGCCGACTCGCACACCACAAAGCCCGCGCCCGCCGAAATGTCGCCGCGCGGGAAACTGATGATCAAAATGTTCGACGAGGCCGACGCGGACAAGAACGGCACCCTCACCCAGAAGGAACTCCACGGCTACCGGCTCGGACGTTTCAAGTCGGCTGACGGCAACGACGACGGAACCCTGAGCGCGGACGAGCTTGACGCCATGCTTGCGCCATTCCGCGCGGAACGCATGCGGCGCATGCTGGTCCGCATGGATACCGATGGGAACGGCAAAGTCGATGCCGAGGAATTCGCCCGGTTCCGCGGCCGTTGGATGCACCATCTCGATCCAAACGCCGACGGCAACATCGAAAAGGCCGATATGGAACGGATGATGATGAAGGAACATCGCGGACAGCATGGCCAGCATCATGGCGGCCATCACGGAAACAACTGAGTCCCGGAGGGCATGTATAGTGTCCGAGTGCCGATACCGGACGGAACAGCCCGCATGACCGACGCGCTCGCCGAGGACGCGGACCTGATGCGCCGGATCTCCGATGGGGATCCGGCGGCATTCCGCGCGCTGTCGGAACGTCACCTGGGACGGATCTTCGCGCTTGCCTCGCGGTTGCTCGGCGACGCCGGCGACGCGGAGGACGTGGCCCAGGAATGCTTCCTTCGGGTCTGGCGTCAGGCCGGACGCTGGAAGCCGAACGCCACCGTGGCGACCTGGCTGCATCGCATCGCCTATAACCTCTGCATCGACCGCATCCGCGCCCGAAGGCCGACGGTTCCGATCGAGCCGCTGGACCCGCCGAACGAGGATGCCGCCGCCGACGAGCGCATCCAGGAAGAACACGTGACCCGGCGGATCGCCCGGGCATTGGCCGATCTGCCGGAACGCCAGCGCGCGGCGATCGTCCTCGTTTACTACCAGGAGCAACCCGCGCGGGAGGCGGCGAGCATCATGGAGATATCCGTGGAAGCCTTGGAATCGTTACTTTCGAGGGCCAGGCGCACGCTTCGGGCCGCCCTCATCGATGAAGCCGCCGATCTGATCGGAGCCGACACATGACTGAAATGACCGAAACCCGTCTGCTGGAAATCATCTCGGCTTACGGCGCCCGATCCGCATTCTGGCCAGAGCCGGAACGGGGCGCCGCGCTTGAGCTGCTCGAAACATCGCCGAAAGCGAGGCAAGCGGTCCGGGACGCGGCGAGCCTGGAGGCAATGCTCGACCAGAGCGACCTGCCCCCTATTTCGCTTGCACTGCAAAGCCGGATCGCCGCGATCCCCGAGCGCCGGCGCGAAAGCCTGTTGGGCACACTCAATTCCTTGTGGCCCTTCGGTCCGGTCTGGCGTCCGGCAGGAGGTCTCGTTGCGGCCGCCGTCCTCGGACTGATGGTCGGGATCAGCATGCCGCAAGACGATGGTGTCCGTAACCTGTCGGTGTCTGAAAACTTCGTCGCCGTGATCGCGGCGGCCGGCGGGGATGTAGAGGAGAACCTGCAATGAGTTGGTCACGTACGAAGACTTTGACCGTGGCGCTGTTCCTGTCGCTCGCGGTCAATCTGTTCCTCGGCGGCGCGATGGTCGGACGCTGGGGCTGGCACGGCGGCCACCATGATCTGGGCGGCGGGCACTGGGGCGCCAAGTTCTGGCTGAGCCGGGCTCTCGGCGAAGATGCGGGCGGGACGGTGGAAAAGAAATGGAACGCCCATCAGGAGGATCTGAAACCCTTGCGCGAGAAGAGCCGACTGGCCCGCGCCGCCGTGCAAGCCGCGCTATCTGCTGAGCCGTTCGATCCCGCCGCCTATGACCGCGCGCTTAAGGACAGTCTCGCGAAAAGCACCGAGATCCGCACGAGCCATCATGCGTTCATGGTGGACTTGGCCGGATCGCTGACCGCCGAACAGCGCGCCAAGCTCGCCGATTTCGCGGGCCGCAAACGCTGGCGGCGCGACCGGGACTGAACCGCTCCGAGGTGGGCGAAAGCTCTAATGCAGGCGCTTGTTGACCCGCCGTTCGACAAGCTCAAGGATCTCGACGCGCCGGGCACCGTTATTCTTCATGGCCATCTTGAACAGCCGTGATGCGTCATTTTCCGGCGGGTCCGGCGCTTCCACGCCGATCTGGTTGAAGGCCGCCCGTTCCGCCGCGAGCAGAACGTCAGGCGAAATCTTTTTCCGCATGCCGCGGATCATCATCAAAATAGTGGCCCGGTCGCGCTCCGCCTCGGTCATCGGCGCCTTTTTGGCGGCGACCGGTTTGGCCGCCTTCGCGGCCTTTGCCTTTGCCTTGGCCTTGGATTTGAAAAAAAACACGCTCGCTCCGGTCAAGCTCCCGAGGGTTTGATCGTGAAAGACGCGGCGAGAGCCCCGTTTGAGATCTTCGTCACGATCGCTTCGGCCCTGCCCTCCATCACATGGGCGTCCTTGGAGCACTTCATGTCGAATTTGAATTTCTGCCCCTTGGCCAGGATGTCCCTGTCATAAGGCTCTATGATAAAGCCTCTGAGATTGTAGTCCCGCACATTGAAAGTGAAGCTATCCACTTTGATCGTGCCGCGCGATTCCTGTTTGCCCTTGGCGCGAATGCTTTGCATTGCTTCCACACGGGACGGGACAGGCTTTTTAGCCGCGTTGTCTTTCAGAAAATCAAAAACACCCACTGGCCGGTCCTCTTCTAGACATCCCAGAATTGCTTAACAGTTGGTTAACATACAAGAATCAGAAGAATCGGTAAAGAGTCCCCGCGTCAAGAGATTTTTTTCCTCAGCGAGCGCACAAAATCCGACAAGACCAATTATGTAAAATGCCACACAATCAAACATTCGATATTCGCGACGACACCCTTCGGCCCAATATTGGATCCGGAATATCAAACGAAATACCTCTACGGAGGCGGATGAAAATGGTCACCGGCATCCGGTCGCGAAGGGCTTAGGTCCTGTTGACAAAGTGGATTCACAACCGGCTTGAGATGTGATTCAAGATGCTACCTGAAGGAGGGCATCTTGATCCGTGGATTGATGAGGGACGAGGAGTGGGCGTTTTTCGCGCCGTTCGTTGTAGAATCCGGTCCGAAGCGGGGCCGTCCGCCGAAGGATCACCGGCTGGTGCTGGACGGCGTGTTCTGGATCGCGCGCACTG
>JAYOEU010000129.1:0-12840 GCA_038116915.1 Alphaproteobacteria bacterium
ATTGTTGGATAACAAGCTCCCCCTTCGCAGCGGCCTCCCAGTATGGACGTGACAGAGCCGCCCTGCCGGGCACGGAACTCCCAAACGAAGAGCTTAACGAGGTCAGATTGCATGAGGCGCCTGACATCAGCGCTTTTGGGGCGGACTAGGAGCTTTGCGATGTTGCCGCGGCTCCGCCCGGCGCGGTGAGAGTTTCGATATCGGACTCGGCATAGCCAATGTCGCGGAGAATCTCCGAGCTGTGCTCGCCAAGCTTTGGCGCAGGACGGCGCCAGGAAACAGGCGAGCCGTCGACCATCCAAGGCAGTCGAACGAGGGGTGCGGACGAGGTGTCCAGAAAAGTTTCGCGCTCGGCCGCAATCGGTCCGGAGACGGAACGCTCAAGGCCCGAGACCTCCGCCGCCGGGATGCCGGCCTCGGAAAGCCGGTGGACCCAATAGCCGACCGCCTCACGGCCAAGCTCATTGTTCAGCGCGTTTTCCAATTCGGGCAAGTGTCGGGTTCGTGACTGAACGGTTTCGAATCGCGGGTCGTCAAGTAGATGGGCCGCATCAATCGCTTGGACAAGTTTCTCCCATAGCCGCTGGCTCGGCGCGGCGATCATGAGTTCGCCATCCGCCGCCCTAAAGCACTGGTAGGGAGCCGCGACCGGGTTGCCGGATCCGGCCTTAGGGGGGCGTTTGCCTGTCAGTTTCGCGTCGATCGCTTGATAGGGGACGACACTGAACGCCGTATCGATGAGTGCGGTTTCCATATGCTGGACGGAATGACCACGCATGCTGGACATTAATGCCGCCAGAATCCCCGTCGCAATCCATTGTCCGGTGCCGAAATCGATTAGGGATGGTGCGCAGCGCACCGGCGCCACGCCGTCATAGCCGTTCATCGCGACGATGCCGGAAAATGCCTGAACCAAGGGATCATAGCCCGGCATGTCTTTTCCGACCGGGCCCGCGCCGAATCCGCTCAAATCGTAGTAGAGGATCTTCGGATTTCGTTTTTCCACGGCCTCCCGGCCGATCCCGACGCGTTCCGCGACGCCGGGACGCATGCTCTGCAGGAGGACATGGGAGCTTTCGATCAGCCGGCCTACGATCTCGAGTCCTTCAGGCGCCTTCAGGTCGAGCACGATGCCGCGCTTACCGACATTGACCTGGCGATGGACGAGGCCTTGACCGTCGGGTTGCATCGCCCAGGCCCGGGCATCATCGCCATGGGGCGGTTCGACCTTGATCACATCGGCGCCTAGTTGCGCGAGGATCATGGTCGCCCAGGGGCCGGCGATGTTGGAGGAGAAGTCGAGGATTCTATAACCGTGAAGCGGGGCAAATCCTTGGGATGTATTGTTGTTGGTCATGAACTTAGCTCGATATACGTCCGGTGAATACCGGCGGTCGTTTTTCCATGAAGGCACGCGGTCCTTCCCGTGCATCGTCAGTCTTGGCGTTGTCGATGACGCATTGGGTTTCGATTGCGAACGCCTCTTCGAACGGTCGGCCGTTTGAGCGGACCATCGCTTCCTTGGTCTTGGCGAGCGCCACCGGCGCGCCGGTGCATAGCCGCTTGGCCATCTCCTCGGCGGTGGAAAAGACTTTCGCGGCATCAACCACGCGATTCACGAGGCCGATGCGCAATGCGTGCTCGGCGGAGATCGGCTCACCCGTCAGCGCTACTTCCATCGCGTCGACCCAGGCGACCTGGCGCGCCAGGCGTGCCAGCGATCCTCCTCCCGCAATGAGGCCACGCTTGACCTCGGTCAGACCCAGGTTCGCGGATGAGGACATGATCCGGATATCGGTTGCCAGCACCATCTCCGCTCCACCCGCGAGCGCATTGCCGTTTATCGCCGCGATGACCGGCTTGAAGAAATCCGCGTTCCGCAGGATCGCCTTTCCGAGCAGGCGACGGTTGGCGGACAGCTTTTCCTCCCATTCATTTTCAGGAGCGCGGCTACGCATCATCAGAGGAACCGTGCTGCCGAGATCACCGCCGGAAGAGAAGGCCTGATCACCCGCCCCGGTCAGCAAGGCAACCCGGATGCCTGCATCACCGGCGATCTCGTCCCAAATATCAGCGAGGCGCACGACCATCTCGGGCGACAACGCGTTCCGCTTTTCCGGTCTATTGAGCGTGATGTAAGCGATGCCATCCCGCTTTTCGAATAGAATTTGGGGCAAGGTTAGGACCTTTCGATTGCGCTGGTCGAGGTTGAAAAAGGCGCGTTCGTCGAGGGGAGTTCCACCGTCGCGGTGCCGGTTGCCGTGGTTTCCTCCAATTGGTTGACCACGGAGAGTTCGAGATCCACGAGACGGACGCCGTCCTCAATCCGCTTGTCGGCGATTGTCGCCCGGCACCAGGAAACATCGCCGAAGATGTTCGGACGGCGCAACGAGACGTTGAGGCGACGCAGAAAACCATCGTCGCCCATCCAATTTGTCATTAGTTGGCAGAGCCAGGAAATTCGCTGAGGTCCGACATCATAGCTCCCGGGCATGCCGACATCCCGTGCCATCTTGGTCTCGGTATGGCCGCGCGCGGGGTTGTCCTGGGCGCCGGTCTTCTTGTCGACGAAGGCGTCGGCAGGATGCCGCTTGCGGTGCATGGTCGCGCGCCGGTGCGCCTGATAGGTATGTCCGCCACCCGAGTACCAGCAGATCATGTCGGTAATGTTGAGCGGTCCCTTGAGCATTGGCTGGATCGCTTCGCCCGACGCCACATCCTCCCAGAACCTGGGGGTATCACCGCGCAGTTCCTCGATCTCGATGGCGTGGGCGATGTGCTCAATCTCCTCGGGCGAATAGCGGTGGGTCTCGCGTGGCTGATACTTTAGCCCATCCTTTGCCTCGGCGCGTGGGGCGCGGGCGGTGTTTGAGATCGCGCGGCAGACCAATTCTCCGTTTTGGTTGGTGTAGAGCACCTCTCCGGTTTGAATGATGAACTTCTTGGCCTTGCCGCCTTGTTTCTCGGTGGCGTCGGTGAGCCGGGCGGTTACGGTGAAGCTGTCGTTGTGCCGGATTGGGCGGTACCACTCCCAGTCTGTGCCGCCATAGAGCCATTGGATGCCGCGCAGCTTGGGGGCAACGACCGTGGAATCAATCGTGTAGAGGAAGCAACCGGGCGCCAGGGGAGAGCCCCACTTGCTGTTTCGACCGTATTCCGGGTCACAGAACAATGGGTTCTCGTCTCCGATACCCCAGCAGAAATGCCGCACGCCGTCCGGTGACGCGGCGGTGTTCCAGGCGTTGCCGGTCCGCCGTAGCTCGACGCCGATCAGACTGCGCGCTTCCTCCAGCGCGCCGTCCCAAAGCGCCGGGGTTTGCGACGACGAGGACGGTTCCGCGCTCATGCGATAACGCCTCGCGCTTCGAGATCCTCGATTTGATCGCGCGACAAGCCCAGCAGTTCGCCGAAGACGAGGCCGTTATGTTCGCCGGTCAACGGTCCGCATCGGGAAATCTCCGGCCCGAAATCGGAGAATTTCCACGGCGCCTTGAAGACGGTGTCCGGCCCATAGCCAGGGATATCGATGACTTGCTTCATTCGCCGGGCCTCGAAATGGGGGTCGCGCCACAGGTCCTCGACCGCATGCACGGGGAAAGACGCCAAACCGGCGTTTCTAAATTTCGCGATCAAAGTGTCCCGTTCGAACTCCCGTGTCCAAGCGGCAATGGCATGGTCCAGGTTTTCCGCCTGCTCCAGACGGCCAAGGGCTGTTGAAAGTGCGGGATCCGCCGCCCAGCTTCGACCCGCCGCTATCCGGGTGAGCGACCGCCAGCCCGCATCATCGGCGACCGTCAAAGTTAGCCAATTGTCTTGGCCCGAGGCGGGGTAGATGCCGTGCGGCGCCATCTTGGGATGTCTGTTACCCATGGGCGATGGTTGGTTGCCGGTCAATTGTGCCGAGAGTAAGTAGGGTCGTAGCGTTCCCAGCAGCGCTTCTATCTGACCGAAATCGATGTAACAGCCTTGCCCGGTCGCTTGGGCTCGCCTGAGCGCGGCGAAAAGCGGAACCAGCGCATGAACCGAGGCGCTGGGATCGCTGAGACCCAGATTGAGGGCGCCGATGGGTTCCTCTCCCTCGTATCCCATCAGGGACTCCATGCCGACGAAACTGGACATGGTAGGGGCGTAGGCCCGCATCCCGGTCAGTGCGCCGAACTGCCCCGCCACAGACATCGCCAGCATGACGATCCCAGGATTGAGCTGTTTGAAGATCTCGTATCCAAGCCCGGAGCGTTCCAAAGAGCCTGGCGACATGTTTTCGATCACCACGTCGCTTCTGCCGACCAGTTGCTTCAGCAGGTCGACCGCCTCAGGTTCCTTGATGTTAAGGGTGATGCCGCGTTTGCCGTGATTTACCTGGTGGTACATCGGCGACATTTCCGTCGACGGGCCGTCAACGAACGCGCCGTCCCGGACAATCCGGCCGGCCAGGCGCAGGTTGTCTGGCCGCTTGCCATGTTCGACCTTGATCACCTCGGCGCCGAGTTCTCCGAGCATGGTGCTGACCCAGGGCGCCGACCAGACCCAGCCCAGGTCGACGACCCGAAGCCCCTTCAACGGCGCTTCCGATGTTGCGCCTATTTCCATGGGAGCAGTCAGCTTTTGCCGCAAAATCCCAGGGGCGAGGTTAGCGGCGGATTGGGAGCGCGAGTCCGAAAGGCGGAATGGGAGCGTTGGGGTGCGGACGTTTTTCCCACGCACCTTGGTCCCGACGAGAACCTCGCGGTCTGAAAAATGCGGCGTATCCAGAACGTCCGAGAGGTCGCGCAATGGCGAGACGATCAGCCCGTTCTCCAGTGCAATGGTCTCAAGCTCGGTCATTGTGTGCCGGGCGAGCCATGGCATGACGAGCGCGTCGACTTCCTCGGGATATTCCCGCCCCATGGCCCGTAGCTTCTGGTAACGCGGTTCGGTCGACCAAGTGGGATTTCCCATCGCGCTTACGAAACGATTCCACTCCTCCCGGGTGCGGCCGCAGATGCACACCAGGCCGTCCTTGCAGGGCAGGATGGTGAAGGGATAAGCACCGCCAGAGCCGGAGGCGCGCCGTCCGCTACGCTCCCAGGTGAGGCCATGGTGGACGAAATACCGGCAGGCTCCCGCCACGTAACTCGCCAGGATATCCGAGAGCGCGATGTCGATCACGCGGCCACCCTGGCCCGCGTCACGCAGCATCAGCGCCAGCAGACAACCAGCAGCAAGCATGGCGCCGGACTGGTGATCGGCGATTCCCGACGGCAGCGACAAGGGCGTGCGTCCCGGCTCGCCAAGGACCCAGGACACGGCGCTTATCGCTTGCGCGTCGAGCCCTGAACCCGGCAGTCCGGCATAAGGACCCGACAGTCCGAACGTGGTCGCGATGCCGATGATCAATTCGGGATGCGTGGATGCCAGTGCCGCGATCGGCCCGGCGGCGGCCTCCAACTCCGACGGCGAGTCGCAAATCAGGATATCAAAATCAGTGACGATCCTTCCCAATTCCCTCGGAGGTTTGGGCCAAGGCCTTATCTCCTTGCCGTTGTTCAGGGCCTCGACCGCCAATGTCTCCGGAGTACGCGCGGAGGCGTCCGCGGGCTCGCCGAGAGCCAATCGGGTGACGGTCGCCCCCATGCCCGCAAGCTGCCATCCAGTGAAAGCCAGGGCGATACCACTCTCCTTCCCGGCAAGCTCAAGCACGCGGATACCGGAGGAGGAGCCATCATTGCGGATCGGCGCGATGACTTGTTCGGAAACGCTCATGCCACAAGCTCGTCTTCGGTGACGTTGATCGGACGGCCGACAAATTCCTCGGTTTCCATGGCGGCCAACACATCGGGTTGGGTTGTCGTCACCAGCGCCCGGCGGCCATCCGCCGTGTCAGCCAGAAGGAGACCGCGCGGGGTCTCGCCACGACCATGCAGCACCGTATATCCCGCGACGTTCGCCGGCCCGGAATAGTTGTTTGCAACCTCGCGGACAGCCATCTTTCTGGCGACGGCCGTGGTCACGTCGGCATGCACGAAACCATTCGGCGCCGGAGAGCTGGAAAACAGCCCAAACCCCTGTTTGGTGAGAATGCCCGAAACGCTGGAAACCAAGGCGGTGCGGCCTTTTCCTTGCCTCAGCAATTCGGCGGCGCGGCAAGTCGCTTGGAAGACGTAATTGTTATACGGACCGCCCGCAAAGGGCATGCCGCCGGTGACCGTAAGATCCCGTGTCAGCGGCAAGCCCAGGGCATCCGCGTAGGTTTCGATCGCGAGCGGAAAGCAGCTGTAAAGTTCGACGAGATCGACATCCTCCGGAGCAAGTTCCCCGGCGTCGAGCGCTGCCTTGCCCGCAATTGCGGCGCCCGGACAGCTCGCGAGATCGGCCCTCGCGGAAACCGCAGCCATATGGTTCGATTCCGTGCTGGCGACCGGATAGATCCAACGCTCGCGTGGGACGCCCAGTTCGGCGGCTCGTTCGGCCGAGCAGAACAACAGCGCGGCGGCCTGATCCACGTTCCACGTCGAGCAATGGGCGCGCGTGTACGGGAAGGCTTGCATCGGATTGCGTTCCCCGGCGTCGCGTATCCGCTCGGCGCTAGCGTGATCCCGGTTCCAAGCATGCGGATTTTCCGCGGCGATCCGACTGCATTTCTCGAGCAGTGCGGCCATCCGATCGCGATGCTCGGAGACCGTCCAGCCATGCCTTGCCCGGTAGGCGCTCTCCATCACCGCATAGAGCCCTACCGGCATGACCAACCCGGCGCGCTTTTCCACCGGGTGCCGCAATTCCTCCTTGGGCGCCAGAAAGATATCGGGTTCACTCTCCTGAACGCGCTCTTCCGCCCTTTCTCCCGAGATTTTCGCCCGCAACAGCCGGTATCCAGCGTCGGCGCCGGCTATCAAGGTCGTGTGGCATTCCTCCTCGGCGATCCTGCGGCACGCCTCGCCGATCAAGGTCTGCTGCAATACGCCTACGGTCGCGAGCGCGGTGGTCGCGTCCGCGCCCATGGACCGGGCGATCTCTCCCGCCGGATCCTGATAGGTCCAGCGCCCGCGCGGCACGGCGATATATTGGGCGCCCGAAACCAGCGAAGGTACCCCGCAGTCTTTTCTCGCCGCCGTCACCGCTTCCAGCATCAGATCCATCGGCTCGAGCGCGTTCCTGAAATCTTCCTCGCGCCTTGTCGCTGTGCCGATTCCGACGAGGACGGGCGTCTGGGCCGGAGATGTCATGGAGATTGCTCCTTGGCAATGCGCATCTGCAACGTCGCTTCCAGAACTTTTGCATAGGCCGCGACATCACGCTCGGCCCGCCGGCGCGCGGTTTCCGCGTCTCCGGCTTCGATAGCGTCGAGAATGCGCTGGTGCGCTTCGATCGCAAGGCGGCGAACCTCGTGCGTGGCGAAGTTCTCTATCTCGGACACTTCAAGCATCAGTCCGGCGATCGCTTCGGCAAAGATCTTGAGAAGCCCATTGTGACAGGCATCCGCCAATGCGCTGTGCCAATCGGCGTTCAAACGCAGGAATCTCGGAACGCTTTCGTCGGTGGCGGCCTCAAGCTGACGTGAAATCGATTTCAGCCGTTCAAGGTCTTCCTCGGTCCGGTTTGAAGCCGCGAGAAAAGCGATCATCGGGGCCAAGGCCTGGCGCGTTTCCACCAATGCCCGCACGGGGATGTTGGCGCCCCGGGCGAACAGGCTAATTTGATTTTCCAGCATGGAGTCCGAAGGGCGCGAGACAACCGATCCGCCATAACGTCCGGCCCGGGTGGTAACCAGTCCCCGCGCTTCCAAGATGCGTAGCGCCTCGCGGACCGAACCACGGCTGAGAGTTGTCGCGGCGACAAGTTCACGTTCCGTCGGCAAGTTCTCCCCATGCCCATAGACGCCATTCAGGATCTGATCCTGCAGACGCCTGGCGAGCACCTCGGACGATTTAGGAACCTCGATAGCCCCCAGATCCGCTAGCGCATCTGCCTGATGATCTTTTGAAACCGTGAGGGAAGAGAGTGTTGGCATGCCAGCTTTTTACCGATAGTGTAGGGCATAGTCAATTGTAGGACCATAGAAAATATTCACAGATGAACACCAACCAATCCTCTCCCGCTGAAGATAAATTTCAACCGCTCGCGGGAATGCGTGTCCTTGATCTTTCCAAGGTTCTCGCCGGGCCGCTCTGCACCCAATATCTAGGGGACATGGGCGCGGACGTTATAAAGGTCGAGCCCTGCGAGGGTGGTGACGATACGCGGCAATGGCCACCGTTCGAGGATGACGATGGGACAATCTTTCTTTCGGTGAATCGCAATAAGAGAAGCCTCGCGCTCGATCTGAAATCCGCCGAGGGGCAGGCCATCTGTCATCGCCTGGTACGCGAGGCGGATATCGTCGTCGAAAGCTTCGGGCCGGGCGTTGCAAAACGCTTGAAGGTGGATTTCGACACCCTGAACACAATCAGTCCGGCGATCATCTACTGCAGTCTGTCCGGCTACGGGACACGTGGGCCGATGGAGGAGGGCAAGGGGTACGATGTCATCCTCCAGGCTTTTTGCGGCATGCTGTCGATTACGGGTGAGCCGGACGGCCCTCCGGTCCGCAGCCCGTTCTCGCCGGTGGATCAGGCGACGGGCCTGCATTCGGTCATCGGCATTCTTGGGGCGGTGGTCCAGCGCGGAGCCACTGGCCGAGGCATGAAGATCGAAACCTCTCTGTTCGATAGCGCGGTGCATTTTCTCGGATATTTTCTGCAAGGTTTTTGGCAACGCGGCACGGAGCCGGCGCGCCCGGGTTCCGGGCACGAATCGCTGTGCCCGTATCAATCCTTCGAAACCCGGGACAAGCCGCTCATCCTGGGGGTGGCGAATGACGGTCTTTGGCGGGAGTTTTGTGATGTCGCCGGCACACCGAAGTTGGCATCGGATCCTCGCTTCAGGACCGGGGCCGACCGTGTCCGCAACCGCGGCGAGACGGTCGCCCTGGTCCAGGAAATCCTGCGGCGAAAAACCCGGGATGAATGGATCGTACTTTTGGAGGCAAGGAGCATTCCTTGCTCACCCGTTCACACCCTGGGCGAGCTGTCCGCGCACCCGCATACCGACGCATCGGGAATGATTTTGAACTACCGAAATGCCAAGGGACGGATGCTCAATGCCGTTGCCTCGCCAATCCGGGTCAATGGGGATCGTCCTCCATTACGCCAAAAGCCGCCGGCGCTCGGCGCGGACAGCGTGGATATCCTGCGGGAGCATGGATACCAAGAAGACGAGATCCGGCGCTTCGTCGAAATGAGCGTGATCCGAGCAGATAACGGAAGAGAATCGAAGCCATGACCGATCCGGATGAGACCGGCAGCGGGATAGACGTCAAGGGACAGCGCGTTCCCTGGCCCAGCCTTTCGGATCTGCTGCGGGCAAAGGCGCGTGAAAGGGGCGATGCGCATTTTTGCGAGATTGATGGCGAGAGTTTTTCACTGGCCCGGTTGGATCTGTTGTCCGACCGTTTCGCGGCGGGACTGCGGGACCGCGGGGTGAAGGCGGGAGAGACGGTCGCGAGTGTCCTCTTCAATTGCTCCGAGCAGCTGATCGGCTGGTTCGGCGCGATGAAACTGGGGGCGATATGGACGCCGCTCAACGCCTCGCTGAACGGATCGGATCTGATGCATGCTCTGACGGACGCCGCCGCCCGAGTCGTCATTGTCGAGCCGGAAACATGGGAGCGTATTGAAAGACTGGGCCCGGACGCATTGGCGCCGTTTGACTTCTTCGCCGCGCGCGGTGATTGCCCGGGGCTGCCAAGCTTTGACGCTCTGCTGGCGGATGCGCCAATCGCCGAGAGACCGGTTTCGCATCCCGGAGATCCGGCGGTGATCATATACAGCGGCGGCACCACGGGTTTGCCGAAAGGTATCGTGTTATCGCACTTCGCGATGATCGCGGCGGGACTGCGATATAGGGAGATCACTGGAGCGGGACCGGGGGATAGCCACTATTCCACCCTGGCTCTGTTCCATGTGGGAGGCACGCAACTGGGAATACTCGGGCCGATGTTGAGTGATTGCACGACCACGTTGGATCGGCGATTTTCGGTCAGCGGTTACTGGCGGCGGGTATGTGAGGTCGGGGCGACGATCATCGATCCGGTCGGGACGATGAAGACGGCCCTGGTGCAGGCCGAGCCCTCACCTGATGAAGGCCGGCACGGCGTGCGCTTCGCCTTCGGGATTACCGGACAGGTTCCGCATTCCGTGCCGAGGGATTTCACGGCGCGGTTCGGCATTCCGCTGGTCAGCATCTATGGGTTGACCGAAGCGGGCGGCGCCCTGCTCACCAGCGAGCGCGATGGGATGCGCGGCGGCGGATGCGTCGGCAAACCGCACGGGTGGTGCGAATTGAGGATCGCCGATGCCTTCGACAATTCCTTGCCTGTTGGCGTGGAGGGCGAAATCCTGATGCGTCCGCTTATACCGTTCACCTTCATGACCCGTTATCACGGCAACCCTGTCGCGACCGAGAAGGTTTTGGCCAATCAATGGCTGCACACAGGTGACATCGGGAAACTGGATGACGAGGGGAACCTCTACTTCATCGGTCGCCAAGCCCATTGGTTGCGGCATCGGGGTGAAAACATCTCTGCCCATGAGGTCGAGGATATCATTTCACGTCACCCGGATGTCACCGAGGTCGTCATTGTCGGGGTGCCGGCCGAGTTGGGCGAGGAGGACGTCAAGGCGTTCATCATCCCGCGCGGCGATACCTTCGAGCCGGAGACGTTGATCCGGTGGTGCATGAACGAGATGGCGAGTTACAAAGTGCCTCGGTATGTTCAGATCGTGACCGAGTTTCCACGCTCGGCGACAAAGCGCGAGGTCGAACGGGCGAAGTTGAAAGCCATGGGAAACGCCGAGGTCTGGGACCGCGAGGCCGTCATGGGCCGTGTCAGTGGGCAGGCGCGGGGAGGATGATTGGCTATTCGAGCGTTGTCGCGTCGACATGGCTACTGGGGGAAATCTCATAAGATCCGCAAGATGACCAAAGCTTTTCCGGGCATCTATTCGTTCCCATCAATGGGGCAGCCACGTTCGGCCCCGCGATGTCATTCGCGCTTCCGCGCCTCTCAGCCCTTGTAGGGGGGATCGTCCCGCAGGGCTTGTTCGATGCCGGCGCGGTCGACCTTGATCTCCACGCCCGCGCGTTCTTGCTGGAGCAGCATCGGCACCCGGCAATCGCGCTTGCCCCAGCCGCGGTTCAGCGCCTCGGTCATCTCCTCGAGCGTCAGGTTGGCGATCCGCATGGGTACGCCGAGTTCGCGGCCGAGCGCGGTGGCGAGGCTGACGTCCTTGTGGCCGAGATCGAGCGCGAAGCCCGGCGGATCGTATGAATTGGTTAGGAACTCCTGGCCGAGCCGGTCAAACGTACGCGAGCGCCCGACGGAACCGCGGCGCACCGCTTTCCACAGCGCCAACGGCTCGACCCCCGCCTTGACGCCAAGGGTCATCACCTCGGCGAGGGCGAATTGTATGGCGAAGTGGGCGCTGTTGTGCGCCAGCTTGGCGACCGAACCCGCGCCGATGGGTCCGATATACTCGACCGCGTCACCGATAGCGTCGAGCATGAAACGGTGTTTATCGAAAAGCGCTTTGTCACCGCCCACCCAGATCGAGAGACGTCCGGATTTCGCGCCAACCGCCCCACCGGACACCGGCGCGTCGAGCAGGTGAATACCCCGTTCCGCCAGTCTGGCATGCACCGCGCGCACCACCGTCGGCGCGTTTGTCGACAGATCGAAGATCACCGCGCCTTTGCGCAGTCCTTCCGCGAGACCGTCCGAGCCCAAGACCACGGTCTCCACCTCCGCCGGCCCCGGCAATGACAAGAAAACGGTATCGCATTGCGCGGCGAGTTCCCCTGGCGACGCCGCCCACTCCGCGCCGGCGGCAAGGTGCCGGGAAGCCGCTTGGCGCTCAAGGTCATGCACGATGAACCTATCAACCGACTTTTGCAGGTTCGACGCCATGCTGGCGCCCATGATACCTAGCCCAACGAATCCTACAGCCATGGCCTATTCCTCCCCTGCCTACCTCCACGACGGGCCATCATCCCACAAAAACCAGGTTTCTGTGGATTTTCACAGACAGCGCTGCGGATCTGACAGTTATTCTTTGTGGCGCCACGAAAAATTGTTGGATACGAATACCTCAAACGCAAATGAACCTGGTTGCGTGAAACAAGCGCGTCACGCCCGAAGCAGGAGAGTTCGACGATGAATAGTGGAAATGGGCCGGGAATTCCCGCCGCGATCATGCGCCATGCGGACGATCTGCCATTGCTCGAGTTCGCGCCCGGGATCGAGATCCAACTTCTTCAAGTGGATTTCGTGCACAACATCCGCATAACCCGCGCCCGGCTTCAACCGGGTGTCCGCCTGCCGACGCACACTCATACCGGACACGTCTTTGCCTGGACGATTTCGGGTTCGTGGAAGTACATCGAATACGATGACGCGAACGTCTCGAACACTTACATGTATGAGCCCGCCGGGTCCGTCCACACGCTCTATGTGCCCGAAGACAATCCGGAACCAGCAGATGTGGTCTTCATCGTGCACGGATCGAATATCGACCATGACGAAGATGGCGCCATAACCTCGGTCACGGATGCGATGCATGTGGCGCGGGTATATCTGAAGGCTTGCGCCGCGCGTGGACTGCCGCGTCCCGACGTGATCGGTCTACCCGCGGATTGGAACCCCGACGCAAATTGACGTCCCACCATTGAAAGCCGGACTGGTCGACGTACCAGCGGCGCCAGCCCCGTCAAACTCGGTTAGGCAAAGAGCGGAAAAATTTCCGATATGGAAAATTGTTGTTGTTTAAG
>JAYOEU010000130.1:0-12727 GCA_038116915.1 Alphaproteobacteria bacterium
GCCCGCGAAGATCCGGTTCCTGAACACGTTGCGCTGCGAGGGTTTGGAATAGATCTTGATCCCGACATCCATCCAACTGTCGTGAATCAGCTCCAGCACATCGGTTTGTTCGGTGCTCTCCCCGGCGGTCTCGACGATGATGTTCAGCGGCCGGCCATCCGGCAGCAGCCGGACATTGCGGCTGTCGCGCTCGGTAAGCCCCAATTCGTCGAGCAGCCGGTTCGCCGCCTTGAGATCGAACGTCGCCCAGGTATTCTGGAACTTGGGCTGATAGAGCGGGGATGCCGGCAGAACCGTGTTGTTCCCCTCCAGCGCCAGGCCGTAATAGATCACCTGATTGATCTCATGCCGGTTCACGGCCATGGAAAGCGCGCGCCGGAACCGCACGTCGCGGACCAGCTTGCGCAACTCCGGGTCATTAACATTCAGATTCGGCAGCAAGGCCAGATGCGAGCCCTTGGCCGTGCGCCAGAGATAGGTCTTGTAGGGCTGGCGTTCCTCACCCTGCTTGAGAAACGTGTAGTCATCGAATCTAAGATATCGCGCCTGCAGGTCGACCTCGCCCGTCCCGACCTTGGCCGGGATCAGATTGGTGTTGGCGATGCTCAACAGACACTCGTCGGCATAGGGCAGCTGGTTGCCGGCGGAATCCACCCGATGAAAGTAAGGGTTTCGCACAAAGCTCAATCGGTCCGAGGAAAGACTCGACGCAATTGTCCATGGCTGCAGTACCGGCAGATCCAGATTGTCGTTCCGGTAGAGATTGTCGAGATTGTTGTGCAGGGCGGACCAATTGCGCTGCCGCGCTGCCTCAACCGCCGCGGTGAGCGCTTTTTCGTCCGCGTATTTCGCGTGAAACTGTTTCAGGTAATGCGACGGTCTGTAAATGTAGAGCGGGCTGGCGCCGGCCAGTTCAACCAGGAAATCTGGGTTCGGCTTGGCCCAGCTATATCGGACCGTCAGGGGATCCAGAATCTCGAACTTCGGCAGTTCCCCATCGACTTTAAGAACCGTCGGCGGGCCGACCGGGGAGAGTTCCGCGTTATTGGCCACATCCTCCCACCAGTATCGAAAATCCTCGGTGGTGAAGGGGTGGCCGTCAGACCATTTGTGTCCCTCCCGGAGCCGGAAGGTGAAGATCCGGCCTTCCTCGACATCGAAGGATTCAAGGATATCCGGCACCAGATCGAACCCGTCCGGCGTGTAGACCACGAGGCGGGCATAACCATAGACCGTCATCTGCCGCGCATCCTTGGCGCGGGCCATGAGCATGCGGATCGTACCGCCGTGTTTGCCGATTTCGAGTCCACGCTTGGCGAAATCGATCACCCGGGGTGTCACCGGCAGGCGTTGGTCGACCGGCGGCAATTCTCCCGATGCAACCCGGGCCGCCAGGATCGGCGACTCGTTGAACGCCATTGCCTGGCCGACCACGGCCACGCTAACGGCCGCCGCCAACAACGGCGTCAGGAGAAAGCGCCTGCCCGTCATGACGCGAGCTTTATGCGCAGGACCGATTCAGAGGCACGCACGAAATGCTCGCCGCCGAGATCGATCAGGCTTGGTCTGGTCGAGCCGTCCACCGTAAAGGGCGCCGCCCATTCACTGGGAACCGAACAGCGGCCATCCATGATCGCGTTGAAATCCAACGGATGATCCAGACTCGGATCCGGCACCGCCGCCAGCAGGGCTTGCGTGTAGGGATGGACCGGATTGCGGAACAATTCCTCCCTCGGCGCGACCTCCACAAGCCGCCCCGCGCACATCACCGCTATGCGGTCCGCGACGTAATCCACCACCGCGAGATTGTGGGAAATGAAGATGTACGTGAGGTTGAGTTCCTGCTTCAGATCCCGCAGCAGGTTCAGAACCTGGGCCTGGATCGAGACATCGAGGGCGGAAACCGGCTCATCGCAGATCAGCATGCTGGGCCGGAGCGCCAGGGCGCGCGCAATGCCGATCCGCTGGCGCTGGCCGCCTGAAAAACTATGTGGATAGCGATTGAGGTGCCGGACATCCAATCCGACGAGACGCATGAGCTCGCCGACGATTTCACGTCGGTAAGCATCGTCGCCGACCTGATGAATCAGCAGCGGTTCGCTGACGATATCGAACACCGTCATCCGAGGATTGAGCGAGCTGAACGGATCCTGAAACACGAACTGAAGCTTTTTCCGGAACTCGATAAGCTCATTCTCGCCGAGCGCGAGAACATCGGTGTCGCCATCGTGATCCAGATATCGGATCGCGCCGGAATCGGGACTGAGCGCCCGCATGATGATTTTGCTGAGAGTGGTTTTTCCGCAGCCGCTCTCCCCGACCAGACCGAGGCATTCACCGCGCCGCACCTCGAAGCTCACATCGTCGAGGGCATGCACCCGGGACTTGTCGGAGGAGAACCATCCGCTTTTCCGGATCGTGAAGGTCTTGGTGAGCCCCTCGACCGTGAGGATCGGCTGGTCCTTGAGGCCCTCCTCGGCCTTGCGCGCCTCGGGGTCCGGTCGCAGCAGATGACCGGTTGAGGACTCGATCTCGCGGATCGGCACCAGTCTTTCGTCCCGGCCCATGTCAAAGCGCGGGACGGCCGCCATCAGCGATTTGAGATAAGGATGCTCCGGCCGCCGGTAGATATCCTCGATGCCGCCGCTTTCCATGATCTGGCCGCGATACATAACCACGACCTCATCGGCGACATTGGCGACGACGCCGAGATCATGGGTGATCATCAGCATCGCCATGCCGAGCTCGGCTTGCAGATCGCGTACCATCTTCAGGATCTGCGCCTGGATCGTCACATCCAAGGCGGTTGTCGGCTCATCGGCGATCAGGAGCGCGGGACGGCAAATCAAGGCCATCGCGATCATCGCCCGTTGCCGAAGCCCTCCGGACAGTTCGAACGGATAGGTTCTGAGCCCCTTGAACGGATCCGGAAAGCCGACCATCCGCAACATGTCCCGGGTAAGCTCTACCGATTCCCGTCCGCTGACGTCGCGGTGCAATTCGAGCGCTTCCTGGATCTGGTTGCCGACGGTATGCAGTGCCGACAGCGAGGTCATCGGCTCTTGAAAGATGATCGAAATCCGGCCGCCGCGAATTTCCCGCATCCGCTTGCTGTCGGGATGCAGCCGGGCGATATCGGTGATGGTTCCGGGCGCCGACGGATCGGAAAACAGGATCGAGCCGCCGGTGATACTCGCGGTCCGCGGCAGCAGGCCCATGACCGCTTGGCTGACCACGGTCTTGCCGGAACCGGATTCTCCGACCAAAGCAACCGTCGTCGCCGCGCGGACCTGAAACGAGACGCGGTTCACCGCGACCAGCCTGCCCTCCGGCAGATCAAAGCCCACTTCGAGATCCCGAACTCGCAGAAGCGGCGGCGCTCCGTCGTTCATTATTCCTCCGTGCCCCTTGCAGGCGGCATTCCCCCCGCCGCCTCCGTCGGGACCGGAAATCCGGCGGCAGCGAAATTCTCGGCTGTGGACTCCGAAAGTTCAAGCCGGTTGGCTGCAAAAATCGGCGTGCAGGCTCGCAAAACCTCCTCAAATCCGTCCAAATCGGAATCAACCGAGATTTTTCTGGGCCGGCCCCGCACCGTAAGCTGAAACCAGCCCTCTTTTCGGTCTCTGCGGGTTGAAAAATATTTCAACCCGATATCCGAGATTTCCGACCAGCGAATTGCCTTGCCGAGTGGACCGTTCGCCCAGATTCCCTCCTCGCTCAACTCATAAGAGGTCATGTGCCGCTGCCAGGTTCGCAGAATGAATCCGCCGAACAGGGCCGCACCCGCCAGAACGATGTAGTGGAAAACCCCGAAATCGCGGGCCGCAACCAGCAGGCTTGCGCATACCGCGAAGCCGATACCGCCGCGAATATAGTCTCCGGTCAGCACTTTTTTGGGATATCTGTGACTACTCATCGGCACCACTTTTCTCGAACAACGCGCTCGACGATACCATCCTCGCGGCGGGATGTGTCACCAGGACGTCACAAACCGTTTCAAAACCCGCCCAATCGACCGCCGTCATCTCCAGATGGTGGGTCAACAGGCCCAGTGTTTCGCCGTCGTCTCCGTCCCGCCGCCGGCGGACCAGCTCGCGCGCAACGGCATCGGCAAGGGCGTCGGCGCCGATGAACCGCCGATCACCTCGCCAGTCGATCGCATCGACATGGGTGTTGATCCGGACGATCTTGCCCAGGTCCGTTTCGGAGGCCGCTTCGGGGTTCGCGCGCGCTCCGAACGCCGACAGTGATTGGTACCCAACGCCCGGCAGAGCGTCCGCCAGGGCCGGCGCCATCCGGTTCCAGGGTGGAACAAAGCACGGGAGCAGCGCGCCGCCGAACAGATCTTCCAGCCTCTCGCGTCCCCGTGCCGCGTCACGCACCAGAAGATCGAGAGGCCGGGCGTCGCCGAACTCCGCCTTCTTGCCGTGGCCCGACTGATGATCGACATGGGCCCAGCCATGCACCGCGACGCGGGCCGGCGCGCCGGCCAGCCGGTCCGGGAGATCCGCTGTCGCCTTGGACGGCACCACGGCGAGCAAAGGCTCGGTCCGCGTCGCGAGAGCGATATGCAGCAGCCGGTCGAGGTTTGGCGTCGGTTTTTCGAGATCGTCGTCACGCCACCAGAATTCGGCAACGATCCCCGTCGCAGCCCAGCTGTCGAGTTCGCGAACGAGCGCATTCACCGGCATCAGCCCGCTCAACCTGACTTCAGAATGTCACGAAGCAGCGCGGCGGTCCGCTCCGCACCATCCAGACCAACGTCGCTGAGCGGCCGGCGGCCGGCGGCGAAAGCCGCCTGCATCGCCCTGTCCAGTCCCTGCGCCGTTAATTTGTCCTCTGGCACGACCTGAAGATGACCCCTCGAGGCGAGGAGATCGGCGCGCAAACGCTGTTCGGTCTCGACCCCGCCTTCAAAAGGAATCACCACCGAGGGTGTCCCGGCCGCCATCAGTTCCGCGATAGTGTTGTAGCCGGCCTGGGAAATCGAAAGATCGGCGCGCTCGATCACCGCCGGCAAATCCGGGCGGCTGCGCTCAACGATAATCCGGTCGGCCTCCCGCGATTTCAGCTCCCTGTAGATCTCCTCGGGCATGTGGTGACCGGTCACGAAACGCCAGGGCCGGTCCGCAAAGGACGTTTCGGCTCGCAAACGGAACACCTCGGGCAAGGTCACCCGGCCGACCGCGCCGCCGCCCGCCGACACCACCACTTCGCCGCCCCCTCCGGCCCCGGTGTCGCCGACATGGGAGGGGGTCAGCACATAACCCGTATAGGTCAGCAAGTGCCCTATCCGCTCATGCATCGGGAAGGTTTCAGCCAGTGTGATCACCCGCTCGTCGCCATGCACGAGTATCCGGTCATAAAAGGCCTCGATGGTCTCGACGATTTCCAGATTCCGGTCCGCGCGCGGCTTGGTTACCAGGATATCCCGCATCGAGCAGACCACCTTCGGCGGCCGTTCCGACCCGCGGGCCCGCTCCAGCAGCGGCAATAGCTCGAACCGGAGCTGACGGCGCCCGAACGGAAACAGTTCGGTCAACAGCATGTCCGGCGCGAGTTCGTCATAGACCGCGAGCAGGGCATCGCGCCGGCCGGCCTTCCAGACGTCATCGATCTGCCGTCCCTCGAAATCGACCAAAACCTTAAAGTCGTCGTCGATGGTGCGAACCGGCGGCAGCTGATGGAACCTGGCGCCGCCGACATCCAGGTCCGGAACCGGCATGCCGCCTGAAACGAAGGTCACCTCGAACCCGCCCGCCACCGCCGCCCGGGAAATCGCCGCGGCCCGGCGCAAATGTCCGATGCCCAAGAGATTCTGGACATAGAGCATCAGCTTGGGTCGGGACATCAGACGGATCCGGCGCCGTTGAGGGGGATATTCATCCGATGGAGCGAAAGGCGCCCCTCTGGATCCACAGAAAAGACATGCGCCGCGCGCCAGTCAAGCCGCAGTTCGGGCTTCCCCCGCATGTCCCATCCGGTCGCCAACGCCAGCAGCGCCCGGATCACGCCCTTGTGGCTGACCGCGCCGGTAAGCGCCGGTCCGTCCGCCAGTTCGCGAAGGAATGGCCGCAAACGGTCCTGAACCCGACGCGGCGATTCGCCGTTGGGAGGCGTCATGTCGAGGCCTCGCGCTTCATTGACCGCCATGGCCTCTCCAAGCCTTTCGCGCAGATCCCCGATCCGCTCGCCCTCCCATTCGCCCCAATCCATCTCGATCAGCCGCCGATCGACTTCCGGTTCGCGGATGCCCAGAATCGCGGCGGTCTCCATCGCTCGGACCAGGGGGCTGACCCGCCAGGGCACATCCTTCAGACCGGCGGGGAGCCGCCATCCGGAAACCTCGGTCCGTCCGGCGTCAGAAAGCGGGATATCCGCGCGGCCCTGCAAGCGGTGTTCCCGGTTCCAGTCGGTCGGACCATGGCGAACAAAAGCGATACGAACCGTCATTTGCCGACCTTCCGCACCCGCAAGATCTCGGTTAGCCAGCCATTTATAGTGGCTGCCGCGGTGTGGAATCCATGATCTAGATCGGCCGTGCTCTTGGCTTTGCGGCCCATGACAAGCCGCTCGCACGGGTTGTCGATCAGACGCCGGACCGCCGAGCCGAAGGCGGCCGCGTCTCCTTCGGGAACCAACAGACCGGTCACGCCATCACGCAGTATTTCCGGCACTCCGCCCGCATCGCCGGCGACAGCGGGAAGGCCGGATGCCTGCGCTTCCAGAAGCGCCATCCCATAGGCCTCCCGTATCGACGGCCAGACGAACAGGTCCGCCGCCGCATAATATTCCCACAACTGTTCGGCGGGCAGCGTTCCGGCATAGACCGTGTCGGCCGGGAGCGAGGCCTCGACGGCTTTGCGGGCCGGTCCGTCGCCGACAACGATCAGACGCCAGCCCGCGCCGGACTTGATTTGCCCGAGGGCGCGGCCCAGCACCTGATAGGACTCGAGCTTGGCATCCGGGCGCATCATGCCCACGGCGAGGAGCCATACGGCATCCGGCGGCAGGCCGTGCGCCGCCGCGATCTTGGCTCTCGCTTCGCCGCGATCCGTTCCCGGCCGGGGCTCCAGAAACGGGCGCAGGTCGACATAGCGGCCATGGCGCCCCAATGCAGGTTCGACGCAGACCCGGTCCCGCCCGTTCAATCCGATGACAAGATCGGCGCGCCGGAGCGCGGCCTCGACCTGATGGTGACCGTGCGGCCATGGGCCGGCGGCGCGCTTCGGCGCATGCGACGCTTCCGCGACCACATAAGGGATGTCCAGGACCTCGGCGACGGACGGGCCGATCCAATCCGGCGCCTTATAATAGAGGTGATAGGTGAACCAGAGGTCGGGCCGCCACGCGTCCGGCATCGAATAACGGTCAATAAGCCGCGCCGCCAAACGAGCGCCCAATCTCGCGATCCGGGCCTGTATCCGGGGATCGCCGGTCCCGTCCCGGGAGCGCATGCGCGAGGCGAGCCGCACATCATGACCCGCCGCGCCAAGCGCGCCCATCATCAGCCGGGCCATCCGCCGATCCCCCGACGGCCTCGGCGAATTCGGCGGCTTCAACGGCGCATAGAAGGCAACCTTCACTGGGCAGCGTCCGGAACCGCTTGGGAGCTCGCATCAGCCGTGGTGGCGACCATGCCGAGATGCTCGCGGATCACGGTCAGGCCGGCCGCATGATCGAAGTAGCGGCTGACCCGATCCAGCGCGGCGCGGCCAAGCGCGAGGCGACGCGCGGGGTCCTGGCCGAGAGAAGTAATCGCGGCCGCGAGGGCGTCTGGATCATCCGCTTGCGTCAGCCATCCGGTTTCCTGGTGGCGAAGCAGTTCGGACACTCCGGCCACATCACTCGCGATACAGCAAAGCCCTTGGCTGGCGGCTTCCATAAGCACATTGGGCAAACCGTCGCGATCGCCATCCTCGGCAATCCGGCTCGGCAGAACGAACAGATCGGCCTCGCGATAGGCCTCGAACACCTCCGCCTGGGCACGCGAGCCGCGCCAGGAGATGCGGCCGGCGATCCCGAGAGCTTCCGCCCGGGACTTCAATTTGCCGAGGTCGGCGCCGCCGCCGATATGCACCCAGCGCCAATGCAAATCCGGCGAGAGCAAGGCCAACGCCTCGAGCAGCACGCCGAATCCTTTCTTCGGCACCGCACGCCCGACCGAAACCAAACGCAGCGCATCCTTTTCGTCCTGACCCCGGCGCGGCGACCGGGTGTCCGGCGGGCTCGGCAGAACCGACAGGTCAAGACCGTGATAACTGAGCGACGTCTTGCCCGGCGCCAAGGAATTGAGATGCGCGTGACCATAGGCCGTGCAGGTCACGGCCCAGGCGCAATCCGCCAGTTTCTCGCGCTTCTCCCACTCCGGTGTCAGCCATATGTCCTTGGCATGCGCGGAGACCGACCACGGCCGCCCGGTGATGTGGGCCGCGTATCGGGTCACCGATGCGGGCGTGTGCAGAAAATGCGCGTAGAGTGACGGAATTTCCGGATCAAGTTCCGCCGCCAGGACCAGCGCCTGACCCCATCGCCGGATCCGGTTCGGCGTCGGATCGCGCAGCAGATCCGCGAGCCAGATCCGGCGCGCGGCGCCGTATCCAGCACGCTTTCGCGCCTTCCACCAGCCGCGCAACACCCGCACGGGCTCCTGGTAGAGATATTCCGGCAGATAGAGGACCGGCGCGGTAATCCGGTCATGCACCGGGTGGGTCTTCCCGTCCGTGGGGTGCCGCAGGGAAACGATGGCAACGTCGATCCCGCTGTTTTCAAGCGACAGGATCTCTTGTGCAATGAAGGTTTCGGAAAGCCGCGGGTAGCCCTTCAGAACGATGGCCACGCGGGGCCTTGGATGCGCTTGGAAACCCGTTCCGTGGCCGTGCGGCATGGAGGATCAGGCGCGGCGGCGCGCGCGTTTGCCGCCACCGGCCCGCGTGCGTTCCAGCCAGCGCCAGGCCAGCTTGTTGACTTCGTCGAGCCCGCCGAGAATTTCCGGCGAGAGTTGTTCGGACGGTTTCGGCTGGCTCGGGAGCCGCCGCAAGGCCGCCGCCATCTGGCCGGGATCACGGTCGCCGTCATCCACCAGCATGCTGATCATGCCGAGCTCCTCAGCGCGCTGCGCCCGGATAAACTGCTCCAGCCGCGGTTCGGTGCGGGGCACGATCAGAGCCCGTTTGTCGAAGGAGAGAATCTCGCAGAAGGTATTGTATCCTCCCATCGAAACCATGCCGGCCGCGCGCGCCATCAGGCTTTCGATCCGCGAATCGAACGTGATCACGTGAACCCGGTCGAGTTGCGCCGCCCGCTCCATGAAATCGGCCTGGTTCTCCAGCGACATGAACGGTCCCAGTACCAGCAAGGCCGGGTAGGGAAGGTGCGGGTCGTGCTCATAGGCCCGGAGCACCCAATCCATCAGCCCGTCGCCGTCGCCACCACCGCCGGCGGTGACCAGGATGAACGGGTCCTCGGTCAAGGGCAGATAGGGCGTCGCGCCGACACTCGGCACCCGGCGCCGGAGATATCCGGTATACCGCGTTTTCATGCGCACGCTGCCGGGCATGTCGAGACCCTCGAAGGGGTCGCAGATCTGCTTCATGCCGTAGACCCAGACCTCGTCATAGAGGTCCTCCAAGGCCGGCAGAACCTTCTTGCGCTCCCATTCCGGCACCAGCGCGGCCGGCTCATCCATGACGTCGCGCAGCCCGAGCACGAGCGGTGTATCCCGTTCCTTCAGCATTTCCATGGTATCGCGCACCTCGCCGCGCAATCCCCATGGCTCCTTGTCGACGATGAACAGATCGGGATCGAACGTGTCCGCGGTATGACGGATGATCGATTCCCGAAGCTTCAGCGTCTCCTCGATATCGAGATGCAGATTGAGAGAGGTGTAGTCGCCGTTGCGCAGCTTGATGACGCCGGGCACCCGGACGAAATCAACCCGCGCGCGAAAATCAAAACTTCCGATAATGGGCGAACCGGAAAGGATCAGAACCGACAGCTGGGATGCGTCCTCGACCAGGGAATGCGCGATTTCCCGGCACCGCCTCAGATGGCCGAGCCCCATCGTGTCGTGGCTGTACATCAGAACGCGGGCGTGCCCGACCTGGTCGCCAGTCCGTCGTTTCCGCATGGTATACTCCCACTGACGACCGACTGTCGCCGTCAGGAGCGGTCAGCGACCGCCCCGATCGACCCGATCTAGACCGCGCGTCGTATTCCACCGCCCCGCCCTTTTCGCCGTGAAATATGCCACAGCCTGGGTTTCCGGCGAAACAGCAAAAAATAGGACCCTCTCAACCGCTCCGTTTACCGGGGATTCGCATTCCGCTACAGTGCCGCCCGGAGGTTCTATGAAACCTCGCGAATTTGGGTAGCAGAGCCACATAACGATGGAAACATCTCTCTTCCGGTTCATTTGGCGGTACAGCAAGCGGGACCAGATCATCTTGCTGATTATAACGGGGCTGTCCTTCCCGTTTCTTTACTATTCCCTGGATCTGCCGAAGACCATCATCAACAAGGCCATCGGCGGCAAGAAACTGCCCAGCGAGCTGTTCGGCATCCCGGTAGATCAGATCGACTACCTCATGGTGCTGAGCGGTGCCTTCCTGGCGCTTGTCTGCATCAACGGCGCCTTCAAATACTATGTCAACGTCTTCCGCGGCCAGTTGGGCGAACGCATGCTGCGCCGCATGCGGTTTGATCTTTTTTCCAGGGTGCTGCGCTTTCCGCTGCCGCATTTCCGCCGGGTCAGCCAGGGCGAGGTGATCCAAATGGTCACCGCCGAGGTCGAGCCCCTGGGTGGGTTCATCGGCGATTCGATCGCGCTCCCGGCCTTTCAAGGCGGCACATTGCTGACCATTCTTGTCTTCATGTTCATCCAGGATTGGGTTCTCGGCCTGGCGGCGATCGCGCTCTATCCGATCCAGGGATACATAATCCCGAAAATGCAATGGCACGTGAACCAACTCGGCAAGGCGCGGGTACGCAATGTGCGCCGGTTCGCGGAAAAGATCGGCGAGTCCATCTCGGGCATTCAGGATGTACGCGCCAATGATGGCGCGCGCTGGGCCTTGGCCGGCGTCTCCGATCGGCTCGGTACGATTTACAATATCCGCTTCGAGATTTACCGGCGTAAGTTCTTCATCAAGTTCGTCAATAATTTCATCGCCCAGTTGACGCCCTTCTTCTTCTACTCGATCGGCGGCTATCTGGTGATCAAGGGCGACCTTACCTTCGGCGCATTGGTCGCCGTCCTGGCCGCCTACAAGGATCTTTCAGCGCCCTGGAAGGAACTGCTTTCCTATTACCAGAGGCTTGCGGACGCGAAGATCAAATACGACCAGGTGGTCGAGCAGTTCGATCCGGCCGGCACCCTCCCGGCCGAAATGCAGCAGGCCGAACTGGAACGGGACTTCCGTCTTGCAGGCCCGGTCAGCGCCGCCAACCTGTCGCTGCTGGACGACGAGGGTCAGCCGATCATCGAGAACCTTTCGCTCACCATCGAGGCAACGGAGCGTGTTGCCTTGGTGGGACCCAGCGGCGGCGGTAAGGATCTCATGGCGATGTTGATGGCCCGGCTGCTGATGCCGGATGGTGGACAGATCACCATCGCGGGCAAGGAAATCTCCGCGCTTCCGGAAGCGGCCACCGGCCGCAGAATGGGGTATGTGGGCCCGAGCGCCTATGCCTTCAACAGCACGTTGCGGGAGAATATCCTGCTTGGCGCCATGCATCAGCCGGTGGTTCCGGTGCCGGATGACTTCGGCAATGCCGCGGAGCGGGCAAGGAATCTGGAGAATTCGCGGCTTTCCGGAAACGCCCTGGATGACCTGGAAGCCGATTGGATCGATTACGAAGCCATCGGCGTCGAGCGCGGCCCGGCCTTGAATCAGAGACTCGCGGAACTTCTGGAAATCGTCGATCTCGCGGACGACACCTATGCGCTCGGTCTCAGGGGATCCATCGACCCAGAAGCGCGGCCGGAGATTGCCGAGCGGGTTCTGAAAGCGCGCAGCACGCTTCGCGACCGATTGGCCGAACGGGGAATGGCGACTCTCGTCGAGTCCTTTGACGAAACGGTATACAATACCAACGCCTCGGTCGCGGAAAACCTGTTGTTCGGCACCCCGGTGGGAACTAACTTCGCGCTCGAGAACATCGCCGAGAACGCCTATGTGCGACAGGTTCTCGAGAAGACCGGCCTTACCGAGGATTTCATCCGTATCGGGCGGGATGTGGCCTCCACCATGGTGGAGCTGTTCGCCGATCTGCCGCCGGATCACGAGTTCTTCACGCAATACGCCTTCATTTCCTCCGAAGACCTGCCGGAGTTCCAGATCCTTATCGGACGAGCGGAAAGGCTTGGCCTGACGGGCATGGCGTCGGAGGATCGGGATCGCTTCTTGTCCCTACCCTTCAAGCTCATCCCAGCCCGGCACCGTCTCGGTCTGATCGACGACGATACGCGGGCTCGGATCCTCGAGGCACGCAAGGTCTTCGCGGCGGACTTGCCGGAGGATCTTAACGGTTCGGTCGAGTTCTTCACGGCCGATCGCTACAATGCCGCCGCATCACTCCAGGACAATATTCTGTTCGGAAAAGTCGCCTATGGGCAGGCGGATGCGGCGACCCGGGTCGGTGAGGCGCTCGCCGAGGTCATTGAGGCCGAGGATCTGCGTGGCGCGGTGATCGAAGTGGGTCTTGAGTTCGAGGTCGGGGTGGCGGG
>JAYOEU010000131.1:0-12680 GCA_038116915.1 Alphaproteobacteria bacterium
ACGGGATTATCGTCGATAGGTTGACCATAGGTGTTCCAAATGGGAAATGCCGGTTTGTTGTGGACTGATATCCATGACCGGTGCCTCGGCTCTGCAAACAATCTGCAAAGCCTGAGTCTGGAAAGCGATCAGGGATATTGGGGGTAAGTACCATGTCCAGCGCCCTCGGACTATTCACCGGGTCTTGCCGCTTCATGCCGCCGGATGCCGATGATCCGGCCGCACTGTTCGGGGCGCGGAAGCTCTTGCTGGCTGGCGAGCAATGCGGCAATCCGCTCTTGCGCCGTGTCGGGAAATGGCGCCGAACGCCGCTTTTGAAGGTCCACATGCAACCCCATGAGCTCGTTGGTCGCGGCGAGATATCCGTCGGTTTCATGATACATGGCGTGAAAGATATGCAACCGTTTGCCGTCCGCGTCCAGTACCCGGGTTTCAAATCGCAGAGGGTCTCCCTCCGAGACCTCGCGTTCGTAGGTCAGATGAGCTTCGACGATGAACATCGATGCGTCCGCCCGGTGCCGGTAAGCCGCACCCAAATCAATGTTGTCCAACAGCACGTCGGTCGCCTTGTCGAACGCGACACTGTAGTAGCCAACGTTCATATGCCCGTTATAGTCGATCCATTCGGGTGAAACACTGAGGCGGCATGTCGCCAAGGGCTTATTGTTATCCATGTTTTGAATTTACCGGGATCAGGCGCGCGCGCAATCCATGTTCGTAAATTTTACGCAACCGTGATCGCAGATATCGTGACATTCACTTCCACCCTTTCCCTTATCGGCCGACACGGCACCTGGGTATTGCCGATCGGGTTCGTTGTAGGACTGCTTTTCCCGGCCCTGACGGAAATCGCGCGACCGCTCGCCGAACCGCTGGTTCTCATACTGTTCGCGATCTCGGTCTACCGGGTGGATCCAACTGAAATCCGCGCACGGATACGCGGCTTGGGTTTTGTCGGTCTCGGCGTTGCCTGGGTCTTGTTGGCGGTCCCGGCCTTGGTATACGGAATCGGCCGGCTTATCGGATTGCCGGAAAACCTGCTGGTGGTTCTGGTCGCCTGGAGCGCCTGCCCGCCTTTGGTGACGGTCCCCGGATTGGCGCTCTTGCTTGGTTTGGATGCCGCCGCAGCAATGCTGATCATGATCGGCGCGACTCTGCTGTTTCCGATCACGTTGCCGGTGATCTTGAGCCTGTTCGCTGGCGGCGCCTTCGGCGACGGCTCAGCCCTCGAGGTCGCGGGCCGGCTGCTTCTGATGGTTGCCGGCTGTTGCGTGGCCGGACAGGGATTGAGAGCGCTGGTGGGCGCGCGCCGGGCCCGGGAAACCGCCCTTGCGGTGGACGGCATTCTGGTCGTTCTGCTGTCCCTGTTCGCGGTCACGATCATGGGCGGTCTTCACAGATCGATGGAAACCGACCCGGGCAGTATCCCGCTATTCCTGGTTACCGCGTGCTGCGCGAGCGCCGGCCTGCAGGCGATCACCGCGGGCGCTCTGTTTTTCCTGCCGCGGACCTTCGCCGGCGCGGCGGCCTTGGCGAGCGGCAATCGCAATTTTGCCCTTCTGCTGCCGGTTGTCGGTGCCGGCGCGGTCGACGACATGTGGCTTTATCTCGGCGTGGTGCAGTTTCCGATCTACATCTTGCCCATGTTGTCGAAGCCGCTTTACAGGCTGCATCAGGCCGGCTCGACGCATCGTGAAGCGAAAGATCGGGACAAAATCGAGCAATCAACTAAAATGCCGGACAGAGAGGAATGAGGTCGGCAACGGGCCGTCGCCATTCCATGGTCACGTAAAAATGGTGATTTTGGGTGCGTACAGCTATCAGCCGCGCGAAGCGCCGGGGCAGTCTCGGAACCTGGCGTCGTCGACTTACGATCCTTGGCTTGATCGGGATCGCGGTCGGCGCGAGCTATTTCTTCACGATTGACCGCGCACCAAATTTTCAACATCTGGTCGCCGCCGTGGTGGGGTTCTTCGGCCTGGCGGGGCTATTCGTGGATTGGGCGGTTTCCCGGAACATTCAACGCTCCGGCGGCATACAAGCCATGCGGTCCGGCGGCGTGCTGAGCACCGGGCCGGTGGCCATGGCGGGGCGCCTGTGGGCGCAGGGTGAGGGCTTCCGGATCTTCGGGTTGGATGACGACGCCCGCAAGAATTTCCACGAGGCGGCGCAGCTTTTCAAGGAGGCCGGGGAGCAGGAGGGCTATGCCGATACGAGGGTGAGCCTCGGTCAGCTTGAGTTCGAAAAAGGCGATGCCGAGCTCGCCCGCAAGATCTTCACCGATGCGATTGAGGTATACCAGGAAGCGGGCAAGCCTCGCGGCCAGGGACAGGGGCATCTCGAACTCGGTATCGTCGATCTCGGCCTGCGCAATTACGATGCCGCCAAGCAGTCGCTCGAAGAGGCCCGGCGGCTGTTCAATGAGGCGAACGACCGGATGGGGGAGGGCAACGCCCTTCTCAACTATGCGGAATGTTGCGCCAAGCTGGCCCAAAATGACGAAGCCGGCGGCGCCTATGACCAGGCAAGATTTCTTTTCACCCAATCGGCGGACCGAACCGGCGAGGCGCACGCGCTGTTCTGCCGTGCGGAAATCGACCGGCAAACGAGACAGACCAGCGAGGCGCAAAACCGGCTGGAGCGGGCGCTCACGCTCTACAGGCGGACGGGGGATCTGGTCGGCGAGGGCCATGTCCGCATGGCGATCACCGATATCTACAGAATGATGTCGCGGCCGGGTGAAGCGCAGGCATCGGCACTCGAGGGGGCCGATCGGTACCGAGACGCGGGGCTGCGGGTGGGCACGAGTGACCTGTTGTCCGGGCGCGGAGATCTGCGAAGAGCCCGCATCCGCTTCGACTACGCGAGGGCCAATGGCCTCAACGCGCGCAATCACTTTACCGATGCCAACGATAAGGGACTGGAAGCGCGGTTGCTCGTCGGCCTTGGAGAAATGGAGCGCCTGGCGGACCGCCTGGATGAAGCGCGCGGGCTTTTCGAACGGGCCTTGTCGCTCGCCAAGACCGCTCAGTCCTTGGGAACGATGGCGGATGCCTTGAAGGGGCGAGGGCAGATCGAGGTCGCGAAAGGGCGCAACCGGCCGGCGCGGGAGGCGATGAAGGAGGCCTATAACCACTATCAGTACTTCGGCGGCGCGCGCGATCAGGCGCAAACCCTGATGGACATGGCGCAGGTTGATCTGCTCATGGAGAACGTGGATCGGGCGCGAGCGAATTTCGTGTCCGCGCGGTCCATGTATCACGGGCTGCGTGACCTGGCACAGGAAGCCTCGGCCTTGCGCGCCATCGGCGACCTGGAAGCCATGCAGGACAATCTCCCGCAGGCCCAGATGGCCTACGCCGAATCCCGGGGCTTGTTTCAACAGGCGGGGGATCGCATCGGTGAAGCCGACGCGCTGTTTCAGATCGGAGCGCTCAGCATCAATCAGGACAATGCCACGGCAACCGCCCTGCTCATGCAGGCCGGGCGGCTGTATCGGGCGGTCGGCGCGGCGGAGTGGCAGCGGCGGGCCTATGCAATGGCGCGGCGCACCCGGTAGGCCGAATCAGGAAATATGGGAAATCGCACCAAATTTAGCGATATTTTTGCAACATTCTTCCTGTACGCGATTGTCCGGGCCAAGCGGAACACTGGCCATTCGGGGGCTGCGTATGCTAAGCCCTTGGCGTGAGATAATTTCGGAAGTAACGTCCGCGGCCTTGGCGGATGGACTATCAATGAAAGTCGAGGTCGGTCTCGAATGCAAGCGGCGGAACGAAAAAAGTCGGTCGTGGAACGCGAGACAAAGCGGACGGATCCGGTGACCCGTTTCCTTCGATGGACGAGCGTGGGACCCTTGTTGGCCGGGGCTTTGATGCTCGGCGCCTGCGCCTCCGCCACCTCCGACGGAGCGGTTGATAACGGGGATCCGATCGAACCCGTGAACCGCGTGATCTTCGCGGTGAACGATGTCCTGGATCAGGTCGTGCTGCGGCCGGTTTCCTATGTCTACAAGGAAGGTGTTCCGGATCCGATTCGCGATGCCGTGCGGAATTTCCTGCGCTGGCTGAAGTCGCCGGTGATCCTCGCCAACGACGTGATGCAGGGCGACTGGGAGCATGCGAAAGTGACGTCGGCGCGCTTCGTGGTGAACGGCGCGCTGTTCGGCATCGTCGACGCGGCTGACGGGGTGGGCATGCCCTACCGCGAAGAGGATTTCGGCCAGACGCTTGGTGTCCACGGCGTGTCCGAGGGCGCCTATCTGATGCTTCCGCTGCTCGGACCCTCGAACGTCAGGGATACGGTCGGCCTGGTCGTCGACTATTTCATCGATCCATTCACCTATCTCGGCGATCGCAACTTCCAGCAACCTTTCGGTATCGGCCGCAGGGTGGTGCAGGCGGTTGATTTCAGGGCCGAGAACTTTGACCGCATCGATGATCTGCGCTCCGACGCGATCGATTTCTACGCCAAGATCCGGAGCATCTACCGCCAACAGCGCAAGGCCGCGGTCAACAACGGCGTGATTCCGACCGACGCGACGACGCCGGATCTTTCGGAAGAATTCGATCGCCAGTTGCCGACCCCGGAAGCTGGCGCGCCGCTCAAGGCGTCCGGTGGGTAATCGCGTGAATTTCAGCAAATGAGGATGGCCATGACCGGGGTGCGGGCGTTCGCCTTAATCATATTTGCTACGTTTGTTCTGATCTCCGGCGCCCGGGCCGACGACAAGGGCAAGCACGCTGAGGCGTTCATTGACTCGCTCGGAGCCAAGGCGATCGAATTGGTTTCCAACCAGACCATGAGCGCCGAAGAGAAGCGGGCGGGTTTCTCGAAGCTGTTGACCGACGGTTTCGACATGGATTGGATCGGCCAGTTCGTGCTGGGGCGAAACTGGAACCTCGCCACGCCCGAACAGCGTACCGAGTATCTCTCGTTATTCGAGCAGATCATCGTTTTCACCTATTCCAAGCGCTTCAAGGACTATTCCGGTCAGCAGGTCCGGGTGACCGGTCATGAGCTCAGCAACCGGCAATACATCTTCGTGATGTCGCAGATCTATGATCCCGCGCGCGCCGGGACGGCGATCAACGTGACCTGGCGCCTGCTGCCCAAGGATGACAGCTACAAGATCGTGGATGTCGTGATCGAGGGCGTGAGCATGGGAATTACCCAGCGCAACGAGTACAACTCGGTCATTCAGAGCAATGGCGGCAAGATCTCGGCGCTGATCGAAGCCATGCGCGCCAATCTCGAAAAGCTGCGCGCCAACTGACCCTATTTCGCACCTGTTGTCCGGCGGGGTTCAGGTCCGGGCAATCGGCTTGTATTTGATTCGATGCGGCTGGTCGGCCTCGGCGCCGAGGCGGCGCTTACGGTCTTCCTCGTAGGCCTGATAGTTGCCTTCGAACCATTCCACGCGGCTGTCACCCTCGAAGGCGAGGATGTGGGTGGCGATGCGGTCCAGGAACCAGCGGTCATGGGTGATGACCACGGCGCAGCCGGCGAATTCGAGAAGCGCTTCCTCGAGTGCCCGCAGCGTGTCCACGTCCAGATCGTTGGTCGGCTCGTCGAGCAGGATCACATTGGCGCCTGATTTCAGCATCTTGGCGAGATGCACGCGGTTGCGCTCGCCGCCGGAAAGCTGGCCTACTTTCTTCTGCTGGTCCGAGCCGCGGAAATTGAACAGCCCGCAATAGGCCCGGCTCTGCATCTTGCGCTTGCCGAGCTCGATTTCCTCCTGGCCGTCGGAGATTTCCTCGTAAACCGTCGCCGTCGGCTTGAGAGAGTCACGGGACTGATCGACATAGCCAAGCTTCACCGTGTCGCCGACGGTGATCGTGCCGTTGTCGGGCGTGTCACCGCCGGTGATCATGCGGAACAGCGTGGTCTTGCCGGCACCGTTCGGGCCGATGATCCCGACAATGCCTCCGGGCGGAAGCTTGAAGGTCAGCGCGTCGATCAGCAACCGGTTCGCAAAGCCCTTGGCGAGATCCTTTGCCTCAATGACCAGGTCGCCGAGACGCGGTCCGGCCGGGATGACGATCTGGGCGGTGTCCTGGACCTTCTCCTGGCTTTGGGCAAGCAAGGCCTCATAGGCGCCGAGCCGGGCCTTGCTCTTGGCCTGACGGGCGCGGGGCGAGGAGCGTACCCATTCCAGCTCGTCCGCGAGGATGCGCGCGCGGGAGGCCTCCTGCCGGCCTTCCTGCAGCAGACGCTTCTGCTTCTGTTCCAGCCAACCCGAATAGTTCCCCTCGTAGGGAATGCCCCGGCCGCGATCGAGTTCCAGAATCCAACCCGCCACCTCGTCTAGGAAGTAGCGGTCATGGGTAACGGTGACCACCGTCCCCGGAAAGTCATGCAGGAAGCGTTGCAGCCAGGCGACGGATTCGGCGTCCAGATGGTTGGTCGGCTCGTCGAGCAGCAGCATGTCCGGCGCGGACAGCAGCAGGCGGCACAGCGCCACCCGGCGCTTCTCGCCGCCCGACAACGGCCCGACATCCGCATCCGCCGGCGGCAGCCGGAGCGCGTCCATGGCGATATCGATGGTCCGGTCGATATCCCAGGCGTTGGCGGCGTCGATCTTCTCCTGCAGTTCCGCCTGTTCGGCGAGCAGGTTGTTCATCTCCTCGTCCGTCATTTCCTCGGCAAAGCGGGCGCTGACCTCGTTGAAGCGGTCGAGCAGGGCCTTGGTTTCGCCCATTCCCTCCATGACGATGTCATGCACGGTCTTGCCGGCTTCCAGCTCCGGCTCCTGCGGCAGATAGCCGACCTTCACGCCGTCGGCGGCCCAGGCCTCGCCCTGAAATTCGGTTTCGACGCCCGCCATGATTTTCAGGAGCGTGGATTTACCGGCTCCGTTCGCTCCGAGAACGCCGATCTTGGCGCCGGGGAAAAACGAAAGATGGATGTTCTTCAGAACCTCGCGCCCGCCAGGGAAGGTCTTGGACAGGCCCTTCATGACGTAGATGTACTGATAGGCGGCCATGGGTAAACTCCCGGTGATCTTGGCGGCCGGAAGCCGGCCCTGAAATAAACAAACCCGGGGCGTTCTGATCCGAGCGTCCCGGGGGTGAAGCTGCGCTCCCTCGGCGGCCTTCAGCATGCCTCTTTGGACATAGTGCAGGATGCCGCCCGTGTCTCGGGCCGGTCGCCAATGCCCCCTCGAAGACGGTTCAGGGTACGGCGCCAGCGTCGCCCCATGCGCACCAGCCAGCGCGGCGGGACTATAGCGCCAAGGGGGCACGGGGGCTAGGGGAGAAACGGGGATATCGGGGTATTGAGGGCCGGGGGCGATGAACGCCGACCCTCCCGGATTCCGGCGCCAATGGTTCGAATAATTCGGATTAAGAGGTGGGCGGTCAAAATGGTGCGTGATAGTCGTTACCACAAATGTTATACTTCGCGTCGAGCTGAGTTGGAGCCTCTTATGACCACCTTGAAGCTGAAAGCCGTCGGCAATTCCACGGGCGTGATCCTGCCCAAGGAGGTTCTGGCCAAGCTGCGCGTCGGCCAGGGCGACAGCCTCCATGTGGTCGAGACCGAGCGGGGAATCGAATTGACCCCCTACGACCCGGAGTTCGAACGCCAGATGGAAGCGGCGCGCAAGATCATGAAGAAGCGGCGCGCTGTCCTGCGTGAATTGGCTAAATGAAGCCTTGGACCTGGATCGACCGGAGCGTTGTCCTGGCGATCCATGGCGAGCAGATCGCCGAGCATGGCGGCGAAACGGGACTCCGTGATGCTGGTTTGCTGGAATCCGCGTTGGCGCGTCCCATCAACAGGGCGGCCTACGAGACCTGTGACGCGGCCGATCTGGCGGCGTCGTGCGCCTACGGGATCGCCCGCAACCATCCGTTCGTGGACGGCAACAAGCGAACTTCCCTGGTCGTGGCGGAACTGTTTCTGGCATTGAACGGCTACACAGTGGAGGCCAGCGACGCGGATTGCCTGGAGACCGTCATGGCCCTCGCCGACGGAGCGCTATCGGAGCCGGAGCTTGCGGCATGGATCCGCGAACACATGAAATCTGGAGGGTAGCTGAGGGTTAATTCGGGGACAGCCACCTAATTCGAGATTTAGGTGGCTGTCCCCGAATTGAAACGGTTCGACCAATTGACGGAAGTCCGGGGACAGCCACTTAATTAGCCTTTTCGTTTCGGTCCCGGCCGCCGGGGGCGGAGTGGGCGGTTGAACCTGGTCTCGAGGGCGCTGAGGAAGGCTCCGCTGCCGAGCGGCCGGCCCGATCGCGCGTGCGCCCGCATACCTGCCAGATCCTCCGGTGGCCCTGCCGAACGGCGCCGGATCGCAGATCCGTTCGCTGGTGTGGCCCGCATGTTCGGCGGCGCTGCTCCATGGCCACTGCGCGGGTGAGCGGCTTAGTCCGGCGCGCACCGGATTGAGTTCCACATAGCGCACGCAGCGGAACAAATGAGCCTCGTCCATCGCAAAGGAGGCGAACCGGGATTGCCAGAGATGGCCGCGCCACCCCTCGCGGAAATTGATGCGGCGGGTGTAGCGCCGGTGGGTTTCGGAGAAGGTGCGGGCGAGGCCGGTTTCGTCCGGCGGCACCGCAATGACGTGAACGTGGTTGGGCATCAGGCAATAAGCCCAGATCCGCGTCTCGGTCAGCGTGCTCCAGGTCCTGAGCAGGTCGAGATATGCGCGGTAATCATTGTCGCCGAAGAAGACCTGCTGCCGGCGGTTTCCGCGCTGCGTGACGTGATGCGGCACGTGTGGAACGACAAGTCGCGCAAACCTCGCCATGGATACCTCCCGGTGAACCTCTCACTGGGGATATGGAAGGTTTTGAACGGTTTTTCCCGGCTTGGGAGTTTTGGAATTCGGGAGTTTTGGGGAATTCGGGGACAGCCACCTAATGGGAATTCGGGGACAGCCACCTAATTCTTGAATTAGGTTGCTGTCCCCGAATTAACCGAATTAAATAACCTCGACCCGGTAGTTTTCGATCACCGTGTTGGCGAGGAGTTTTTCGCACATTTCGGTGACCTGGGCCTCGGCCTTGGCGGCGTCGGTTTCGGTGAGGTCGAGTTCGATATACTTGCCGATGCGGGCGCCCGCGACACCGCCGAAGCCGAGGGTGCCCAATGCGTTCTCGACCGCCTTGCCCTGGGGGTCGAGAACGCCGGTCTTCAAGGTTACGTGGACGGTCGCCTTCATATCGTCTTCCGGAAAGGGGTTACTGGATCGCCTTCGGACCCTTCAGGTCCATCGGACCGGCCTCGGGCAGCACGCCGAGCCGGCGGGCGACTTCCTGGTAGGCCTCGCGCTCGCCGCCGAGATCGCGGCGGAAGCGGTCCTTGTCGAGCTTCTCGTTGGTGTGCACGTCCCAGAGCCGGCAATTGTCCGGGCTGATCTCGTCGGCGAGCACGATCTGCATCGCCTCCTCGGTGTAGTAGCGGCCGAACTCCAGCTTGAAATCCACCAGCCTGAGGCCGACACCGATGAGCAGGCCGCACAGGAAGTCGTTCACCCGGAGCGACAGGGCCATCATGTCGTCGATATCCTGGGTATTGGCCCAGCCGAAGGCGGTGACATGCTCCTCGGCGACCAGGGGATCGCCGAGCTGGTCGTTCTTGTAATAGTACTCGACGATCGAGCGCGGCAGCGGCGTGCCTTCCTCGATGCCGAAGCGCTTGCAGATCGAGCCGGCGGCGATGTTGCGGACCACAACCTCGATCGGAATGATCTCGACTTCGCGAATCAGCTGCTCGCGCATGTTCAGGCGGCGCATGAAATGGGTCGGGATGCCGATCTCGGCCAGCCGGGTCATGAGATACTCGCTGATCCGGTTGTTGAGGACGCCCTTGCCGGTGATCACGCCCTTCTTCTCGTTATTGAAGGCGGTGGCGTCGTCCTTGAAATACTGAATCAGGGTTCCGGGCTCCGGGCCTTCATAGAGAACCTTGGCCTTGCCCTCGTATAATTTTCTGCGTCTAGCCATGAATGGTCGCCCCAGGGGGACAGGTGCGCGGCGGTTCCGCGGCCGCCTTGTGGTCGGCGATGGTCCAGCCGCCCCTGGCTGGAAACCGAGTCGGGATATAGCAACTCGGCGCGGACAAGACAACGAGAGTCGCCGAACGCCAACGCTGGGGCCGTTTTCCAGCCGCGCGAGGTCTTTATGGGCTGAAAATAGCCGCCCGAGTCGACTGGAGCGTTGATCTGCTTCGGGCCCTTGCGGGCCGCGGCATTGAGGCAGGCGTGTCTGAGGGGCGTCGGCAATATGCGCGAAACCAAGTACGCAATACCGCCTGGCAGGCAAGCCCAGCCGGTCGACCAACAGGCCCGTGAAAGGCGGCGGAAAAGCATGATCGTGAGGTGCCGTCACCGACAATCCGGCCGGCGCGATCGAAGTTTTCCGGGCTAGGCGGTTGTGTTGCGGCCCGGTCCGGGCCAGGATTGCCGTTCTTGCCGGTCTCGATACGACGCGAGGGGCGGCGCCCGGGAAAGCCTAAACAGGCCCAATGGCCATCAAGAAAAGTACCCCGGTCATGAACCGGAGGGATCTATGAACAAAATGATTAAGCTGGCCGTCGCTCCGGTTGCCGCGGCCGCGGCACTCGCAATGATCGCGCAGGCATCGGCCGGTGAAGTGCCGAAGCGCCTGGTTTTCACGTCCTATGACTTCGGCAGCTCGGGCTTTGCCCAGGCATCCGGTATCGCCAATGCATTCAAGCAAACTTATGGCACCCGCATCCGCATCATCCCGTCCGGAACCAGCATCGGGCGCATGCTGCCGCTGACGCAACGCAAGGCCGACTACGCCTTCCTCGCATCCGGTACCTTTTTCGGCTCCGAGGGGACCTTTGATTTCGCCTCGACGGATTGGGGCCCGCAGGATCTTCGCTGCGTGCTTTCGCCCCCGGCGGCCACCGGTATCGTCCTGCTCGGCAATTCCAAGTTCTCCGATGCCCGAAACATCAAGGGCATCCGCCTCGGCTATGTGAAGGGCAATCCGTCGGTGAACGTGAAGACCGACGCCGTAGCCGCCTTCGCGGGCCTTAAGGAAGGCGAGTGGGAGCGGGTCTGGCACGGCGGCTACGGGGTGATGAAGACCTCGGTGCTGACCGGCAAGATCGACGGCTTCCTCGCGGCTCCGACCTCCGGTTTCTCCAAGGAAATCGAAGCCTCGCCGAACGGCATCAGCTGGCTCCAGTTCGATCCCAGCGACAAGGCGGCTTGGGAGCGGATGACCCAGATCGCGCCGATGTACGCGCCGATCAAGACCGAGTCCGGCGCCGGCATCTCGCCCGAGAAGCCGTCCAACACCATGTCCTTCCGCTATCCGATGATGGTCACCTACGCCGACCGCGATTTCGACGAGGTCTATACCATCGTCAAGGCGATGGACGAGATGTATCCGAAATACAAGGACGTCTCCTACGCGACCCAGTTCTGGCGCCTGAAGGATGCCGCGACTCCGCCCTGCGAGGCCGCTTTCCATCCGGCTTCCGTGAAGTACTTCAAGGAAAAGGGTGTCTGGTCCGATGAGGCCCAGGCGTGGCAGGACGCCAAGCTCGCCCGCCAGGCCGCGGTGATCGAAGCCTGGGAGGATGCGCAGGACTCGTATCACGAGATGCGCGAGGCGGAGCGCGCCAAGGGCAACAACATCAAGGCCGGCGCGGGTTGGGAAGAATGGTGGGCCAAGGTCCGCAAGGACAAAGGGCTCGACTGAGCCGGTCCCGGCCTCTCCCATCACCATCGGACGGGCGGTCGCGTCGCGCGGCCGCCCGTGCCTTGGCTTGTACACAAGGCGCCCGCCCGCCCCCGCGACATTTGGACACCAGCATGACGCAGGACCAGGTTTCGGCGTCCGCTCCGGACCTCGCCGAAGAAATCCAGAAATATGAAGAGCCGGGCCGAAAGCGGCTGACCGGTCTGGTTTATTGGATCGCGCTGATATACGGCGGCTTCGGGATTCTCGTCGCGATCAACCAGACCTTCAGCTTTGATGCCTTCGGAATCGTCCTGCTGGACAACTCGTACTACTACCTGCTGATCGCGATCTTCATGCCTTTGGCATTCCTGATTTTTCCGGCGGTCTCCAGGCATGGCGACCGAGTTCCGATGTACGACTGGATTCTCTTCGCGGTCACCGTCGTAACGGCGCTTTATCTGTCGTTTCATGGTGGAGAGATGGTCGAGAAAGGTTGGGATACGGTTGCCCCGCCGCTGCCGACAGCCATGGCGGCGCTCATGTGCTTCCTCGCGCTCGAGGGCGTGCGCCGGGCCGGCGGGCTGGTGCTGTTCTCGGTCTGCGTCGTCTTCTTCACCTTTCCGCTCTGGACCGAGGAGGCGCCGGGATTTCTCTGGGGGATCGGCAAGACGCCCGAGGAGCTGGTGCGCTCCTATGCCATGGGGTTCGAAAGCATCGTCGGCGTGCCGATGCGGGTGGCGGGCAACATTCTCATCGGGTTCCTGGTCTTCGGCGCAGCGCTGGTGGTGACCGGCGGCGGCGAGTTCTTCATGAATTTCGCGGCGGCCCTGCTCGGCAAGAGCAGGGGCGGGCCGGCCAAGGTCGCGATCCTCTCCAGCGGCTTTTTCGGGTCGCTCAGCGGCAGCGTGATCTCGAATGTTGTGACCACGGGCCAGCTCACGATCCCGACGATGAAGCGGACTGGGTATTCGCCTTCCTATGCCGGCGCGGTGGAGGCCTGCGC
>JAYOEU010000132.1:0-12654 GCA_038116915.1 Alphaproteobacteria bacterium
GGTTTCGATCTGTTTCGTGGGATGGGCGATCGCCGCGCCGTTGCTCGGCTGGGTATCGGACCGCCTCGGCAAGCGCCGGCCCCTGGTTATTCTGGGAACCGCCATCGCCACCGTCTCGACGGCGGCGCTCATCATCTGGCCGAACATGCCGGAGCCCGTCCTGATGGCGGTGCTCGTGGTCCAGGGAGGGTTCTCCGCCTCGATGATTCTCTGCTTCGCGGTGGCCAAGGAAAGCAATGCGCCCGAGTTCAGTGGCGCCTCCCTCGGACTGATAAACACATTTGCGGTAGGTGGCGGAGCCGTGCTCCAGCCGCTGGTCGGTCTGGTGCTGGATTCGCGCTGGGACGGGGCGCTCTTGGACGGCGCACGGGTCTATGCAGTGGATGATTTTCGTTTCGGGCTGGTGATTCTACCGCTTTGCTGTGCCGGTAGCCTGCTGGCCGCGATAGCGATGCGTGAACCTGAGCGAGATTGATTTTCAAGGCTCGATTCCGGCCAATAAACGCGTTAGAGGTGATCAATACTTCACAAGAATGTGAAGCTAATCGGGCGCTACCCTTGAACTGGTACCTGATCTGTTGCACTGTCTTTATGGAATGGCCGTGGGGGACTGCCTGCATCGACGGTCTGAGCATAGGGTGATTAAAATTGGACAACGCACTCGACCGACATCTGATCGATAGCGATTCCCTGGAATATCTCCAAACTTTCTTGGCGGACCACAGAAAATGGCTCGCCAACAAGAGTGGAGGTAAACAGGCGGACTTGTCCAAAATGTCGCTGGTTGGCCTGGATTTTACCGGCGCAAATCTTTCCAAGGCGGTGCTGTTCGGCACCAATCTCGCGCAGGCGACACTTCGCGGAGCCGATCTGAGCGAAGCGGATTTGTTCGGCGCGGTGCTGAGCGAGGCCGATCTCCAGGATGCCAATCTCACGGGCGCGGTTTTGCGTGGCGCTTCCCTGCGCGGCGCGAATCTCACCAAGGCGAATCTGACGGACGCTGATCTGCGCGGCGGAGTGATGCTCGGGGCGGGCGGTGATCAGAGTTTCGGAAGTGAACGAACCGATCTCACGCAATGCCTCATGGATTACGCCTTGGGCACCCGCGCCAAGATGTCGAACGTGGATTTCCAGGGCTCAAGCATGGTCGGCGCGAATCTGGAAGGCGCCAAGTTGTTCGGATCGGACCTGTCGGAGGTCGATCTGTCATACGCCAACCTGCGCGGCGCGGACCTGTCGGATACGCGGCTCAACAACACCAATCTGAACGGCAGCGACCTGAACGGGGCGCAACTCTCCAATGCGACGATAAAGAATGTCAGTCTTCGCGCCGCGAAGATGAGCGCGGACCTTCTGCTCGGGCTGGACAAACGCGAGCTTGATGTTGGCGATGAGCCCGACAAGGTCGAGTACCAGGCGATGTCCGACAAAGTGCGCGAGCAACTCGACCAGCACGAGGAATGGATCAATTCCAATGGCGAGAAAGGCCATCGGGCCATTCTGGATGGCATGGATCTGTCCTATCACGACCTGAGTGGCCGGGACATGACCGGAGTGCGCATGCGCGGCGGCAAGCTTCGAGGCGCGCGGCTGAAATCCTGTATCCTGGTGCTGTCGAACTTCGGCGGGACGGACCTGATGGACGCGGACTTGAGCAATGCGGTTCTGATCGGGGCGAATCTGACTGGCGCCAACCTGAGGCGCGCCAATCTGGCCAATGCCGCGGTCGGAGGAATTCCCATCCGCGCCAAGGACGGTTCCGAGACCGGGCGGTTGCAGCAAACGAATTTCGAAAAAGCCAATCTCGTCGCCGCCACGATCACCGGGCTGAAATTCAACGAGTGCCGGATGCAAGACGCCATTCTGGACAGCTAGATCCGGCGGCTTGTCACCGAGAAACGGCTAGTAAGTCGAAGCAACCTTGGCTTTCGGCACCTAAGGCTTCTTCCCCGCCAGGTCGATATGGCGCAAACCCGTGTAATATGGGTCCGCTCCCTTAACGAAGACATTGACCTTGGCGTTGTAGCAGAGATGTTCGAAGCCGTGCTTGTCGAGGATGCGCATCCGCTGGTTGACGTAGCTGCCGTCCTGCTTTTTCGGGCCTGTCAGGTAGAACGCGAAACGGTCGACCGGGGTGCCGAACAACTGCATGCCCTTGAATTTTTCCAGTTCCCGGTTGGCGAGGGCGACCATGTGTTCGGCCGAGTAAATCAGCTTCCCGTCATGCCCGGGCCGCGAGAAGGCGCCGACAACGATCTGATTTGACTTGGTTTTTCCAATCAGGCGGGCGACGGAGATCGTGACATCGCCGACGATGTATTCCTCGCTGTCGAATTCGCCCCGCCTCGGATTGAAGAATGTGTAGTGGCTCCCGATGCTCGCCGCCGCGCGCAGTTCCGGAGTCGCGTCCTTCTCGCGGATCCCGCGCTTGAGAGCCCCGTAGTAGGTGATGAACATCGACATCAGCACGAACAGCGCGATATCGGCGTCGGGACCGGTGAGACGGTTCCAGATATAAAACCCGTCTCCGGTCGTCGAGCGTTTCATCTCAATCGGCAACAGTTTCTGCCGGCAGCTTTCCTCGGCGATGTTGAGCGCGAATTCCAGCGTCGACAGCTGGCTCGCCTGAGCTTCCGGGGTATGCTTGGAAAATCCGACAATATCGAGCAGCATCACGGCCCGGTGCGCGTATTTTATGGTCGTGTAGTTTTCGAATAAATGGCCGACATCGTCATGGCTGAGGCCGGTCTTCTCATCGCCGATCGTGAAATCCAGCCTGATTTCAATGGGCTGGACCTCAAGGGACTTGGCGACGTCACGCATTTGATCCGGATCCAGCCGCCGAGGCCCGTTAAACACGCGTTCGTGCGGTTCCTTGAGGGTAAACAGACGAACTTTGGGGATCGACAGGATTTCGATCCCGTGCCGGGTCGCGGACCATGAAACCAAGGCATTGCTGCCGAACGACCAAAGCTCGAAAAACAGATTGTTGATCTTGGCGAGAAGCGGTTGCTTGTGATTGGCGCCTTTGTATTGGCCAACATTTGCGTTCACGGCGAACTCTCCCAACGCCACCTTTCCCCGTCCGCGACTCACTGCGGTGAAGGCGATGCAAATTCCAGCAATGCGTTAGAGTACCCCTCCGAGGCGCTGCTTCCAAGCATCACCTTGGCTTTGACGGCAAGAAACCGCATGTAGATTTATAACAATCCCGCCGCCTTGAAACTGGTATGGCCGGACCGACCGACAATTACATGATCATGCAGCACGATTCCCATGGTGGCGGCTGCCTTGGCGACTTCCTTGGTCATTTCGATATCCGCCTTCGAGGGCGTCGTGTCGCCGCTCGGATGGTTGTGGACCGTGATCATGGCCGACGCGCCGTGCTCCAGCGCCTTGCGGACGACTTCGCGCGGATAGACCGGCGTGTGGTCGACCGTTCCGCGCTGGTGTACCTCCTCGGCGACCAGCAGGTTTTTCCGGTCGAGATACAGCACACGGAATTCCTCGACTTTTTCGAAACCCATGGCGGCGCGACAATAGGCGATTAGCTGATCCCAGGTTCTAAGCACCGGGCGCTTCATCAGGGGTTCCGCCATCAGACGAAGAGCCGAGGCTTGAACGGTTTTCAGCGAGGCGAGCGCCGCTTCTCCCACGCCGGGGACCTTTAACAGATCTGCTTCCGGGGCGCTGATCGCGTCCGCGAAACTCCCGAATCGCCGGATCAGTTCCTTGGCGAGCGGCTTCACGTCTCCGCGCGCCTGGGCAAGAAAAAGCACCAGTTCCAAAAGTTCATAGTCCGCGACCGCGCTCGGACCGCCGGTCAGGAAGCGGCGGCGAAGCCGCTGGCGATGACCGAGATTGCCGCCGTCGCTTTCCCTTGGTTTCGGGTCGTCTTGCACCTCTACCTCCCAAAGCCGCCTTGCAATGGGGTTATGGAAGGTCCAGCGAGGTTTTTCAGATTTCGTAGGGCGGCTTGTCGAGCCCGAGCGGCGAATGGGTGAAAATTTCGTAGCCGGTTTCCGTCACCGCGATCGAATGCTCGAACTGTGCGGAAAGCGAGCGGTCCCGGGTCACGGCCGTCCAGCCGTCCGGCAGGATCTTCACCGCATATTTGCCGGTGTTGATCATCGGCTCGATCGTGAAGAACATGCCCTTGTGCAGCACGGTGCCGGTCCCCGGCGTGCCGTAATGCAGGACGCTCGGCGCGGTGTGGAAAACTCGTCCGAGACCATGGCCGCAAAAATCGCGCACCACCGAACAGCGCTCGCTTTCGGCGAAGCTTTGAATGGCGTGGCCGATATCGCCGAGGGTGGCGCCCGGCTTGACCACCTCGATGCCGCGCATCAGGCACTCATGGGTAATGTCCATCAGCCGGGCCGCCTTGACCGAAACCTTACCGACCCCAAACATCCGGCTGGTGTCGCCGTACCAGCCGTCCAGGATGACGGTAATGTCGATGTTCATGATGTCGCCCTCGGTCAGCTTGCGCGGTCCGGGAATGCCGTGACAGACGACATGGTTGATTGACGTGCAGATCGACTTCGGGAACCCCTTGTAGTTCAGCGGAGCGGGGATTGCGTTGTGATCAAGGATGAACTGGTGGCAGAGCGTGTCCAGTTCCTCGGTTGTTACTCCCGGCTGTACATGCGGCGTGATGAAGTCAAGGGTCTCCGCCGCCAGCCGGCCGGCCTTGCGCATGCCCTCATAGTCTTCCTCGGAATGAAGCTGAATGGATCTTGGATCGTGCTCGGACAAGGCGTGGTCTCACGGAAATTCGGTGAACCGCTCCGGCCGGACCGGCCGCGGCGGCGCGAAGCGTTCATATTTGCGACAGCCAAAGCGCGAGGTCAAGAAAACCAGGGCTGATGAATGAAGCGAGCCGCTACCGCAAGCTGGCCAGCGCGGCGCCGTGGATCGGTCCCTGGCCCTTTTCCTGGAGCAGGACAACAGCATTTTCGGCGCCGTCGCCGAGATCCTTGACGGAGACATCGGCGGTGACCTTGCGGCCGTTCCAGTCTCCCAGATGCCAGATGCCACGCACGATGTTGTACTCGGTCAGTGTCTTGCCCGCATTCTCGCCCCGCGGGATCGCGGTGGTTTCCTCGTCATCGAAGGTGACCAGCCAGATATCGCACTCCTTCGATGCGGTCCCATCCTCAATCGTGACCGAAAGCGTATCCGGCGATGCACTGAGCGCGATCGGGATGGAAATCCGCTCGGTTTCATCCATGGCCCCGATCCGGCTGATCTTGCTTGCGATTTCGCCAGTCCGCGACCCGACGCCCTCCATTCGGCCGTCAAGCACCATCTGGGGTGTATAGATCGACCAGAGACCCATCGCCTTGCTGTACATCCTTTGGCGTTTGGTATTGGTGGGCGACGCAAAAGGGTCCTTCCAGCCGATATAGTCCCAATAGTCCACGTGGTCGGCGAGCGCGATGACGTTTGCCTGCTTCTTGAGTTCGCCGACATACTTGTCCGCTGGCGGGCAGGAATAGCAGCCCTGACTGGTGAACAGCTCGACCACGACGGGATGCCCGTTGTGGGTGCCCGGGTCCGCGGTCGCGGAGGGCATGCCCGGAGCAAGGTAGAGGGAGACTGCGGCCGCGGTCGCGAGCGCCAGTCCCAGCAGTGAAAGTCTTGCGCGCTTTGTCATGGGGCCGATGATGGGGCTTTCCGAGAGGATCGGCTAGTCACGGGGTGGTGAGCGGGTTCGTGAGCGGCGTTTCGGCGCTATTTCGGTCCGGCGCGGTACAGCACCAGCGTTGTCCAGCCCTGAACCCGAACCCGTCTTGCCATGACGAATCCGCGGCTTCGATAGGCGGCGAAAACCTCCTGGGCCTGATGGTTCAAAAGGCCACTCAGAATGATCCACCCGCCGGGCCGGAGCCAGTGTTTGGCGTCGGTGGCCATGGCGATCAAGGGAGCGGCGAGGATGTTCGCGGTGACCAGATCGCATTTCCCGCCGATTCCCTGGGCGCGCCGGGGATAGCCGTCGGCGCGCGCCACCCGGATCTGCCGGGTCACCCGGTTGCGCCGGGCATTCTCGCGCGTGGTGTTGACCGCATGAATGTCGATGTCGACGGCGAGTATTCCCGCCCGTCGCCAGAGCCGGGCGGCCGCCATGGCAAGGATGCCGGAACCGCAGCCGAGATCGAGCATCCGGCGCGGCCTGGTGGACCTGCTGAGCCGCTCCAGAGAGCGCAGACACCCCTCGGTGCTGCCATGGGTGCCGGAACCGAAGGCCCGCCCCGCGTCAACCTCTATGGCCAGCGCGTTCGTCCGGCGGCGCGGCCGCTGATGGGAGCCGTGAATCAGAAACCGGCCGTAGTGGAGCGGAGGGAAGGATTCCCGGTTCCGGGCCAGCCAATCCACCTCGGGGAGCTGCTGGATCTCCACATCCGGTGGTTCGATCCCGGCGGCGTTCGCTGCATTCTTGACGGCCTGGATCAAGGTGGCGTGATCCGGAAAATTCTGGGTGATGCCGCTCACCGCCCATTGCCCGGAATTCTCGATTTCAAAGGTCGAGCAGCTATCGACCAGCGGCTCCAGCGCTTCGCCGAAAGCGAAGGCATGGGCCGCCGGCACCTCCATCGAGATCTGCCATGGTTGGGTCATGGGCGCTGATATCCTGGAATTACGGACGGGTGACGAAACTGGCGATCACCTTCTTGTCGCCGGCTTTGTCGAAGGCGATGTCGAGCTTGTCACCGTCGGCGGTACTGACCGTGCCCATGCCGAATTTCTGGTGAAAAACCCGGTCTCCCGGTGCGAATGAACTGGTGCCGGAGCGGTCGACGAGATAGCCCTCCCCGTCGACAACGGGTGCCCGGGCGGTGCTGGTGCCGCCGCGCCGGCGGTAACCTGGCCCATACCGGCTCCCACCCATCGAACCACCGCCCGGAAGCAGAACCTCCGGCTCGTCCCAGAGGTTGGCGCTTGCATGGGCGTTGGCGCCGAGCCCGCCGTAAAGACCGCTTTCGGTTACGATTTCCAGATGTTCCTGCGGCAGTTCTCCGACGAAACGCGAGGGGATCGCGCTCTGCCAGGAGCCGTAGAGCCGGCGGTTGGCGGCGTGACTGATCTCCACCGACTTGCGGGCCCTGGTGATGCCGACATAGGCGAGACGCCGTTCCTCCTCCAGGCCCGTGGCCCCGTTTTCGTCGAGCGAGCGTTGGTTCGGGAACACGCCTTCCTCCCAACCCGGCAGGAACACCACGTCGAATTCCAGCCCCTTCGCCGCGTGCAGGGTCATGATGCTGACCTGGTCGCCGTTATTCGCCTCGGCATTTTCCATGACCAGGCTGATATGTTCGAGAAATCCGCCGAGATTCTCGAATTCCTCCAAGGCGGTGACAAGTTCGCGAAGGTTCTCGAGCCGTCCCGGCGCTTCCGGCGATTTATCCGCCTGGAGCATGCCGGTATAGCCCGACTCGTCGAGCACAAGTCCGGCGAGATCGGCGTGATCCTCGGTTTCGGCGAGGCCGCGCCAGCGCTGGAAGTCGTCGACGACTTTCGCCAAGTCCTTGCGGGCGGCGGGCCGCAACTCGTCGGTCTCGATGATCTTGGTGATCGCCGCCCAGAAGGAAATCTGCTCGGCCCTCGCGAGATGATGCACGGCCTGGAGGCTGGCGGCCCCGATGCCGCGCTTGGGCTTGTTGATGATCCGCTCCAGCGCCAGATCGTCGTCGGGCTGATTGATCACCCTGAGATAGGCGATGGCGTCGCGGATCTCCATGCGTTCATAGAAGCGCGCGCCGCCGATGACCTGGTAGGGCACGCCGAGGGTGAGAAACCGCTCCTCGAACTCGCGGGTCTGAAAGCCGGCGCGGACCAGGATCGCCATCTGCCGAAGCGGGGTTCCGGCCCGTTTCCGTGCCTCCACCTGTTCGCCGACCACGCGGGCCTCTTCCTCGCCGTCCCAGACCCCGCGCAGGATCAGACGGTCGCCCTCGTCACCCTCGGTCCAGAGGGTCTTGCCGAGCCGGCCCTCATTGTGGCTGATCAGGCCCGACGCGGCGGCGAGCACGCGCGACGTCGAGCGGTAGTTCTGTTCCAGCCGGATGATCCGCGCGCCCGGAAAATCCTGCTCGAATTTCAGGATGTTCCCGACCTCGGCGCCGCGCCAGCCGTAGATCGACTGATCATCGTCGCCGACGCAGCAGATATTGCGCCGGCCCTGGGCCAGCAGGCGCAGCCAGAGATACTGGGCGACGTTGGTGTCCTGATACTCGTCGACCATGATGTGGCTGAAGCGGTCCTGATAGAGCCCGAGAATATCCGGATGCTCCTGGAACAAGGTCAGGCAATGCAGCAGAAGATCGCCGAAATCGGCCGCGTTGAGGACCAGAAGCCTATCCTGATACTGGGCATAGATCTCGCGCAGCTTACCGCCGGCCAGGTCACCGGAATCCGAGCGGGAAACCTTGTCCGGGGTCAGGCCGCGGTCCTTCCAGCGTTGGATGACGCCCATCAGAACCCGCGCCGGCCATTTCTTGTCGTCGATCTCCTCGGCCTGCAGCAATTGCTTCAGCAGACGGACCTGATCGTCCGCGTCGAGGATGGTGAAGTTCGACTGCAGGCCCACCAGTTCGGCGTGCCGGCGCAGCATGCGCGCGCAGAGCGCGTGGAAGGTGCCGAGCCAGATCTGCTCGGCCATCGGGCCGATGATCGCCGCTACCCGCTCGCGCATTTCGCGCGCCGCCTTGTTGGTGAAGGTGACCGCGAGAACCGTCCAGGGCTTGGCCGCTCCGCTGGCCAGGAGATAGGCGAGGCGCGTCGTCAACACGCGGGTCTTTCCGGTTCCGGCGCCGGCAAGAACCAGGACCGGACCGTCCCTGGCCTCGACCGCCTCCCGCTGAACCGGGTTCAGCCCGGCCAGATACCGCGCGATCGGCGGCGCGCCGGGCGTTGAAGCCGTCGCTTGCGGCGTATAGGAGGGAGCTTCGGACATCCGCCTCGTGACCCTGGTCGATACCGGACTGTAGCCGGTGTTTCTTGTAGATCGACCATCATAGGGCGTGGCGCGGCGACGCAAAACCCCGGCGCCAAGGTCATCGTCCCGTTGCGTTTCCGGACTCCCGCCCGCGATTTTCAGCGCCGATCAGTGGGCGAATCGAAGCCGTTCGGACCTCGCGCGGATCAGTGTTCCTCTTCCCGCAGCCGTTCCAGCGCCTTCGCATAGGCGGCCTCGGCGCGCATCACGTCACGCTCGTGGACACATCCGATCACGCGGCGGTTGGTCTCGTTGTCGAGGACGGCCAGCAGGGAATCCTCGGTGGAGGCAAAGACCTCCACGAGCGATTGCAGGGGATCGTTGCGGTATACATACAGCTCCCGGGCCGCGATCAGATCGCCGATGGTCAAATCATCGTCGCGGCTGGTGTCGTATGCCAACTCGCCCATGTCGTTCAGCATCAGGCGGCCGACAAAACCCGCATCGTCCTCGACGAAAACCTCGCCATGCGGCGCGCGCAGCAGGTTGGAACGCAGGGCCGGCAGGTCTTCGGACGAATTCATGACCAGATGGTCGTCCCGCATCAGGTCAACGGCCCTGGTTGTCGTCAGCGCGCCGACATCGTGTCCGCCCCGCAGGTCCAGCCCCCTGCGTCCCAGCATGTGCAGAAAATAGGACGGTCCGTGGAAGACGCGGATGAAGATCATGGCCATCACCACCGCCACCAGCACCGCGACGGTCAGCCGGTAGTCGCCGGTCAGCTCGAAAATCATCAGGGTTGTGGAAATCGGTGCCCCGAGCACCGCCGCCGCCGTCGCCCCCATGCCGACGATCGAGTAGGCGTCCAGCGAGGATGCGAGTTCGGGAAACGGGATGGCCGTGAGGACACCGAAGGTGCCACCAACCATGGCGCCGATGAACAGGGATGGGCTGACCACCCCGCCGCCGAAACCGGAGCCGAGACAGATCGCCGTTGCCAGAAGCTTGGCGGCGGCCAGCGCGACCAGCGTTGCCAGCAGATATTCTCCGTTCAGCGCCTTGTCCGTGGCTTCATAGCCGACGCCGAGGACCTCCGGGAACCAGAGCGCCATCAGCCCCACGGCGGCGCCGCCGAGCGCCGGGGCGGCCCAAAGTGGGGTTTTCAACCTCGCGTGCACGGTTTGCACAGCGGGAACAAGTCGGATGAAGGCGATGGCCACGAACGCGCAGACCACGCCCAGAAGAGCGAATGCCGGCATTTCCAGATACGAGGTGATTTCATGGCCGGTGATGATGAAGGCCGGAAAATCGCCAAAATAGATGCGCGAGATCACGGTGCCGGTCACGGAAGCGATGGCGACCGGCGCAAAGGCGGGCAGGGCGTAGTGACCGATAATCACTTCATGGGCGAAAAAAATCCCCGCAAAGGGTGTGTTGAAGGAGGCGGCGATGGCGGACGCCGCGCCAGCACCGAGGATGATCCGGGCTTGCGAGCGGTCGAGATCGAGGAACTTGCCGCAGAAGCTCGCAAGCGCGCTTCCGAGATGAATCGCCGGGCCTTCGCGGCCCACCGACGCGCCGCCGCCGATGGAAATCGCGCTGACGATGGCCGAAAGGAGACCGTCGCGCAGGGTCATCCTGCCCCCGTGAACGGCGCTCGCCTCGATGACCTCGGCCACGCTGTGCGGTCTGCGATCGCGCAATGCATATCTGACGAAGACGCCGACCAGCAGTCCCGCCAGGGCCGGCGCCACGACGACCCGCCAGGCCGGAAGGGATGCGGCGAGCGAGGCGAGATGCTCGGTCGGGTCGCCGAACGCTCCCGCCTGCACCAGGGAGATGAGTTCCCGGAAAAACACGGCGCCGAAGGCCGTGACCCCACCCACCACCAGAGCCAAGGCCGAGAGGCGCAACTCCTGGTCCTTTGCCACGGACAGAAACCGGGACCAGATCCGGATCGGCATCGGAGCTTTCATGGATTACAACCACCTGCGAGCAACACGCCTTCGGGGTATACAGGCAGGACGGGACAACTGCAAAATCGAGTTGAGCACTTCGGAGCCGGGACCGTGCAATGACCCTTACAATCCGTCCAGCCACCCTTGAGGACGCGCCGACGGTGCATGGCTTTATCGTCGATCTCGCGGTGGTTCAGGGAGCCCGCGATCAGGTGCTCTCGACCGTCGAGGATATTGCGCGCGACGGTTTTGGGCCCGGTGCGATGTTTCATTCGATCCTGGCGGAAAATCAGGGCGAGGCGATTGGGTTCGCGTCGTTTTACCTTACCTATTCGACCTGGCAGGGCCGCTCGGCGCTCTACGTCGAGGACATCATCGTCAACGACGCGGCGCGCGGCCTCGGTGTCGGGACGGCCATGCTGCGGGAACTCGCGCGGATCACGCTGGAGCGTGGTTGTTCGAAGATGGAACTGAGTGTCCGTGCCGAAAATACGGCCCGCGCCTTCTATGAGCGGCTTGGAATGACCCGCAAGGGGGACTGGCTTCCCTATACGATCGCCGGACCGGCGCTTGACCGGCTGGCGTCGGCGGGCGGGGAATAGGTCGCCGCCGGTCAGCGATCACTTCGGAAGCTTCTCTTCCGTCAGCACCTGGTTGCGGCCTTTCGACTTGCAAAGGTACAGCGCCTCGTCGGCCCGTTTCATAAGATCGGAGAGCGGCTCGCCCGGCCGGTAGCGCCCGACCCCGACCGACAGGGTGATGGTGCCGAGATCCTCGTTTGTGCTGCGCTTCATGATCTTCTTGGCGCCGACCTGGATCCGTATGCGCTCGCCGATCTCCCAGGCCGTGCCGAGGTCCGCACCGGGAAGAATGACGGAGAATTCCTCGCCGCCATAGCGCGCGGCGATGTCTCTGTCCCGCACGCAGTCCATCAGCGTGCGGGCCACCAGCTTCAGGACCTGATCGCCGGTCGCGTGGCCGAAGCTATCGTTGAACTTCTTGAAGAAGTCGATGTCGACCATCAGCAGGCACATGGACTCCTTGTTGGCCTCGGCGGCGCTGGAAAGTTCCGCCAGGGACCGGTCGAAACACTTGCGGTTGGCGATGCCGGTCAGTCCGTCGGTTTCCGCCTCGCGCTTGGAATCCTCCAGTTTCTCGCGAAGCGTGTCGATCTCGCTGGTGGATTCCTTGAGTTCGGCCTGCAACGCCATGTTGCGTTCCTGCATGGCCTTGGTTTCGGCCATCAGCGAGGCAACGATCGATTTGACGTCGGCGCCGCGCGCGCCAAGACTGTCATTCGCCATGGCGAGGGCCGCGCCGTATTTTTCCGCGCTCTCGCCGGCCTCACCGACCGTGGCGTTCAACCGATAGACGATGCTGTCCAGATCATCCCCGGCGCTGGCGATCGCGCCCGAGGCCAATCCGGGCAGGATGTATTCCTCGAACAGGGACTGATTGCGGAATTTGTCGAATTCCTGGTCATTGCTGGCCATGATCTCGACTTGTCTGCGCAGCTCGGCATTGGTGCCGGTGACAAAAGCATACCAGACCGAATAATTTTCGGGCGTCGGTTCGATGGAGCGCTTCTGCATCTCGCGGAGCGTTTCCGCGCCATATTCTTGAGCTTGTTGCAACGTTTCCCTGCCTCTCTATCGAATTCTTCCAGCGCGTCCCTCTAACTCGAAATGTACGGCCTTTGTGTAAGCCCGGATTTCCCAGATGACCATCTGGTTTACGCGCTGCGAAGCTTCGATAAAG
>JAYOEU010000133.1:0-12636 GCA_038116915.1 Alphaproteobacteria bacterium
CGCCGTTCTCGCCGATGCCGAGCCGCGGCTGCCGCGGGCCGGCCTTTGGGACGCGCTGGTGGAATGGGCCGGGAACCATGTCGGCCACGAAGCCCAGGAATTGCTGAACAGCGTGCTGATTGAGCTTTATCCGGACCTGGTGGATGAGCTTGAGGCCCACACCGGTTCCGACGAGATCCTCCGGCTTGAGCCGGCGATGCGCCTCGCTGACCTGTTGGCGCTGATCGACACCCACTACGCCTGGACACGGGAATTCGATTTCAGCGCCGAGGATGCGAATGCCCGGTTCTGGTACCGCTCGGCCGAGAAGGAGGAGCCGCGGCTCGGTTGGCGTTTCAAGGAACCCGGCGCGGACAAGGAGATCCGGATCGCCGTCGCGCGGGACGTCGCGCGTCTCTGCGAAAGTCTCGCGGAGCAGGAGCCGGAGATGCTGGACGCGACGGTGGCCGAATTTCTGATGGCCTATCCCGAGTGGCGGCAGACCGTGCGGCGGGTGCAGAGTCTTGCCGGACTGCCCTATGCCGAGTTTCGCGACAACCTGATCGATGCCGCCTGCCGGCCGATCGATCTGCTGCGCTGCAAGCTTTCCATGTTCGGCGCCACCAAGTTCGACCCGAAATCCGACCTGTGGACCCGGATCGCGATGTTCCAGGGCGCGCCGCTTGCAGCCGGACTTGGCGCCCAGGACGTCGATGACTGGGCCTTCCCGGTGCTCGCCGAGGGGCTGGGATCGTGAGCGCGGGCGCGGCTCTCCGCATTTCTCTCGCCGAGGTGCTGCAGACCAGCCTGAAGGCGCTGGAGGGGATCGGGGTTCCGGCGGGTCTCGATCAGGACGCCGCGGCGAACGTCGCCTGGCTCGAGGCGCGGGGCCTCGGCGGCATCGCCACTCTGGCGCGCGAGCTGGAGCGGTTCGGGGAAGCGGTCGCCTGGGTTCCTCCGGAGATCGAGGACGGTCCACACGGCGTCGTCATTTCTGCCGGGGACGCGAGCGGGGTGCTGCTGGCGCCGGGTGCGGTGGATTGGGCGATAGGCGGCGCGACGGTCACCGTAACCGCCTGCGCAGCGCCGCTGATGGTCGCCGCCGAGGCGGCGCGGCGCGCGTCCGACGGCATGGCGCTCACCGTTACCTGGGGGGAGGACAGGACCAGAAGCAGCGCCAGATGCGGCGGCGGCCTGGCGGCCCTCGCGCTGGATATCCGCACCGCGCGCAACCCCTCGGACGTGGTGATCCGGCCCGGCAAGCCGCCCTCGGCCAAGGAAGGTGGGCGTCTTGCCGGCTTCCACGCGCAGTCGCTGCGGGACGGCATCGCGGTCGATCCGTCGGACTGGGCCGTGATCAAAGCCGCGGCGGCGCTGGTTCTGGTCCCCGCCAGCGCCCAGTCCCGGGGCGGCGCCGGCGCCGAGGTCGACGACAGCGCTTAGGATCTTCAGGAAATATCCCGCCAGGTCTCGCGTCTGGTCTCGTCGGGATTGCCGAGCGGTAGCTCGCCCGGCTTCGGCAGGCGTTCGGCGTTCGGGTCGATGGATTCCGGCGCGGCATATTGCGCGAACCAGGTGGCCAGAAGGAACGATCCGAAGCCGGTCATCAGGATTATCTTCAACCCGTTGACCGACCAGGACACCCAGAGCAGCAGCGGCGTCAGCAGCGCGACGATGCCGCAACAGGCCATGCCGACTTCGGCCCGTTCCTTGGTCAGATGGCGGCGCAGGAACGCCTGCAGGAATTTCAGCATCAGGGCCTCGGCCTTGAATTGCGCGCGGAGCGGCACCCTACCATCATTCGGGTTTGGCGCGCCAGCGCCGCTCTCCGGATCGTGTGGTTGAAAATCAGCCGTTGGCGGCGCGGAAGGCGGCGATATCGGCCTTGGCGGCGGCGCAGACCGAGTAAATGTCGGAACCGCCGGCGGCGAGCAGGAAGCCGGTCTTGGCCAGATCCGCGGTCGACACATCGGCGCGCGGGATGGTGCCGAGGGTCTTGCCGTGCTTGGCGGCTGCGGCCTTGACTTTCTCGATTTCCGCCAGCACCTCGGGATGCGAGGTCTGGGTCAGCACGCCGAGCGAGCCGGACAGATCATTGGCGCCGACGAAGAGCTGATCCACCCCGTCGATCGCGGCGATCGCGTCGGCGTTCTTCACCGCCTCGACACTCTCGATCTGCAGCGTGAGGAACAGTTCCTCGTGGGCCCAGTGGATATAGTCCTCGTCCAGGCCATAGCGCGAACCGCGCACGATCGGGGCCGCATAGCCGCGCCGTCCTCGCGGCGGATAGCGGCAGGCATCGACGATGGCCCGGGCCTGGGCGGCGGTGTCGACCATCGGCACCATGAACGAGGTGCAGCCGGCATCCAGCAGGCGCTTCAGATAGTCGGGATCCTGCCCCGGCACCCGCACCAGAGCCTCGGCCGGCCCGGCGGCGCAGGCCCGCATCATGTCGATGGTGGTCTCCAGGTTCAGCTGGCCATGTTCGCTGTCGATGATCACGAAGTCATAGCCGCACAGGCTCACCGCCTCGACGATCGCCGGACAGGCCAGCGACGCCCACATTCCGACCACCGGCTTTCCGGCGGCGAGTTTCTGCTTCAACGTGTTGACCTTGCGCATGGAACGGGCACTCCTGGGTTGCGATCGGCGCAGAGAATAACGAGGCGCGGCCGATACGCCAGCGCTAATCGGTCATGCGCGGGCGGGTGCCGTGAAAATATCGCTCCGATTGGGCGATCGTCAGGCCCACACCTTGGCCTCGGGCTCCACGCGGTCTCACCGCCATCCGCCGATCTCTTTGCGGCGTCAACTGAAGTTAAGGCAAACCTGGACATTCATGTTGGTGTCCGATTTGTTTACGACTTCGACATCCGGAATGAAATTGCGGTCTTTCGAAATATCCGCCCGGACCGAGCCATTGGAGGAAATTTCAGCGCTTGACCAGTGCCCATCCACGCCCCGATAGCGAATGTACACTTCGTATGGGCCTCCACTTCCCTGGCTTCTAGACGTCGCGGTCATCCGCATTAAGCGCCCATTGGGGGTCACCAAATCGTAAGTTTTCCGGATTCCGTTCATTCCGCGATCAGCGCGGAACAGCTTGCACTGCCAGCTCATAGTTTTTCTCCTGTCAAAAGCAGAAGATGATTATATAGATCCTATTCTCTGTGTATGTAAAGTGTTGCCGATCGTATAAACCATGTATAAAATCACGAATTATACAAAAGGACATACCATGAGAACTGCCAGGAAAATCGGAAAATTCCTTTTTGTGCTCTGTTTTCAGTTTTGTGTTCCGCAGAAAGCAAAAGCGCTGGATATCCAAACAACGGGATGCAGGTTCACGTCATCATTGGGTGATATGCATGTGGAGTCGCCATTCGGTTCGATTCTGGAGCAAATGGCGGCTATTGATCACGCGGTCCAACGCGGGGAAAAGGCCGATATCAGATCGACGGTATTCGCGGTTGCGGAGTCCATGGCGGCGCTACCGTCCCCAAACCGCGCTTGGACGGTGCTTGACCTTTTGCACAGGTTGGACAGGGGCGGGTTTGATCGGACGGCTGTTGACGCGATCTACCGCCGTTTCATGGAGCTTTTGGACCCGGTTGCCCGGCAATCGTCCGAGATCCATACCGGCCATCTCGCGAATTACCTGCAGGCGCATTACTACGTCTACGGCGCCAATGGCGAGGATCGGTTGCGGCGGTTGCGGGCGCTTCAGCTTCGGTTGCGTCAGGGACCGGAATGTTTCGAGCGCCGTTTCTTTCTGCTCCTCCGCCTTGCCCACGAGATCGGGGAGTATCACGGCCGGACCGTGGTTCGCCCGGACCTGGAGGCATTGTGGGCCGACGCGGCGGCGTTGCGCGGGATCGGCCGCGAAGGATCGCCCATGAAATGGGCCGGCTACAGCCTGCTGACGACGGAAGCGGTCCGGTTCCGCCAGTTCGACCTTGCCGAGCGCTGGCTCGACGAGACGATGCGGGAGGCCGAGGCCGTCAAGGCCACGCCGGGCGTATCGGCGGTAACGGTCGACATCGTCGATACCCTGATGATGGGTTTGCCGAGCCTCGTCGCCCAGGAAAAGGACGCATTCGGCCGCGCCCGGGCGGCGGGTCTGGATTGAGGATTGCCGGCGTTCCGGGAGCGAGCCTCGCGCCGCTCATCCCGGCCGCCGCGCCGTCAGGCCCGCACCCCGACCTCGGGCTCCGCGCGGCCCTCAAGGACCCGGCGGCAGTGGAAGCGGTCGAGGTCGATGGTTTCGAACCGGCCCTTGAGGATCAGTTCCGAGAGAGCTCGTCCCGCCGCCGGCGCGTGCTGGAGGCCGTGCCCGGAGAAACCGGTCGCCATCAGCATGTTCGACGGCCCCTCGGGCCAGACCCCGATCAGCATGTTCCCGTCGAAGGAATTGTACGCATAGTGGCAGGGCCAGGCGTTTTTCACCTTCAGGGTCTCCAGCGCCGGGGCGAGGCGGGCGAGCCTGGGCCAGAGCACGGTCTCGAAGATCGCGTGGTCGACGGTCCAGTCGAAGGCGCCGGCGCGGCTGAAATCGGTGTTGCCGGTGATGAAGCCGCGGCCTTCGGGACGGATGCCGACTGGCTGTCCGTCGCGGGTCTGCGGGGTGATCCCGATCGGCTCTGCCGGCTCGAAATAGAAGGTGGCGCGGGGCAGCGGCGCGACCGGAATCGTGAAGCCGGCGAGCCGACAGATCTCGTTCGCCCAGGCGCCGGCATTGTTCACCAGATGGGTGAAGGTCAGGCGCCGTCCGTCGGCCAGCGTCACCGCCCGCGCCCTATGCCCGCCCGGCCCCGCGTCGACCTCGATCCCGGTGACCTCGCCGTCGATGAACTCGGCGCCCATGGAGCGGGCCTTGCGTCGCATCCCGTGCAGCGCGCCATGCGGATCGAGCCAGCCATCGTTGGGTGAGTAGGCGGCACAGACGATGATGTCCGGATTGAAGCAGGGATAGAGCGCGGCGACCCCTTGGCCGTCCAGCAGCCGTACGTCGCAGCCGAGGCGCGTCTGGAACGCGTGGTTGGCCCGCATCAATTCCGCCTCGGCCTCGGTGTTGGAGATGAACAGGTAGCCGTGGCGGTTGAAGTCGAGCTGGCCGGGTACCCCGTCGACGGCCATCAGGGTTGCATAATTGCCGTAGACCTCGTGGCCATAGCGCGACATGGCGATGTTCTCTTCCTGGGAGAACAGGATCCGCACCCCGGCGTTCGAGCGCGCCGAGGCGGCATGCTCGTAGCTCGGATCCTTTTCGATCACCGCGACCCGCAGGCCCGGATCGGCCAGAAGCAGGTGGTAGGCGGTGGAGCAGCCGTGCAGCCCGCCGCCGATGATGATCACGTCATGCATGGCGCGTCATCCGCCGAAATGCGGCATCACGTCCTTGGCCAGACGCTCATACTGTTCCAGCATCACCGAGAGCGGCGTGCCCATGGAGCAGGAGAGGTTGATATGTTCCATGCCGGGATAGCGCTTCTCCAGATCCTTCAACCGCTCGATCAGCTCGTCCGGGGTGCCGGCGAACCAGGCGCCGAGATCCATGAAGTGCTGAAGATCGGGAACCCCGGCCTGATACCAGCCGCCGCGGCCTTGCGTCACCTTCACCTTCTCCGGCGTCAGGCCCGGCACGAAGCCGAGCGGGCCGAACATCTTCACATGCTCCTCGTAGAACGGCGTCATCTCGGCGACCGCCTTCTCCTTGGTATCGGCGAGATGGAAGAAGATCCCGATGGTGAGATTCTCGCCGAGCTCCAGCTCCTGGCCGGCCCTCGCCGCCGCGTCGCGATAGGCCTGGATCGGCCCCTCGGACAAGGTCGCCGCGCCGCCGCCGACGGCGCCCTTGATGCCGTGCCGGATCATGAAGTCGAGACCGCGCGGATTGGCGCTGACCACCGGTTGCCAGCATTCCACCGGCCGGTTCACCGGGCGCGGCACCAGGGTCAGGTCCTTCAGGTCATAACCCCGGTAGGGCACCAGCGGCGGCAGGGTGTAGTGCTTGCCCTTATGGCTGAAGCGCTCGTTGTTGAAGGCCTTGAAGATGATCTCGACCTGCTCCTCGAACAGCTCGCGGTTGGCGTCCTGGTCCATCATCGGCGCGCCGAAGGTCTCGACCTCGCGGGTATGATAGCCGCGGCCGACGCCGAAGACCGTGCGCCCCTTGGTCATGATGTCGGCGACGGCGAAATCCTCGGCAAGACGCAGCGGGTGCCACATCGGCGCGATGTTGAAGCCGCAGCCGATCCTGAGAGTCTTGGTCAGATGGGCGAGATGCACCGCCGTCATCAACAGGTTCGGGATCGCCTCGTATCCCTCGTGCTGAAAATGATGCTCGGCCAGCCACAGCATGTCGTAGCCGTGCTCGTCCATGCATTTGGCGATCTTCTCGGTCTTCTCGAAGACCCCGGCGAGTTCCTCGTTGCTGAAGCGCCGCTCGTTGGCCGGCGTGGTGTCCTGACCCATGTCCGGAAGATCGATATGGCCCGCATAGACCGTGGTGAATTTCGTGATCATCGTTTCCTCCCGCGCCTGACGTTTCCCGTGCCCCTCCATGGTCACAGGTGCGGGCCCGTCCCGCCAGGGGTTTCGACTTTTATCAGGCCTGTGGAAAGGCTCCTGTCCGGGACAAGACCCTTCGAGACGATGCTTCGCATCTCCTCAGGGTGAGTGTCGGAATTTCGTGTCTCACCCTGAGGAGGGCCGTGAGGCCCGTCTCGAAGGGTCCTGTTGGAAGCCTGGAAATCATCGCTGAAATTCCCCGCCCGGACCCTTGAAAACCACGCAAAATCCACCAAATGCACTGTTGCATAAATGCCACAATCACTGCGTGGCACGGGAGGGGGTCAACCACATGACACGCAATCCTTACGAGGTGCTGGGCGTCGCCAAGGACGCGCCGGCCGGTGACATCAAGAAGGCGTACCGCAAGCTCGCCAAGACCCATCACCCGGATCTGCATCCCGGAGACGCGGCCGCGGAGCGGCGGTTCAAGGAGATTTCCCAGGCCTACTCGGTGCTGGGCGACGAGAAGAAGGCTGCCCGGTTCGACAAGGGCGAGATCGATGCCGACGGCAACGAGCGGGTGGCGAATCCGTTCCACGATGCCCGGCCGGGCGGCCATCCCAGCGGAACCGGCGGCTTCCGGTATACGGTGAACGGCGGGGATGCGGATCTCGGCGACCTCGGCGATCTGTTCTCGAACCTGTTCGGCGGCGGCCGGGGCTTCGGGGGCGGACCACGCCCGGTGCGCGGCCAGGATGTGCGCTATGAACTCGCGGTGGATTTTCTGGATGCGGTCAACGGCCCCCCGGCGCCGGGTCACCATGGCCGATGGCGGAACCCTCGATGTGAACTTTCCGAAAGGATTGAGCGACGGCCAGACCATCCGTCTCAAGGGCAAGGGCATGGCCGGCATGAACGGCGGGGGCGCCGGCGACGCGCTGGTCACGGCCAAGGTGCGCCCGCACCCGACCTTCCGCCGCGACGGCGACGATATTCACGTCACCCAGCCGATCTCGCTTGCTGATGCGGTGCTCGGCGGCAAGGTCCGGGTGCCGACCATCTCCGGCGAGATCTCCCTCACGGTTCCGGAAAACTCCAGCAGCGGCAGGGTTCTGCGCCTCAAGGGCAAGGGCATCCAGCGGTCCGGCAAGCCGGCGGGCGACCAGTTGGTGACGCTTCAGATCACCCTGCCGAAAACCCCGGACCCGGACCTGGCGGCGCTGCTGAAACGCCAGCGCGACGGCGCGAACGGCGGCGAAAAGGCGCGGGCGGCGTAAACCACATCTCGCGCAACATTACCGTCGCCCTGGCGAAGACCAGGGCTTTTGGCGAGACTCGAACCGCCGCGGCGGGTCCTCGCATTTTCAGAGGTTCATGAGAATTCAACGATAGCGGCGGGAACCCTGGCCTTCGCCAGGGCGACGCTTCAAAAACATATGACTCGGGCGAATCCCAAACGATGGGTACAGACCGCGGGGCCTTCGCCGGGGATACGGTTGAGAGGGACCCCCTCAATTCGCCGTCATGCCCCCATCGATGACCAGTTCGCTTCCGGTGACCCAGGAGGCCTCGTCGGAGGCGAGGTAGAGGCAGCCCATGGCGATGTCCTCGGGCCGCCCGAAGCGGCCGAGCGGGGTTGCCTCCATGCGCGTCCTGGCGACCTCGTTGTTGGAATGGCCGGGCTTGGTCATCGGAGTGTCGACGAAGCCCGGATGGATCGAGTTCACCCGGATCTTGTCGGGGGCATACTGGATGGCCGCGGCCTTGGAGAAGATCCGCACCGCGCCCTTGGAGGCGTGATAGGCGGCATTGGCATGGCTGCCGACGATGCCGCAGATCGACGAGATGTTGATGATCGAGCCGCCGCCCGCCGCGCGCATCGGCGGGATCGACGCCTTGGTGCCGAGAAAGACGCCGGCCGCGTTGATATCCATCACCCGGTTCCATTGCTCCAGGGTCTGATCCTCGAGCCGGGGGCCGGCGGTGCCGCTGGTCTGGATCACCATGTTCGGATCGCGTCCCGAGATGCCGGCGATGTTGCCGAGCACATGCAGCGCGCCATAGGCCTTTACCGTGGCGCCGACCACCTCGGCCCAGGCCGCCTCATCGGCCACATCGAGGGTCATGTAGCGGGCGGTCCCGCCCTTGGCCGCGATTTCCTCGACCACGGATTTTCCGAGCTCGTCCTGCAGGTCCGCCACCGTCACCGAGGCGCCGTGCGCGGCGAAGGTCCGCGCCGTCTCGGCCCCGATCCCCGACGCGCCGCCGGAAACGATCGCGACCTTGCCCTCCAGACGCTTGCCGATCTTCATGATGCCTCTCCCTCGTGGTTTCGGGGCAGCTTAGCGCGCGGCAATCGCCAATTAAACAGCCGCGAAGGGATCGCGGACCGATGCCGAGGCCACCGATCGCTTGACTTCGGCCGGACCCGTCCCGACATTGTCCGCATGCGTGGAATACTCATAGCCATGGTCGTTCTTGTCGCCGCCGTCGCGCCATTCGCGTTCGGCCACGGCATGCATCACGACAATGACGGGGACATGGTGCGCGCGAACCATCACGCCGGCATTGAGAGAATCGACTGCGGCGGATCTTCCTGCACCGAAGCCGACGCGGCCGCGTGCTGCGTAACGGTAGCCGGCCATTGCGGGCCGAGCCTGCTGCTCGGCGATGCGGCGTCCTTGCGGGACCCGGCCGCAGTCGCCGCAATTCGAAGCTATGCCGTTGACCAGTTACCTGACGGATTTCGACCCGAGGCGGAAACGCCGCCTCCACGCGCCTGACGTGACCGAATTCATAGGCCGTTCCTCGGTGCGCCGCCTCCGGCTGGGGTGGTTGAGCGCCGATATTCTTTCACGATTCGGGAAGACCCAATCATGACGCTCAAAACAAATTTCCGCCGCGCCATCGCGGCCGGCACCCTTGCCCTTTGCATCCCCTTCGGTATCTCTTCCGCCTTAGCGGCCGGTTCCCACGGAACCGGTCACGGGCACGGCGGCGGGGTGGATATCGGCAAGCCCGGCAAGGCGGCGGACGCGACCCGCACCATTGAGATCATCATGAAGGACAATTACTACGAGCCCGAAAGCCTGACTTTCAAGGAAGGCGAAACCGTGCGCTTCGTGATCAAGAATGCGGGCGAATTGGTCCATGAATTCAATATCGCCACCGCCGAAATGCACGTCGCCCATCAACCCGAAATGATGATGATGGTGGATCACGGGGTGCTGGAGCCGGACCGGATCAACTGGGAGGCCGCCAAGAAGATGCAGGAGACCATGGGCCACGGCATGCATAACGAGCCGAACAGCGTGCTGCTGGAACCTGGCAAGTCCGGAGAGATGATCTGGACCTTCCCTGCCCATGCCAAGCTGCAATTCGGCTGCAACGTGCCCGGTCACTATGACGCCGGCATGCAGGGCGACATCAAGTTGACGCATTGAGGCGTCCGGTTGCGGCCGACACTCTTTTTCCGACTGGGAAATGACTCATGAACTTTCGACAGATCGGTCGGGCCGGCGTGCTCGGCGCCGGTCTCGCGGCATCGCTCATCAGCGCCGCGGAGGCCGGGGAATACAGCCTGACGGTTGATCCCGTCACCATCGATACCGGGGTGTTCACGCGCCCCGGCATTGGCTACAACGGCGCCTCGCCGGGACCGGTGCTGCGCTTCGAGGAGGGCGAGGACGTCACGATCAAGGTGACCAACAATCTCTCGGTACAGACCTCGGTGCACTGGCATGGGCTGATCCTGCCGTTCCGCCAGGACGGTGTTCCCAAGATCAGCTTTGACGGGATCGCGCCGGGCGAGACCTTTACCTACAATTTTCCGATCGTCCAAAGCGGCACCTATTGGTTTCACAGCCACAATCCGTTTCAGGAACCGGACGGCGCCTATGGGGCGATCATCATCGATCCCAAGGGCCGCGAGCCGTTCCGCTATGACCGGGACTACGTGATCCAGTTCACCGACGCGCATCCGCATTCCGGAAACCGGATCATGCGCAACCTGAAAACCATGCCGGACTACTACAACCGCCAGCAGCGGACCCTGTTCGATTTCCTGAAGGATAGCGAAACCAAGGGGTTTGCCGCCGCGCTCGCGGACTATCGGGCCTGGGGCGAGATGCGGATGATGCCGACCGACATCGAGGATCTGCAGGGCTTCACCCCGCTGATCAACGGCAAGAGCGCGGAGGCGAATTGGACTGGCGTTTTCAAGCCCGGCGAGCGGGTGCGGCTGCGGTTCATCAATTCCTCGGCCATGACCTATTTCGATGTCCGCATCCCCGGGCTGAAGATGACCGTCGTGCAGGCCGACGGCAACAACGTCCAGCCGGTGCCGGTCGACGAATTCCGCATCGCCGTCGCCGAAACCTATGACGTCATCGTCCGTCCCACCGAGGACCAGGCCTACACGATTTTCGCCGAGTCCATGGGCCGCTCCGCCTTCGCGCGGGGGACGTTGGCCCCTCGTGAGGGCATGGCGGCGGAGGTGCCGGAAATGCGTGCGCCGCCGCTGCTGACCATGGCGGATATGGGCATGGCCCATGAAGGCATGGATCACGGCTCGATGGGACACGGGTCCATGGCGGAGGGCGGAACGCACCGGATGCCCGACGGGACCATGATGCAGGGCATGAAACATTCGGACTCGGACGGCGCCACGCACAAAATGCCCGACGGGACGGTGATGAAGGGCATGGATCACTCCAAGATGGATCACTCGGCCCATGGCGCCATGGCCGAGGCGGATCCGTTCTACGCCGCCGGCAGCGGCCTCCTGCCCACCGCGGCGAACGGCGGAAAGTTCCTCTCCTACGGAGATCTGCGCGCCCAGAAGCCGCTTTACGAGCACCGCGAGGCGACCCGTGAGATCGAGTTGCGGCTGACTGGCAACATGGAACGCTATTCCTGGTCGATCAACGACGTGAAATACGAGGACGCGGAACCAATCCGCCTCCAGTACGGCGAGCGGGTGCGCTTCAAGTTTGTCAACGAGACCATGATGACCCATCCCATGCATCTGCACGGCATGTGGTCGATCCTGGACAACGGCAAGGGTGAGTGGAACCCGGTCAAGCACGTGGTCAGCGTATCACCCGGCACCACGGTCTACATGGAGACGGAAGTCGACGCGCCCGGCCAATGGGCCTTCCACTGCCATCTTTCCTACCACGCCGACAGCGGGATGTTCCGCAAGGTCATCGTCGAGGGCGGGCCGCGCGCCGGTCTCGCTCCCGCCGCCACCAAGACCGGGGGATGAGACCATGCGGCAATCCGTTTTTATGGCCGGAGCCGTCGCTCTGGCCCTCCTCTCGGCGCGTGTGGCCGTAGCGGAACCGGTGGTCTGGAGCATCGGCGCCGAACAGCTGGAGCACCGGATCGGCGAGGGCTCGGACATCCAGGCCTGGGATGCCGGCGGGTTCATCGGTAAGGACGCCCTCCGCGTGGTCTGGCGCAGCGAGGCCGAATATGTGACCGATACCGACAAGTTCGAGACCCTGGAGAACCAGTTCCGCCTGCAGGTCCCGATCGCCACCTTCTTCGACGCGGTCGCGGGCGTGCGCTTCGACACGCCCGACGGCCCGGACCGGACCCACGGCGTGATCGGCATCCACGGCCTGGCGCCGCAGTGGTTCGAGGTGGATCTGGATCTCTACCTCTCGGAACACCCGTCCGCCCGTTTCGAAATCGAGTACGAGGCCCTGATCACCAACCGGTGGATCCTGACGCCGAGCATCGAAATCGACGTGCCGCTCGTCGATGACCGGGAAATCGGCCAGGGCGCCCTCGCGCCGACGATCGAGCTCGGCGCGCGGCTCAGCTACGATCTCATCGACCGGTCAGTCGCGCCCTATATCGGGGTCCATTGGGAGCGTAGCTTCGGCGAGACCGCCTCCCTCGCCCGCGCCGAGGGAGAGCAGGCAAGCGTGGTCTATATCGTGGCTGGCGTGCGGCTGTTGTTCTAGCGGCTTGTCGAAAGACCCTTCGAGACGCGCTCCAAGGCGCGCTCTTCAGGGTGAGTGTTGGCTTTCATGGACTCATCCTGAGGAGGGCCGCTAGGCCCGTCTCGAAGGATGCCCGCCGATAGAGCATTTTGAGTTTAATCTCGATCATATCCCGCAGCGGCGAAGTAGTTTT
>JAYOEU010000134.1:0-12629 GCA_038116915.1 Alphaproteobacteria bacterium
GTTCCCTCGAACCGGTTCAGCTCGAAGATGTTGGTATCGTCGAACTCGAAGGCCTGGCTGTCCTCGTTCGGGATCTCGTCCGGATTTCCGCCATTCGGCCCGGCGACGAAATTGATGATCGGCTCGATGGTCTGGCTTGAGGTCTGGGTCGTCTTGACGAAGGGATAGCGCCAATTCAAGCCAATCTGCGGAAAGACCCGTCCAGTGGTTTCCTCATCCAATGTACTGGTGCCGCTTGAGAGGTTGTTGGCGGAGTAGAAGTCGGTTTGGAGCGATGTGGTGAGCGTATAGACGTCGCCCGCGGGTGCGTAGTAGGGCAGGCTCCAACCGCTGACGACGGAGACCTTTCGGCTGTCGGTGCCGGTTTCACGGGTCAGGGAAAAGGTGGTTGCGTCGACTTGGAAACGTCCGCCATAGGGGTCGGGCTCGCCAAGGTAGCTGTACCGCATTTCGGGCAGGACGGTCGGTTGGCGCGACCGGTCGTCTCCAGCGCTAAGACCCTGAAATTTATACATATTGACTGAGGCATAGTTTCGGGAACGAAACCCCTCCAGGAACGCCCGGCTGGTGAGGACCTCCTCGTTGCTCAGCCGGAAACGCCTGAGATAGGTCCGTTTGCTCGCCTGTTCGAAGTCGAATCCGGTCCGCCAGGTATCGTTCAACGAGAACCGCCCTTCGAGATCGGCGCTTGCCTGGATGCCGCCGTCATCGGTTGCCGAGCTGTCATCCTCAAGGATGCCCGCTGTCGACTTGAGGTCGATCCTGCCGTTGCTGAAGGCCTGCCGATAATGGGTCCTCAGAATCAGACCCTCGCGCGTATAGACGATCGGTTCGACCTCCAGATCGCGGTCCGGGGCGATGGCGAGAAAGAACGGCTGACCGTAGATCACGCCAAGTTCATCGGAGATCCCCATTGTCGGCGTCAGCAGGCCGGACCGGCGATCAACCGTCGGGTCGGGATGCACCATATAGGGGGTATAGAGGACCGGAACGCCCGCGAATTCCAGGATCGCGTCGCGATATTCGATGTCCTTGCGGACTTCATCGTGAATGACCCGGTTCGCTTTGATCTGCCACAGCGGCGGGCGGCGGGGGTCTTCCTTGCACGGGGCGCAGGGAGAGAACACCGCCTTTTCCATGGTCTTGCTTTGGCCGGCCGAGCGTTCCGCCCGGTTGGCCGCGAAACGGGACCCATCGTTCAGCAGGATACGAAGATTCTCGATGAAGCCGGTCTTCATTTCGTTCTCGAGGACCGCGTAATTCGAGAAGATGACCTCTCCGGTCGGCTCAACCAGCGAGATGTTCCCGCTGGCCGTGACGGTATCGGTGTTCTGGTTATAGGAAATCAGGTCCGCGACGAGCATCCGCTGACCTTGGGTCAGTTCGACATTTCCCCTTGCCGTGACAACGCCCGTATTCTCGTCATAGGAGAGCGAGTCGGCATTCATCAGGACCTGATCGGAGGTCGGGTCCGTATTCTGTGCCTGCAGCGGCGCGCCTGAGATTGCGATTAATAAGGCAAGGGCGAGCAGTGCCGAGCGCCGAAATCGGGTCCACTTCGTAGTCCAGCGCGGCATCGGCTATCCGTCCTCGAGATGCAACAGGCTTGCGACTCCGAGCAGAGTCGTGACCGTGGCGGGTGTCCATGCCGCCAGTACTTCCGGAATACGCGAAGATAGCCCGAGGGCGAATACCAAATCGGACATGAAGTACAGGAAAAATCCGAAAAACAACCCCGCGCTGACCCAGGGCAGGGTCCCGCCGCGGCGGGTCATGCGGAGCGAGAATGTCGCGGAGATCAATACCATCGCGCAAAGCAGCAGCGGCGACGCGAGGAGAGAGTGCCAATGCAGGCGATGGCGTACGGCGGAGAATCCGGCGCTCTCAAGGATCGCAATGAACCTGGGCAGCTCCCAGAACGACATCGTGTTGGGGGAGGCGAAACTATCCTGGATGTTGTCCACGGTGAGTTCGGTGGTCAGCCGGAAGACCGCCTGTTCCGAGGGGATGCCGTCGCCGCTGATCACGATCGCGTTGTGCAACTCCCAATGGCCCGGTTCCAACTGAGCGTTTTCCGCGTCCACCCTTGACTTGAAATGATCCTCTCCCTCGAACAGGAACACGATGACGTCATAGAGTGTGTCGCCTTTGCCAATGATGCCCTTGGCATGCAGGACCGAATGGCCGTCGGGGGTCTTCTCGCGGATCCACAATCCCTGGGAAGAGACGGCGAGGGCATTGCCGCCGATCCGCAACACGCTGTTTTCAAGCGCTTCAAACTTTGCAGTCATGACAGAAGCGATCGGGTTCATGACCGTGACCCGAAACACCCCGATGACCAGCGCGACAACCAGTGCCGGCAACAGAAACTGCCAGACTGAGACCCCGGCGGACCGGGCAACGACGAGCTCCTGGTTTCGGGTCATCCGGGTGAATGCCATCATCCCGCCGCCGAGAATCGCGAAGGGAAATACGGCCTGGCCCATCTGCGGCGCCTTTAGAAGAGCCATCTCCACAATCGTTCCTATCGCCGCACCTTCCTTGTCAGACGCGCGGCGCAACAACTCGACGAGATCGACCAGAAAAACGATCCCCATGATTGCAAGGAAGGTTCCCACCACCCAGAAGATGAACTGGCGCCCGAAATAGGAAGAAAGTGTTGCCGAGAGTTTCATGGAATCGGTCTCTGGGCTCGCGGATTCATTTCGACATCGCCTCGATGGGGATGGATTCGGCGAATGGTCGGCGGATGCGCTGGCGGGAAAGCAGCATCGTGGCTCCCAGTGTTGGCACCAGGGTCACCAGATACATCGCGGGTATGGTCCAAGGTTGCTTGGCGGCAAGAAACTTTGAACCTAAGCCCAGGCCCTCCAGGATAACTGCGGCGGCAATCGCGATCAGAATGCGCCAAGGCTGTCCGCGGCGGGAGAACTCTCCACGCAGCAGCAATGCGAGGCCCAAGAGTGGAAGCGCCAGGCCAAGCAGCGGTGTGCTCAGACGCGAATGCCCCTCGGCAATATACTCGGCGAAGTTCTTAGGCGATGTTTCTTCTTCTGTCGGGTTAAGCAATTCGAATATGAACAACTCGTTCTGGTCGCGCCAGGCGCGTTGGGCGACCGACTTGGTTCCGCCAAGATCGACGGTATATCTGTCGAAATACAGAAGACTTGTGCGGCCGGAGACATTATCGCGGCTCTGGCGATTGCCGTTCTGCATGAAAACCCGGGGTCCTGCCTCGGTGACGACGAAGGCGCCACGCTCGGCGATCAGGGTGACCTGCTGGTTTTCGTCCCGGTTGTCGTGGACGATGATTCCGGTCAGTTCCCCGGATTTCTGACGCGAGCGCACATAAACAGTGATGTTCTTCGCGATCGTATTGAAGACGCCTTCGCGCAACAGCACATCGGTATAGTCGTGCCTGATCTGAAACTGCAATTCCTTGAAAGCGCGGTAGGAAAGCGGGATCAGATAAAGGGTCATGACATAGCAAAGCAGCGTGATCCCCACGGATATCAGCACCGCCGGACGCGCGAGCCGCATCGGACTGAGGCCGGACGCTTCCAGCACCACGATCTCACGGTCGCCCGTCATCCTATTGTAGGTGAAGAGAACCGCCGCGAACCCGGCAATCGGCAGCACGATCGACAGCCAAGTCGGCAGAAGAAGTAGCGTCAGATAGATGAATGTCGCGAGCGGCAGCCCGCGGTTGACGATCATATCGACGAAACGCAACGATTGGCTCAGCCAGATAACGCAGGTCAGCGATACCACGACAACCAGGACGGCGGTAAGAAGTTGCTTGGCGATATAGCTGTTGATGCTCACGCTGTCGGTCTTGTGCCCGTGGTTCCCGCGGGGCGGATTCATGCCGCTTGGAATGACCGCCTACCCTCGGGCATCATAATGGCTTAAAGCGGTCACGCCAGTGGCAACTGAGGTCATGGCGCGGCGGCGATTGACACGGCATTAAGGCGCATCTACGGCTCAAGCAAGCATTTCCAGGCAGGAGACCTTTCATGAGAATAGCGTTCGGCAAACTCGCCTTTCCGAAAAAGGGCGCGCTTGTTCTTGGCGTGATGGAGAATCGCAAGCTCACGGCGATGGGCAAGGAAGCCGATTCGGCGTCCGGCGGTTTGCTTGCGAAGGCGATGACGGCAAGCCGGTTTACCGGCAAGGCCCACCAAACGCTGACCGTCTTCGCGCCGACGGGCCGGGTCCTGCTTTATGGGCTCGGCGATGGCAAGGGGATGGATGCGCTTTGGTGCGAGAAGGCCGGCGGAACGGTTGCCGCCGCGCTGGCCGGCTCGGGAGAGACCGAAGTGTCGGTTGCCATCGAGGCTCTGAAGGGCGCTGACGTTGCGGATGATCTGAGAGCCGCGCATATCGGATACGGCGCCTTGCTGCGCTCTTATCGTTTCGACAAGTACCGCACGACCCTGAAGGACGAGGACAAGCCGACGCTTGCCAAGATGACCGTTCTTTCGGCGGGTCAAGCCAAGGCAAAGAAGCATTTCACCGATCTCGAAGCCGTCGCCGGCGGAGTTTTCCTGGCCCGGGACCTGGTATCCGAGCCGCCCAACGTCCTCTATCCGGAAAGCTATGCCAAACGCATTTTGGCCTTGAAGGAGGATGGCCTGAAGGTCGAGGTGTTGGGCGAGAAGGAGATGGCCAAGCTCGGCATGGGGGCGCTTCTGGGCGTCGGCCAGGGCTCAACCCGCGAAAGCCAGCTCGTGATCATGCGTTGGGACGGCGGCAAGCGGGGTGAGCAGCCCGTGGCTTTCGTCGGCAAGGGGGTGTGCTTCGATACTGGCGGCATCTCGCTGAAGCCCGCCGCCGGCATGGAGGACATGAAGTGGGACATGGGTGGCTCCGCCGTCGTGTCCGGTCTCATGAAAGCACTGGCCGGCCGTAAGGCGAAGGTCAACGCGATCGGAGTCGTCGGGCTGGTAGAGAATATGCCGGACGGAAATGCCCAGCGTCCCGGCGACGTGGTCACCTCCATGAGCGGTCAGACCATCGAGATCATCAACACCGATGCCGAGGGCCGTCTCGTGCTGGCGGATGCGCTCTGGTACACGCTGAAGAAGTTCAAGCCGAAATTCATGATTGATCTGGCCACCCTGACCGGCGCGATGATGGTGGCGCTTGGCCAGGTCAATTGCGGCTACTTCGCCAATGACGACGAACTGGCGTCCCGCATGGCCGAGGCGGCCAAGGCGGTGGGCGAGGGCGTCTGGCGGATGCCGCTGGGCGAGGAGTACAACAAGATGATGGACTCCGACATCGCCGACATGAAGAACGCGGGCCCCCGATTCGGTGGAAGCATCACCGCCGCCTGCTTCCTTGAACGCTTCGTCGAGAAATGTCCTTGGTCGCACATGGATATCGCCGGCATGGCCTGGTCGTCGAAGGACGCGCCGACGGTGCCGAAGGGCGGAACCGGCTGGGGTGTCCGCACGCTCGATGCCCTGGTGCGAAACCACTACGAGGGGTGACGTGCGAAACGGGGGCGGTTCCCGGGCGGAGCGCAATGACGGAAATCAGTTTCTATCACCTGACCGCGCGGCCGCTGGAATGGGCGCTTCCCAAGCTGCTGGAGCGAACCCTCCAAGCCGGCGAGAGGGCGCTGGTTATGCTGTCCAGCACCGAGCGGGTGGACGCGCTGAACGCGCATTTGTGGACATATGAGCCCGACTCCTGGCTGCCGCATGGCGCGGAAAAGGACGGCAATCCCAGCGAGCAGCCGATCTGGCTGACGGCGGGCGCCGACAACGAGAACGGGGCCGGTTTCCTGTTCCTAGCCGACGGTGCGACGCACGGTGATGTCACGGGCTTCAAGCGGGTGTTCGAGCTGTTCGACGGCCGCGACGATGACGCCGTCGCCGCGGCGCGCGGCCGCTGGAAAGCCTACAAGGACGCGGGGCACGAGCTCTCATACTGGCAACAGGATGACCGCGGGCGCTGGAACAAGGCGGGGTGAGGGGCGTTTCTCCGACCGCTGCTGTCGATGACGCGATGCTGATCAAGGGTTAAACTTCTTCAATTCATTTCCGCTGGAGCCCTCCAAATGCGCTTGCTTCTTCTGCCCGGCGACGGGATCGGACCGGAGATTTCCGATGTGACCCGGCGGGTCGTCGAGGCGCTCGACCGGCGTTTTTCGCTCGGGATTGAGATTGACCAGCGGGATATCGGATTTCCGGCGCTGGAAGCGCGTGGCACGACCCTGCCGGTCGAAGTCATGGAGGCAGCGGCCGAGGCCGACGGCGTGATCCTGGGGCCGGTCGACAGCGCCGCCTATCCACGCCCCGAGGAGGGCGGCATCAATCCGTCGGCGGCGTTCCGGCGCAATTTCGACCTCTACGCCAATATCAGGCCGGCCAAGGCTCGCCCCGGGACCAGGGCGATGGCCCCGGATATCGATCTGATTCTGGTACGCGAGAATACCGAGGGCTTTTATGCCGACCGAACCATGTTCGCGGGCAGTGGCGAGTTCATGCCGACGCCGGATCTGGCCATGGCGGTGCGCAAGATCACCCGCGACGGCTCGTATCGGATCGGGCATGCCGCGGCCGAGATCGCGGCGAACCGGCCTCGGCGCAAGCTGACCGTGGTTACTAAATCGAACGTGCTGACCCTGTCGGACGGACTGTTCCGGGACTGCTGCCTCGAGGCGGCGGAGGACTATCCCGGTGTCGAGGTCGAGGAGGTTCACGTGGATGCCATGGCTTCGCTTCTGGTGCGGACGCCTGGCGCCTTCGATGTCGTGGTAACCTCCAACATGTTCGGCGACATCCTCTCCAATCTGGCGAACGAGTTGGCGGGCGGCCTCGGGCTTGGCGCCTCGATCAATGCCGGCGACGGCCGGGCGATCGCCCAAGCGTCGCATGGCTCGGCCCCTGACATCGCCGGCAAGGACCGGGCCAATCCGTCGGCGCTGGTCGCCTCGACGGGCATGCTGCTGGATTGGCTGGGAGAGCATTCGGACAGCAACGTTCTGCGCGAGGCGGCTCGAGTGGTCGATGCCGCGGTCGATACGGCGCTCGGCGACCCGTCGACCCGCACGATCGACATGGGCGGCAGGCTTGGGACCAAGGCGTTCGGGGACGCGCTGGTCGCCGTGATCGAAAAAGGCTGAAGCAATGAAAACCATCACCCTTCCCTGCGGCGAGACCGTCCCGGCCATGGGACTCGGAACCTGGCATATGGGAGAGCGGATCGGAGACCCGGCCGCCGAGGCGAAAGCCTTGTCGCGGGGGCTCGACCTCGGCATCACCGTGATTGACACGGCGGAAATGTATGGCCGCGGCGGCGCCGAGCGCGTGGTGGCGAAGGCGATCGAAGGCCGGCGGGAAGAGGTGTTTCTGGTCTCCAAGGTACTGCCCCACAATGCCAGCGCGAAGGGAACGATAGAGGCTTGCGAGAAAAGCCTGACCCGGATGGGGGTGGAGACCATCGATCTCTATCTGCTGCACTGGCCGGGACGCTATCCGCTTGCCGATACGGTCGGCGCTTTCAGGTCGTTGCAGCGTGACGGCAAGATCCGGCACTGGGGCGTCAGCAACTTCGATGCCGATGACATGACCGCGCTCTGGAAGGTTCCGGGCGGGGACGGCTGTCAGATCAATCAGGTGCTGTACAACCTTTCGCGCCGCGGTATCGAATGGGACCTTCTGCCTTGGTCTAAGCAGCACGCCATGCCGATCATGGCCTACTCGCCGCTTGAACAGGGACGGTTGCTGAACAACAAGACCCTGGCTTCGATCGCGGCGCGGCACGGCGTTTCGCCGGCCCAGGTCGCGCTCGCCTGGACATTGCGGGAAGGCGGCGTGATGACCATACCCAAGGCAAGTGGCCTTGATCACGTCGCGGAAAACCGGGCGGCCTGGGATTTGAACCTGAATGCAGAGGATCTCAACGCACTCGACGACGCCTTCCCGCCACCTCGTGGCAAGCGCTCCCTCGCCATTCTTTAGATTTCGCGTTACTATGAGACCGAGAGGTTCGGGAGATTAAGAATGCGGAGAGTTGGACTTGTCCTGGCCGCCGCCCTTCTGTTCGTTCTGGGTTTGGCCGACAGTCGCGCGGCTATCGCGCAGCAGGAAATTATCGGTTTGGCCCGGGCGGTATCCGGGGACACGATCAAGATCAAAAGCATCGATGACGGCAAGACTCGCGAGATCCGCTTGTACGGCGTGATGGCTCCGGACCGCAGGCAGCACTGTGAGACCCAGCAAGGCGAGCCTGTCAATTGCGGATACAAGTCATACGACGCGTTGGACACGATGATCCAGGGTAAGCGTATGACCTGCGTCGACTTTGAAAAGGATAAGAGTGGGGCGACAACGGGGACCTGCTATCTTGGGGACAAGATCCTCAACTCCTTGATTGTCCGGAATGGCTGGGCCTTGTCCTTCGTTCAGGAAAGCAGTGATTATCTCGGCCTGGAGGAGCGGGCGAGGGAAAGTGGCAAAGGGATTTGGGTCTACCGCTTTCAGAAGCCCTGGGACTGGCGCGCGGAACAGGAAAAAGCGAAGAAAGGCAATTGAAGCCCATCTTTTCGCGGAAATTAAAGAGAATTAACAAAAGACTTATAGAAATTAAAGTCATTAATAATTTTTCTTGAAATATGATCGCGAATCACCAAATCTGACATTGCTGGTGCAACCCATCATGGGAGACACATCATGTCGTCGACCCTGGAACGCAAATGTCTGGAGATTCTTGGTGAGGCGGTCAATCGCACTGTGGGCACTGGTTTTGTCCATGCCGCGATCGCCAAGGCGGCGGCTTCCCTTACCAACGGCGACCGCGAGAAGGCGGGCAAGGCCTTTAAGCTTCTCAGCGCCAAGGAAACCCGCAAGGTCCGGTCGCGCGCTCTTGAAGACGCCGGACTGTTGCGGGATCACGGCGAGATCCCCGATCCCCTGCTGGAGACGATGAGCAATCCCGCCTATGCGCAGATCCGCCATTCCGCGCGGAAGCTGGGAAGGGTCTGAGCAGCCAGGCCCCGTATCGTCAGGGCTTGCCGCCGAGGATCGCTTCGATCTCGCTCTCGTTCATGCCCGCGTTTCGTGCCGTGTCGACGATATCGCTCCAGGCTTCCTTGGCGAGGGGTAATCCTGAGGCTAGGCGTTCCGCCATCACCAGCTTCTCCTTCTCCCCCGGAATCAGCACCTTGCCGCCGGCCTCGGTCGGCCGGGAGCTTTTGAGAAATTCCACGTAAGAGCGGACTTCGGACACGAAGCTGTCGTCGGAGTGACCGAAAGCCTGCGGTGACATGTAAAGGGAGAACATGCCGTTGCAGAACCGGCGTTTGGGCTCGTCCAGCGTGCCGGCGCACCCGGAGCCGGTCAGGGCGCCGGCCATCATCTCCATCAGGAAATTCAGACCGGATCCCTTGTGGTCTCCGAACGCCCGTAGTGCTCCGGGTCCTTTATTCGGATCCGGGAACTGGCCCTGCGGCACGTCACCATAGAGCGGCCGCGGATCGCCGGTGACCTCGCCATCGCCGGTGACGATCGCGTCGGCCGGCAGAGGTTTGCCGCCTTTCAGGGCAACAAGCGCCTTGCCCTCGGCTACAACCGAGGTCGCCATGTCGAGAATGATCGGGTCCTCGCCGCCGCTCATCGGGATGCCCGCGCAGAACGGGGAGGTGCTCATCCGCCGGTCGATGCCGCCATACGGCGCCACGATCAGACTGCCGCGCACATTCACCATATGTATCGAAATCAGGCCCTGGGCGGCGGCCCGCTCCGCCCAGTCGCCGATCCGGCCCAGATGTCCGGAATTCTGAAGCGCGGTTATCGCAACCCCGTTCTTCGATGCCTTGGCGATTCCGATATCGACCGCCTGTTCACCGACGGTCTGGCCGAAGCCGTATTTGCCGTCGATAACCGCCAGCATCTCGTTTTCGAGTTTCACGTCGACGGTGACGTCCGCGACTTGCCTTCCCTCCTTCAGGTAATCGACATAGCGCGGGACCCGGATCACGCCATGGCTGTCATGACCCCGCAGATTGGCGCCGGACAGGCGGGTGGCGATCCGGTCACCCTCGGCACGCGAGGTGCCGGAGCGGGTGAAGGTTTCGGAAACCAGCGCCATCAGGGGCTCGGCTTGGACCAGAACCGAGCCGTCGGCTTCATGACGAACGGAGGACATGCGGCGTGTTCCCGGGTTTAGGAGCGGACCTCGGAAACCTGACTTGAAACGATCTGGGTCAGGAGCCGAACGTCGTTGGAGAGCGAGGCGAAATCAAAGCCGCAGGCATACATGTCCTTAATATAGGCGGGAGTCATGCAATGCAGGCCGGCCTTGATCCCGGCCTTCTTAGCGGTCTTCAGAACATGCTGGATAGCGTCATAAACCTTGCCCGGCTTGCGGTCGAGGCCGGGGCCCTCGCCCATGGAAATGGCGAGATCGCTAGGGCCGACATAGATCCCGGTCAGACCTGGCGTGGTGCATATCGCCTCTGCGTTCGCGACCGCCTCCTCGGTCTCGATCATCGCCAGAGAGACGATCTGCTTGTTTGCCTGATTGTGATAGTCCGGATAGATGATGCCGGCGCGCACCGGGCCGGAGCTGCGGTAGCCGTCCGGAGCATAGCGGGTGGCGCCGACAAAGGCCTCGGCCTCGGCGCGGCTGTTGATCATCGGGCAGATGATGCCCATGGCTCCTGCATCCAGAAGCTTCATGATGATCCCGGCCTCAAGCCACGGCACCCGGCACAGCATGGTAGCGTCGCCGGCGCTCATCGCCTGCATCATCGGAACGGCGATCGAATAGTCGGTCAGGCCGTGCTGCAGGTCGATCGTGATGGAGTCGAAATCCTGCTTGGACATGATCTCGGCGGAAAACGTGCTTGGAATGCCGAGCCAGCCGTTCAGGACCGGCTTGCCGGCGGCCCAGGTTTCGCGAAGACGGTTTTTCATGGGGTTGCTCCCGGAGATGTCGGTTGAATTCTAGGATTTGAGAACCTGGCCGTTGACCACGCAATCCGGATCGGGGCGGCCGTCGAAGACTCGGAGCACGTTGTCGACCGTTTGCGTTGCCATGCGCTCCATGGACTCGACGGTGACGCCGGCGATATGCGGGGCCAGGATCAGCTTCTGCGGCGAAATCGTGAACAGCGGATGATCGGCTGAGGACGGCTCCTTCTCCAGCACGTCGAGGCCGGCGGAACGGATCTCGCCGGTGGTGAGTGCGGTAAAGAGGGCCGCCTCGTCGATGATGCCGCCGCGCGCGCAGTTGACGATGATCGCCGAGGATTTCATCGCCTTGAACTGGGCGTCCGAGAACATGTTGGTGGTCTCGGCGGTTTTCATGCAATGCACCGCCACCGCGTCCATGTCGCCCAGCACGGCATTATAGTCTGATACCGGCTCGGCGCCCCCGGCGCGGATCACCGCGTCGTCGACATAGGGATCATAGGCATGGACCTTCATGTCGAAGCCGTTCGCCCGCTTGGCGACCCGGCTGCCGATGCGCCCGAAACCGATGATCAGCAGGTTCTTGCCTTCCAGGTCCATGCCGCGCACCGGATAGCGTTCGGCCCAACTGTCCTTGCGGGTGATGGGATCGTAGAAGTTCACTTCCTTGGCGAGATGCAGCAGAAACGCCATCGCCTGCTCGGCCACCGAGACCATGTTGGAGTGAATGGCGATGCAGAGCGGCACGCCCCGGCGGTTGAGCTCGTTCAGATCGACCGCGTCGTATCCGACCCCATGCCGCGAGACCACCATCAGGTCGGGCGCCTGATCCATGATTTTCTTGGTGATCTTGGCGCCGCGCACGGTCATGCCGTGAACGTCCTTGGCCGCTGCCGCGATCTCGTCCTCGTCGAGGGAATTGACGACCACGATCTCGACATCGTCGCGCGCCCGAAGCATCGCCATGCCAGAGGGGTGCAGATCCTGGATGACAAGGACGCGTTTCTTGTTGGGAGAAGTGTTCATCGGCTCGTCCTCAATGGATTTCGGCCGAGTCGGCCATGGCTTTCTTCAGGATCTCGACATTGAAGCCGGGCGCCCGGGCGACATTCAGGATCACCGCCTCGCGCCGGCCCAGAAGGTCGATCGCGTCCGGCAGCCGCTTCACGCAGTCATGCGGGACCACCACCGCGCCGTGCTGGTCGGCGTGAATGATGTCGTTCGGCTTGACCGCCATGCCGAAGATGTTCACCTCGCACTCGATCGCGACCAGATGCACCCAGGCGTGGCTCGGCGCGACCTTGCCGCCCAGAAGCTGGAAGCCGGGGGCGCAGGCATCGATATCCCGGAACGAGCCGTTGGTGACCACGCCAAGGCAGCCGAGGCCTTTATGGATCGCCGTGTTGACCTCGCCCCAGAAGGCGCCGAAGCCGGGAATCGGATCCAGATCCTGGATCACGCTGATCGACGGCGCCGGATCGGCGGCGATGGTTTCGTAATATCTCGCCCGCATGGCGCGGATATCGGCGGGCGATCCCTCGGCCGGGGTCATCGCCCGGATCATCGCGGTTCGGGCGTAGCCGACGATCGGCTTCAGTGACGGATCGAAGCAGCGCATGTTCTCGACGGTGAAGCTCTTGACCCGGTATTCGGCGCTCAGATGCTCAAGGCCGTTGCAGATGGTCGGCGTGTCCCATTCGGCGA
>JAYOEU010000135.1:0-12357 GCA_038116915.1 Alphaproteobacteria bacterium
TGTGTTTGCTGCTTTGGGAATCCCTCGATTCATATATTCTTCAAGCCGCTCTAGTGCATTCGTGATCGCAAAACGACGCGATTGCGGGCATCTTTGTCGGAAAATCGCCGTCTGGTATCGGGAGGAACGATCCATGGCCTTCGACTACATCATCATCGGCGCCGGTTCGGCCGGCTGCGTGCTGGCCAACCGCCTGAGCGAGGACCCGGGCACCAGCGTGCTGCTGCTGGAAGCCGGCGACAAGGACAGCAATTTCTGGATCCACGTGCCGGTGGGCTTCACCAAGACCCTCAATAATCCCGAGGTGAACTGGAACTTCGCGACCGAGCCGGAGGACAATGTCTCGGGCCGCTCGATCCCGATCCCGCGCGGCCGGGTGCTGGGCGGGTCCAGCTCGATCAACGGCATGCTGTATGTGCGCGGCCAGGCGCTGGACTATGACACCTGGGGTCAGCTCGGCAACCGCGGCTGGTCCTATTCCGACGTGCTGCCCTATTTCCGCAAGTCCGAGCGCTTCGAGCGCGGGCCGGACGAGTACCGGGGCGGCGAAGGTCCGCTCAATGTCGACGATATGTACGAGCGGCACGAGATGATCGAGGCCTTCATCGATGCCGGGGTGGAGATCGGCTCGCGCCGCAATCCCGACTATAACGGCGCCGATCAGGAGGGTTTCGGCTATTACCAGATCACCCAACGCAACGGCCGGCGCGAGAGCACGGCGCGGGCCTTCCTCAATCCGGCGAGGAAGCGCCCCAACCTCACCGTGATCTCGCGCGCCCATGCGACCAGGATCCTGACCGAGGGCAAGCGCGCGGTCGGCGTCGCCTTCAGCGTCGACGGCCTGCCCCGCGAGGAGCGGGCCAATGCCGAGGTGATCGTCTCCGCCGGCGCGGTGCAGTCGCCGCAGATGCTGGAGCTGTCCGGCATCGGCCAGCCGGAGCTGTTGCGCGCCCATGGCATCGACGTGGTGCATGAGCTGAAGGGTGTCGGCGAGAATTACCGCGACCACTACGCCGCGCGGATGAACTGGCGGGTCAACCAGCCGGTGACTCTGAATGAGGACACGCGCGGCCTCAATCTCGTCAAGGAGGCGATGAAGTGGCTGATCTTCCGCCGCGGCGTGCTGACCTGGACAGCCGGGATCGGCCATGCGTTCCTGAAGACCCGGCCCGAGCTTGAGACCCCGGACGTGCAGTTCTTCTATGTCCATGGCAGCTTCAAGTCGGCGAACGACCGACGGCTCGACAAGGAGCCGGGCATGACCCTCGGCTGCTATCAGTGCCGGCCGGAAAGCCAGGGCTCGATCCATATCGGCGGCGCCAACCCGTTCGACGCGCCGAAGATCCGGCCGAACTTCCTCGCCAACAAGCTGGACCAGGACACCCTGGTCGCGGGCCTGCATCTCTGCCGCAAGATCGGAAATACAAAGGCGCTGGGCAAGTATATCGAGTTCGAAATGAACCCCGGCAAGGACGTGGTGACGGATGAGCAGCTGCTGCAATTCGCCCGCGATACCGGCTCCACCACCTATCACCCGATGGGCACCTGCAAGATGGGCAGCGATCCGATGGCGGTGGTCGACGACCGGCTGCGGGTGCACGGGATGCAGGGGCTGAGGGTCGTCGATGCCTCGATCTTCCCGACCATGCCGTCGGGCAACATCAACGCGCCCGTGATCATGACGGCCGAGAAGGCCGCTGATATGATCAGGGAAGATGCGAAATCCGGCGCCGCGAGGGCCGCCGCCTAGAGCCGCTTGAGGGAGGCGCACACGATGTCAGAGACCGTTGTTCCGATCCGCGACATGTCCAAGGCCGAGTGGGAGACCCGGGTCGATCTCGCGGCCTGTTTCCGGCTGGTCGATTTCTACGGCTGGTCCGACATGCTGGCGACGCACCTGTCGGCCCGGATCCCGGGGACCGAGGATCATTTCCTGATCAATCCGGTCGGCATGATGTTCGACGAGATGACCGCCTCCTGCCTGGTCAAGGTGGATATCGACGGCAATCTGCTCTCGGACTCGGAGTATGGGATCAACCCCGCCGGCTACACAATCCATAGCGCGGTTCACATGGGCCGGCCCGATGCGGGTTGCGTGATGCACACGCATACGGCGGCGGGACTTGGTGTCGCGACCCAGGCAGACGGACTGCTGCCGCTGACCCAGATGGCCTTGGCGGTGATCGCCCAGACCGGCTATCACGATTATGAGGGCCCGGCCCTGGACCATGGCGAGCGCGAGCGGCTGATCGCCGATCTCGGCGAGAACAACGTGCTGGTGCTGCGCAATCACGGGCTGCTGACCGTGGGGCGCACCATCGCCGAGGCTTTCGTGTGGATGTTCCGGGCCGAGCGCGCCTGCCGCTTCCAGCTCTCCTTCCAGCAGGCCGGCGCCCGACCGGCGGAGATCCCGCAGGCGGTTCAGGAAATCTCGATCGAGCGGTCAAGAAAGGCGATCAGCGCGTCGGGCCACCGTCCCATCGGCCAGTTCGAATGGCCGGCCCTGCTGCGCAAGCTCGACCGGGAGAACCCGGGCTACGCGGTGTAGCGGGCGCTTGCTATTTCACCACCTCGGGTAGCCGCATGGCGGGCGGGGTGTTGCGCGAGCGTTCCGAGCGCACGATACCGTCGATGATGGTCATGCCGACGCCCGGCAGATTGCCCTGGTGGATGCTTTCCAGCATGTCCTTGCCGGGCGCGTGCTGGGCCTGATCGACGATGATCAGGTCCGCCGACTTGCCGACCTCCAGCAAGCCGCAATCAAGCTCCCGCATCCGCGCGGTGTTGCCGGTGGCGAAGCACCAGGCGATCTCCGGCGGCACGTCGCCGAGGCTTGAGAGCATGGCGATCATGCGCAGGATGCCCAAGGGCTGGACGCCGGAGCCGGCGGGCGCATCGGTGCCGAGGATCACCCGCTCAGGCTGGCCCAGCTCGAACGCCGTGCGCATGGCCAGCAGCGCCGAACGCTCGTTGCCGTTGTGGACAATCTCGATGCCGCGCGCGCATTGCTCGCACAGGCAGATGATCTGGTCGTCGGGGAGCGCCGTGTGACCGCCGTTGATATGGCCGATGATGTCGGCATCGGCCTCCAGCACCACGTCCTTGTCGATCAGCCCGGAGCCGGGTATCGACGGTCCGCCGGTGTGGATGGTGCTCTGCATGCCGTATTTGCGGGCCCAGCCGACCATCTCCTTGGCGGTGTCGCCGGCCTTGACCGAGCCGAGCCCGACCTCGCCCAGCAGCTTCACGCCGGCCTCCGAGAGGGTCTTGAAATCCTCCTCCACCATACCTTCCTCGATCACCGGGGCGCCGGCCAGCACCTTGACGCCGGAGGGGCGGAAATTGTCGTACCAGCGCTGGGACGCGATCGCGAGCGCCTTCAACCCGACGATGTCCTTGGGCCGTCCGGGTAGATGCACCTCGCCGGCGGAGATCATCGTCGTCACCCCGCCATGCAGGCAGGAATCGATCCAGCTCAGCTGTTGCTGGCGCGGCGTATAGTCGCCGATCACCGGGTGCACATGGCTGTCGATCAGTCCAGGCGAAACCGCCGCCCCCTTGGCGTCGATGACCGTGCCCGCCTCGGCGGTATCGAGATCGCCTGCCTTGCCGATGCCGGTGATCCAGCCATCAACCGCGACGATGCAATCGCCGTCCAGGATCGGCTGCTCCAGCTTGCCGGACAGCAGCAGACCGATATTCCTGATGACGAGTTTGTTGGGCTGGCCGGTCATTTCGATTTCTCCGGTGAAGGAACCAGTTTGGGTGAAATTCATTAGCATGCTAATGGTTTCCGGTGGCTACGGAAACCGGAACCGCTCCCGATCGCCGGGAATTCGGCCATCGGGCCAGGAGCGAGGCGAAAGTTCGAACCATGGCGCGCGGCGGAAACTTGAAGACGGTGGGCGATATGCGGCGGGAATTCGATCCCGAGTCCTACCGGCTTGAGGATCAGGTGGGCTTCATCCTGCGTCAGGCCTCGCAGCGCCACTCCGCGATCTTCTCGGGCGGCATCCCTGACGGGCTGACACCGACCCGATTCGCCGCTCTCGCCAAGCTGTTCGAGCTCGGCGCCATGTCCCAGAACGAGCTCGGCCGACGCACCGCCATGGACGGCGCGACCATCAAGGGGGTCGTCGACCGGCTGCGCGCGCGGGCCCTGGTGCGCACCCGCCCGGATCCCACGGATGCGCGCCGGCACCTAGTGGAACTGACCGCGTCGGGCCGTGCGCTGGCCGAACAGGCGATTCCGGCGGCGGCGGTGATTTCGGAAAAGACCCTGGAGCCGCTGAACGATCGGGAACGCGAGACGTTCCTGGCACTGCTGCGCCAGCTTGCCTAGATGGTCGCCGGCATCCAGTCCCGGTTGTCTGGCATGCGACGGAGTCCTATAAGATTCCAGGATGATGGGGGATTTTGTGACCGTGGCGCGCATCGAAAGGCAACCCCATGTCCGATAAGATAAATTCAATTGAAGGACTGGGCGGGATCTGCGCCGGCCTCAAGGCCGAGGGTAAATCCATCGCCCTGGCGCATGGCGCTTTCGACCTTTTGCATCTCGGGCATGTCCGTCATCTGCGGGAAGCCAAGAACGGCTCCGATATCCTGGTGGTGACGCTGACCGCGGATGAGTTCGTGAACAAGGGCCCGGGACGGCCGGTCTTTACCGGGGCGCAGCGGGCCGAGATGCTGGCGGCGCTGGATTTCGTCGATTTCGTCGGAATCAATTACGCGGCGACGGCCGAACCGGTGATCCACGCGGTCCGCCCGACGGTCTACGTCAAGGGCGCGGACTACGTCGATGCCAAAAAGGACGTGACCGGAAAGATCGTCGATGAACAGCGCGCGGTCGAGGCGCATGGCGGCTCGATCCGCTTCACGGACGACATTACCTTCAGCTCCAGCGAGCTTATCAACCGTCACATGGGCGTCTTCGCGCCGGAGGTCCGGGCTTATCTCGACCGTGTACGCGAAGCGCCGGGTCTCGATTCGCTGATCGGGCTGGTGGAACGCGCCGCCGAGCTTCGCGTGCTGATGATCGGCGAGGTGATTCTGGATGAGTATCAGTACGTGCTGCCGTCCGGACAGCCGTCCAAGGAAAACATCATCGCCACCCGGTACGAGGGCACCGAACTGTTCGCCGGCGGCGTGATCGCGTCCGCCAATCACGCCGCGAGCTTCTGCCGCAAGATCGACATCATCACCTCAATCGGCGCCGAGGACCGGCGCGAGGATGTCATCGATGCTTGCCTGCATGGCAATGTGTCGCTGAAGCCGTTCTATCGGCCCGGCGCGCCGACGGCACGCAAGCTGCGCTATGTCGATACCAGCTATTTCGGGAAGTTGTTCGAGGTTCAGTTCATCGACGATCACCCCTTGCCGGATGATCAGCGCCGCGAGCTGAACCAGATGCTGGTCGATCTGGCTCCCGACTATGACGTCATCCTGGTCAATGATTTCGGCCATGGGCTGATTGCGCGCGACACGGTTGAGACGATCTGCGGGCTGGATAGCTTCATCGCCGTCAACGCCCAGACCAACAGCGCGAACCGCGGCTACAACTTGGTCACCAAATACTCGAGGGCGGACTATATCTGTATCGACGCGCCGGAAGCCCGGCTTGCGGTCGGTGATCGGTTCAGCGATCTGGAAACGGTTGCGTCCACCCTGCTGCCGGATCGGGTGGCCTGCGGGAAGATCATCCTGACTCACGGCCGCCACGGCTGCACCACGTTTGAGCGCGGTGTCGGCTCACGCACGATCCCGGCGATGACCCAGACGGTCGTCGACACCATGGGAGCCGGCGACGCCTTTTTCGCGGTAACCTCGCTGTTGGCGCGGGCCGGCGGGGCGGTCGAGGATATCGGGTTGATCGGCAACATGGTCGGCGCGCTGAAGGTCGGTATCGTCGGCCATCGCACATCCGTCGACAAGGTAAGCGTGATCAAGGCGCTTACCGGCGCGCTGAAATAGGAGCCGGGCATGGCCGCGCCAGCCACTGAACACGAGCAGATCCCCTATGTGGATATCGGCGGTCAGTTCCGGGACGACCGCGACGGCCTGATGCCGGTCATCGAGGAGGTTCTGGCAAGCGGCCAGCATGTCGGCGGGCCGTGGGAGGCGCGGCTGGAGGAGGCATTGAAGGCGTGGTGCGGCACCCGGCACGTGGTGGCGCTGAACTCAGGCACCGACGCCTTGATCATCGCCCTGCAGGCGTTGGGCATCGGGCCGGGCGACGAGGTGATCACCCCACCGAATTCGTTCGTCGCCTCGACGGCGGTGATCGACCGGGTCGGCGCGACGCCGGTCTTCGCCGATGTGCTGGCGGATCAGAACATCGATCCCGAGGCGGTCCGACGCGCGATCACGGCGCGAACCAAAGCCATCATGCCGGTGCATCTGACCGGACGCATCGCCGACATGAAGCCGATCCTGGAGATTGCCCGCGCGCATGGGCTTGCCGTAATCGAGGATGCGGCCCAGGCGATCGGCTCGCGCTATGACGGCGCGCCGGCCGGCTCGATCGGCGATGTCGGGTGCTTCTCCGCGCATCCGCTGAAGAACCTTAATGCCTGCGGCGACGCGGGTTTTCTGACAACGGACCGCGATGATATCGCCGAATTCGCTCGTCTCGAGCGCAATCACGGGCTCGCCGACCGGAACACGGTGACGCGGTTCGGCACGGTCTCGCGGATGGACGGCCTGCAGGCGGCGATCCTCGGCTTCCGGCTCGGCCGTCTGGCCGACACCATCGAGCATAGGCGCGCCAACGCGGCGCTGTACCGGGCACGCCTGGACCCGGATCTGGTCTTCTCACCGCCTTGTCGGAACATCGAATTCAACACCTTCCATACCTTCGTGGTGCAGGTTGATCACCGCGACGCCTTGCGGGAACATCTGCAGGCCAAGGGGATCGGCTCGGCGATCCACTATCCGGTCCCGATCCATCTGCAGCCCGCGGCGGCGCCGCTCGGCCACAAAGCCGGCGATTTTCCGGTGACCGAGCGGCAGGCCGAACGCATCCTGACCTTGCCGGTTCATCAGGGGCTCGGTGAGGCGCAGATCGACAGAGTGGCGGCGGCGGTGAACGACTTTCTCGGAGCGCGCGCGCGATGACCGAGCCCATCGACTATGAGGCGCTTGTCGAGTCGTATAACGACCGGTTGCTGAACCAGCTTCGCAGCCACGGTGTCGATCACGCGTTTCTGGAGATGTGGGTGCCGGACGAGGACCCGGTCACCAGTATTCTGAACATGGTGGAAGCCGCGGAAGCCCATGGCACGGCCGGGTTTTCCCTGCGCCTGCGCCCGGAAACCCTGTCCCGCGAAGGTTATGGCGTGCTCGCCGAGACGATCCGGCCCATTGCGTCGATCGAGACCGAGATCGGGAGGGATCATGGTCTTGTCCATATCCGAGATATCGGTGACTGAGGACGGCGCGCGGTTTGCGGACGCGTTCGAGGTCTTTCACCGGGGCATCATCCGCACCCTGGCGGAAAGCGGCGGCGCGGTCGAGGAACCCGTCCCCGCGGGCGGCGCTGAGTACCGCGCGCAAGCGGAGGGGCTGACGGTTTCGATTGCCGTTTCCGGCGAGAGCGGACAAGAACGGGTTTCACGGATGTCGCATGGCGGCGCGGCGAGCGATGCCGAGCGCGCGGTTCTCGAACAGCTTTGCGGCTTCGCGGTCGGCGCGACGCCGCGCGAGGTGGTTGAACACGGTCTGACTTATGTTCTCGAGCGGCTTCGCGATCCGCAGGCGCCGAGACCGTTCGGCGGCATCTTGACGCCGCGCAGCGCGGGCGCCTGCTTTGTCCGGCCCCGGTTGCTGATGAAGGCGCTTCGGCAAGCCTATATCGCCGAAAACGGTCCGTTCCGGGGCGACAATGATTTCGACCGGCCGTATTCCGAGACCTGGCTGGCGATGGCACCGGCGGCAAAGCGTGCTTTGTTGGAGGACCTGGTTCAACGCTGGCGGACGGGCGCCGGTCTCGCGGAAACGTCGATGGCCGTGTTCGACATCGATCGGTATGATCGGGTGATCGTCATGTTCGGCGACGATGTGGACGTATGGGACAAGCCGCCCCATCTGCGGGCATTGGAGCGCTGGCTGCGCCGGGAAACCGGAGAGCGGATCGAGGTCTTCGTCGAAGTCGCGAAGGATTCGAACCGGATCCGCAGACTGTGACCGGCGCGCAATGAAGGTTCAACGAAGGATTTGCCCATGACCGGCATGACCGACCACACGGAGCTGATTCTGGACGGCACCAAGATCGCCTGGCACCAGGACCGGATCCGGGCCTGGGAGCGCGGTGAGCGGGTCGCCCCCATCACGATCGATATGTCGTTGACCCGGGCCTGCAACTACGCCTGCCACTTCTGCTACGCCATGCTGCAGGAGAACGAGCGCAAGGTGATCGACAAGCGGGCGATCTTCGAGTTCCTGGAGGATTGCGCCGAGATCGGTGTGAAGGGCATCAGTTTCGTCTCGGACGGCGAGAGCACCATCTCGCCGGTCTTCGTGGACGCGGTGAAATACGGTCACGAGCTTGGTCTTTCGATGGCGGTCGGAACCAACGGATTCGTTCTGAACCGCCGTAAACTGGGGGAGGTGCTGCCGGCGCTGACGTACCTGCGGGTTAATATTTCCGCTGGCGAGCGGGCGCGCTATGCCGAGATCATGGGGGTCAAGGAGCACTGGTTCGACCGGGTCTGCCAGAACATCCGCGACATGGCGACGATCAAGCGCGAGCAGGGCCTCGACGTGACCATCGGCATGCAGATGGTGCTGATGCCGGAATACGCCGACCAGATCATGCCGCTGGCCCGGCTCGGCAAGGAACTGCGCCCCGACTATCTGGTGATCAAGCATTGCAGCGACGACGAGGACGGTTCGCTCGGCGTGGATTATTCCGGTTACAAGGATCTCTACCGGACATTGCATGACGCCGAGGCGCTGAGCGATGAGAGCTACAGCGTGCAGGTGAAATGGTCGAAGATCGACACCGAGGGCACGCGGAGCTATCAGCGCTGTTACGGCGCGCCGTTCATGCTGCAGATGTCCGGCTCGGGTCTGGTGGCGCCGTGCGGCATGCTGTTCAACGAACGCTACAAGAAGTTCCATATCGGCAATATCTGCGAGGAGCGTTTCCGTGACATCTTCGCCGGCGATCGCTATTGGGAGATCATGAACTATCTTGCCAGCCCGGCCTTCAATGCCCAGAAGATGTGCGGCAGCCTCTGTCTGCAGCACAAGGTCAACGAGTTTCTGGACGGCTATCAGAAAGAGCAGTTCGATCTGCCGGAGCTTCAGGGTAATCCCCCCATGCATTTGAATTTCGTTTAGAGGTATAAGCTCCCGGTCCGTCGTCGGATCCTCAACCTTCCCACGCAATCGAAACGAACCTGCACGCCATGGCGCATTCCACCGATAAATCCAACAGCCCGGAACTGGCTGACTTCTCGTCCATGCTGCGCATCCGTCTGGTCGAAGAGGCGATCGCCGAGCGTTATTCCGAACAGGAGATGCGTTGTCCGGTGCACCTGTCCGTCGGCCAGGAAGCTTCGGCGGTCGGGATGTGCGGCCCGCTGACCCCGAGTGACCGGATGTTCAGCACCCATCGCTGCCATGCTCATTATCTGGCCAAGGGCGGCGGGCTGAAGGCGATGCTGGCGGAGATCTACGGCAAGGCCGAGGGCTGTATCGGCGGGCGCGGCGGCTCGATGCATCTGGCGGCGCCCGAGGTGGGGCTGATGTCGAGCGTGCCGATCGTCGCAAGCGCCATTCCGCTTGCCGCCGGCGCGGCGCTTTCGGACAAGTTGGACGGCAACGGCCGTGTCACGGTCTCGTTCATCGGCGATGCCTGCCTCGAGGAGGGGGTGTTCCACGAGACCGCGAATTTCGCGCGCCTGCATGATCTGCCGATCATCTTCGCCTGCGAGAACAATCTTTACTCAGTGTACACGCGCCTGGACGCGCGCCAGCCGAACCGCCCGCTGACCGCGTTGCCGGAGGCGCACGGCATTCCCTCGGAGCATGTGGACGGCAACGACGTCGCTCTGGTGCGTGCCGCCGCCGCGCGAGCGGTGGAGCGGGCGCGGGGCGGCGGCGGGCCGAGCTTCCTGCTGCTCGACACCTATCGCTGGCGCGAGCATTGCGGGCCGAACTACGACAACCATATCGGCTACCGCACCGAGGCCGAGTTCGAAAGCTGGCGGGCGCTGGACCCGATCGAGCGGACCCGCGCGGCGCTGCGCGACGCGGGCCTTGCCCGCGATGACTGGTTCGCCGGGCTGACCGCCGATCTGGAACGCGAAATCGACGACGCCTTCGCTTATGCCAAGGCCGCGCCGCTGCCGGACCCGGCATCGGCTTCCATATCGGTTTACGCGGAGTAGGGCGGCGATGGCGAGCACACGTACCCAAAGCCTGGGCGAGGCGATCCGCGACGGCCTGACCGAGATTGCCAAGGCCGATCCGTCGGTGATCTTCTTCGCCGAGGGGGTTCAGGATCCGGCCGCCCTGTTCGGCACCCTGAAGGACCTGGACAAGCATCTGGAGCCCGGTCGCCTGATCGAAATGCCGATCGCCGAGAACGGGCTGATCGGGATCGCCATCGGTGCCGCAATGACCGGCAAGCGCCCGGTGATCAGTCTGCAGAGGGTGGAATTCGCCCTTTTGGCCATGGAGCAGATTCTCAACAACGCCGCCAAGATCCACTATGTCAGCAACGGCCTGCACCGGGTGCCGATCCTGATCCGCATGGTGGTCGGTCGGGGCTGGGGCCAGGGTCCCGAACATTCGCAGAGTCTGGAGGCGATCTTCAGCCACGTGCCGGGCTTGAAGGTGATCATGCCGGCCTTCGCGGCGGACGCGAAGGGCATGATGATCAGCGCCGTCGAGGACAACAATCCGGTTATCTGTCTCGAGCACCGCTGGTCGCACTATGCGTCGGGCGAGGTGCCCGAGGGCTTCTACCGGGCGCCGCTGGACGGGCCGAAGCGGGTGCGCGCCGGCGACAAGCTGACCGTGGTCGCGACCTCCTACATGACTCTGGAGGCGATCCGCGCCGCCGACGTTCTGGCCGATCTCGGACATCGGGTCGAGGTGTTCGACCTGCGGGTGCTGCGGCCGCTGAATCTTGATCCGATCGCCGCGTCGGTGGACCGCACCGGCGGCCTGCTGACCGTGGATACCGGCTTCGCCAAGTTCGGCATCGGCGCCGAGATCGCCGCCGATATCACCAGCCGCTGCTTCGGCGCGCTGAAGGCGGCGCCGGTTCGGCTCGGCCTGCCGGATCATCCGACGCCGAGCTCGCGCGGCCTGGTGCGCGGCTTCTACCCCGACGCCGCGCGGATCGCCCGCAGCTGCGGCGAGATGCTGGGGCTGGACGGGGAAACCATCGCCAAGGCCGAGGCGCGCATCCTCGAAGAACGCCAGGGCCTGCCGATCGACGTCCCGGACCCGTTCTTCAAGGGACCGTTCTGACCGGCAAGCAGCTTTTGCCGCCATCCGAGCGATTTCCTCGGATCCGATGGTTGGAACCCGTCCCGGGCTCCGGGTCCCGCGTTACGCCACCCGCATCAGCCGGAAGGCATCCAGGATCGCCGCCGGGATGTTGCGGCTCGCCACCGCGTCGCCGATGCGGTGCAGCTCAAATCCCTCGCGTGGTCGCGGCTGCGGCTCGCCGGCCAGCAGCGCGTCAAGATCGGTGACGCCGTCATTGGCCGAGAGACTACGCAGATCCTTGTAAAGCTGATCGGCGGGGATTGTGCCGTGCTCGACCACGATCTGATCGGCGGTGCGCAGGGTCTCGGCGCCGGTGACTTCGTTGACCAGACTCGCGGTGAGCCGGTTCCCGGATTTCTCGACGCCGGTGAGCCGGTGATCGAAATGCGTTTCAACGCCCAGCTCGTAGGCGCGCTTCTTCCAGATCACCCGCTCGGAATAGGTCAACTCGGCCGCAAGATGGCCGTCGATGGAATAGAGCGCGACCGCGCTTCCCGCGCCGGCGGCGAGTTCGGCGCAGTGCGGCGCCGGGTGCCGGCCCGTGCCGTCGTAAATTAGCACCTCGGCGCCGATCGGCTCTGTGCCGCTCAGCAGGTCCCAGGCGCTGGTCACATGCTCGGCGCCGGGCAGCCAGTCGAGATCGGGAACACCGCCGGTGGCGATGATCACCAGGTCAGGAGCAAGCGCCGTCACGTCGGCGGCCTCGGCGTAGCTGTTCGTGCGCACCTCGACGCCCAGCGCCCCGAGCTCCGCCGCCCGCCAGTCGGTCACGCCGATCACGTCGCCGCGCCAGCTTGCCCGTGCCGCGAGTAAGACCTGGCCGCCGAGCCTCGGCGCTGCCTCAAGCAGGGT
>JAYOEU010000136.1:0-12317 GCA_038116915.1 Alphaproteobacteria bacterium
TCGCCGGCTTATATGTGTTGTCAATGTCGTCGACCAGGGTCGAGGCATTGCCGACGGTGATCGACGCCGGCAATGCCGCGAGGATCACCGTGTCGAGCGTTCCGCCGTTCGCACGCACCGCGACGCCGGTATCCGCCGTATAGTCGATGGTTCCACCAGTCAGCAGATTGTCGAAGGAAATGGTGCTGGTTCCGTCGGTCACCGAGCCCGAAGTGTTGATCGTCGACTGCAGGGCCGACACCTTGATCGCATAGTCGTCGTTGATCGCTGTCAGATCCGCTCCCGGCTTGACCGCGTCCAGGGCAAGCTGGCGGATTTCGTCGAGTAGACCGGCGACGGTCGTCAGGCGGCCGGTCGCATCATCGACAGCCGAGATGCCCTTGGCCAGTTCCTGTGTCCCGAGCGAATGGGCGAAATCGACGGCTTTGGCCGTGCCGTTGAAACTCGAAACGTTCACACCGTTCTGGATGGTCGCGGTGCTGAAATCCGTCTTGGCGCTATCATAGCTGGCTTCCGCCGCCGCGACATCCGCGCTGAGATTGGCGAACGTCGTTGCCGCGACCTGGTCACGCGCGGACTGCAGGTTGGTCAGAAATGTCGTCAGATCAAACCCGGTGGTCACCGCCGCCGTACCGTCGGTCTTGACCGAGGTCGCGATTTCACTGCCGGCGATCGCGGTGATCCCCAGCCCGGCGTCACCGGCCGGACGGAAAAGGTTTTTGGTGTTGCCGGTGTTCGGGTCCGTGAAGGTGGCGGTATTGATCAGACCGTTGTTACCGAGGATCTTGTCGGCCAGGGAAGTGAACTGGTTGATCAGTATGTCGACTTCGCTCTGGTCCTCGGCATCCCGCAGCTGCTGAAACAGTCCCTCGAGTTCGTCGAAAATCGGCGTGGCTTGCGTGAGCGCATCGTTGGCGGCGGAAATCAGGCCGGATTGCCGGATCAGATCGGGAAGAGCCGCCTGCTGAACCGGTATCTCCGCGGCATTGACGCCGGCCACATCGGTCACGTTCGCCAGATCCGCCAATTTCGTGCGGATCGTTTCCAACTGCGTCTGGATGGCGCTGATCGCCGATTCCGCGGCGGTTACCTGCGAGGTCGCGGTCCCAAGCGCCGCTATATCGTCGGAAAGAATTTCCTGCTTGGTTTTCGAAGCCACCGTTGTGGCGCCGCCGAGTTTCGCCAGATTGATATCGAATTTGGCTTCGATCAGCGAGGCCTGCTTGTCGACGGATTGCCGCACGATTTCCGGCGGCAGCCTCAACGCGGAGGTGACGATGGTCCGCAGCGGCAGATCGCTGAGAATGTCAAAGGTATTGTTGACGCCGTTCACCTTGCTAAGGAAGAAGAACGCGTCACGGACCGCCGGGTTCTGGACCCCAACATCTTTTTGGAATTCATTATTCAGAAACTTGTCGATGACTTCCTGCTGCTTGCTCGCGGTAACCAGGTTGATGAGATCCTTGTTCGGCGCGTCGATGAACTTCGCCAACTGGCCGAACCGCGGATCGTTGAGCCGGTTCGCGAAGGAATTCACATCATTCGGGTCACTGTTGATGATCGCTTTCAACTTGCCCGGATTGTTGATCTCGGAGTCGAGACCGAAAGCCGACAGCAGTACCCGTAGAACCTTGCGGTCCTTGACCAGTTCATCGACCGTCTCGACCTTGGCCGCTTGTTTCTTGAAGGATTCAATAGCCTTATCGACATCCGCGCGGTTGCGGAACTGCTCGCGGTACTGAACTTCGTTTTTTCGAATTTGCTTAAAAAGCGCCAGCGCCGAGATCGACGCGCCTCCGCCGCCTCCGCCGCCACCCAGTATACTCAGAGCGCCCGCTGCATTAGGCATGCTCTATTATCTCCTGCTTCTGCAGATCCCGATAGTGCACCTACCCAAACGAATAAGCAACTTCCGGGCCAACCCCTTTATGGGACGCTTCTTGATATAGTTAAAATTGCATCTTTTGTCAAGATCCAACGCGCATTTCGGCGGCCTGAAACCGCGTCACGCATGTTGCCCGCCCCCCCGCGCGGCCCCTATAGTTGGTCTTGCTTTCAGACCGCACGAAACAACCCCAGAGCCGCCTCATGTTCACCACCCGCCCCGAACTCCTCGGCACCTTCGGTGTCGTCGCCACCACCCACTGGCTCGGCACCGCAACCGGCATGGCGGTATTGGAAAAAGGCGGCAACGCCTTCGACGCCGCCGTCGCCACCGGATTCGCGCTTCAGGTCGTGGAGCCGCATCTGAACGGTCCGGGCGGCGACATGCCGGCGATCTTCCACGTCGCCGGAGAAGACTCGCCGCGCGTGCTGTGCGGCCAAGGACCGATCCCGGCCGCGGCGACGATCGGCAAATTCGAGGAACTGGGACTCGACCTGATCCCCGGAAGTGGTCTGCTTTGCGCGGTGGTGCCGGGCGCCTTCGATGCCTGGCTGACCCTGCTGCGCGACCACGGAACCATGAGCCTCGCCGAAGCCTTGGGACCGGCAATCGCCCTTGCCCGGGACGGCTATCCCGTGGTGCCGCGCATCACCGCGACCATCGATACCGTTCGCGAGCTTTTCGCCACGGAATGGAAAACCTCGGCGGCGCTCTATCTGCCGGGCGGCAAGCCCCCTGCTCCGGGCACGATCTTTTCCAACCCGACGATGGCGGAAACCTATGCCCGCATCGTTGCCGAAGCCGATGCCGGTGGCGGCAGCCGGGAAGCGCGGATCGACCGGGCGCGGCGCATCTGGTCACAAGGCTGGATCGCCGAGCGGATCGATTCCTTCATGCGGAACGAGGCGGTGATGGATGTCACCGGCCGCCGGCATACCGGTCTCCTAACCGGTGAGGATATGGCGACCTGGAGCGCCAGCTACGACAAACCCTCGACCTACGACTACGGCCGCTACACGGTCTGCAAGCCCGGCCCGTGGAGTCAGGGTCCCGCCTTGTTGCAACAGCTGGCGATATTGGACGGGATGGGTTTGTCGAAGATGGACCCGACCGGCCCCGATTTCGTGCATTCGGCCGTGGAAGCGGCGAAACTCGCGTTTGCCGACCGCGAAGCCTATTACGGCGATCCGGACTTCATCGATGTGCCGATGGAAACCCTGCTAAGCGCCGAATACAACGACGGCAGACGGCGCCTGATCGGCCCGGAGGCCTCGGGCGAGTTGCGGCCCGGCAGCGTCGACGGCTACCGGGTTGAGATCGGCATGGCCACCGCCGACCGCTCCGGCGTCGAGGCAGCCGCCTCCATGGGCGTGGGCGAGCCGACCGTCGCCAAGACGGGCGTGTCCACCGGCGATACCGTGCATCTCGACATCATCGACCGGCACGGCAACATGATCTCCTGCACTCCGAGCGGCGGCTGGTTGCAAAGCTCGCCGATCATTCCTGAGCTCGGCTTCTGTCTCGGCAACCGCGGGCAGATGTTCTGGCTGGACGAGAACACACCCTCGGCGCTGGTGCCGAAAAAGCGGCCGCGCACGACCTTGTCGCCTTCGCTGGCCCTACGGGACGGCGAGCCGTACATGGTGTTCGGAACTCCAGGCGGCGACCAGCAGGACCAGTGGTCGACCCTGATGTTCCTGCATCACGCGGAACATGGCATGAATCTTCAGGAATCCATTGATTGCCCGGCCTTCCATACCGAGCATTTCCCAAGCTCGTTCTGGCCGCGCGGGCGCACGCCCCGCAAGGTCGTCGTCGAGGGCCGGTTCCCCGAAGCCACGGTCGCCGAACTGCGGCGCCGGGGTCATGTGGTCGAGGTTGGCGAGGATTGGTCGGAGGGACGCCTGACCGGAGCCGCCAAGGACGGCCGTATCCTCAAGGCCGCCGCCAATCCGCGCGGCATGCAAGGCTACGCGGCCGGGCGATGACAAAATGGCGAAGCTCAGTCATGGGGGCGCGGTTGAACTGCTGGCTGAAACCATGGCGGAAGTCGTCGGGCTGGACACCGAGGCTTACCGGGACTTGATCCGAGCCGTCAAATCGGACGAGATGATGGATATGATTTTGGCGCAATCGTCCTTCGACGCCTTGCCGGGAGAGACCCGCCGCAAGATCGCGGCGCGGGTCGAGGAACTGATCCGCGAACACACGGACGCTTAAAACCTCATGGCTCGGAGCGGCCATAGGCCTCGGTGCTTTTCAGGGCCACCGTAAGATATTCCCTCAGGAACAGGGCGACATCCGGCACCATCTTGAAGGCGCGCTCCCGGCCGTCCGCGAAACGGACCCTGAGCAGGATATCCTCACCGTGAACCTCGACGACAAAGGACTGCGCTTCCGGGATCTCGACCGCGCCATCCTTCGCCTCGGACCCTGGCTGGCTCATGAAATAGTCGAGCCACTTGCGTGCTGTCGGATCCTCGCTCGCCATGCCTGTGCCGGGTCCCATTCCTCGGAGTTCCCTGAAATTTGTCCTACTGTAGCATCTTCCCCGCCTTGCCAATAGCATGCCGGTCGCTTGACGGAGCCGGGCGGGTCCGCGTCAGCGATCTCTCCATCGGAAAATCGCTTTACGCCGCCAAGCTGCATTCTGCTGTGCTATGCTCGGCCCCTCAAGGCCCGGCTGCACGAGTGCTTTGCAACGCGGACCGGAAGGGAGCCATGAAGAAAGTCCTGATCATCTTCATCCTGCCGCTTATCCTGCTGATCGGCGCTGGCCTCGGCGGTCTGTTCCTGCGCCTGATTCCGGGCTACGGGCCCGAACTCATACTCGGCGGAGAGCCGCCGGCGATGTCGGCGACGCCGGAACAACCGAAAGAGGACCTGCCCCCCGATCCCTTCGCCAAATCCGGTGAGCATAGCATCTTTTTCACCATGGACGAGTTCGTGGTCAATCTGCGCGCCGAACGGCGCAAGCCGGTTTTCCTGCAGCTCAGCCTGTCCCTGGAGCTCCCGAATGAAGCGGCCCAGACGATCATCGAGCCCAAGGAGCCCCGGATCCGCGACGCCGTGAACATCTATCTCAGCAGTCTCACGCCTGAGGATCTGAACGGTTTCAACGGCATTCAGAAAGTCCGGAACGAAATCTGGAAACGTCTGCGCACGATCATCGAAAACGACGAATTGCTCAAAAACATCCAGATTTCCAAGCTCACCGTCAAATGACGGGCGCAGGCTCAAATAGCCGAGGGACAGTCGATCTCCCGCGTGGCGGTTTCGATCGAGCTTTCGAGCTCCGACATGAACGGCTTGCGCTCAATCCCGCGCGGCAGGGCCGGCAGGATCCTGACGGTTATTATCCCCGGGCGTTTGAAGAACGCCTGACGGGACCAGAACGTTCCGGAATTGAGCGCGACCGGCACAACCGGACAGTTCAAGGCGCGATATAGTGCATAAACGCCGGAGTGATATGGCGCCTCAGCGCCCGGCGCCACACGGGTTCCTTGCGGAAAAATCAGGACCGGACGCCCGTTGTCGGACGCTTTGCGCGCTTGCGTGATCATGTGCTTCAAGGCACTGCCACCGGCGCTTCGATCGATCGGCACCATCCCGACCCTGGAAAGATAGAACCCCAGCACCGGAAGCTTCAGCAGCTCACGCTTCAAAACGATGGACGGATCGTCGAAAATAGTGTGCAACGCCAGGGTTTCCCACGCGGATTGATGCTTGGAGGCGACCATGAAGGGACCCTTGGGCAGATGCTCGATACCTTCGATGCGGTGCGAGAGGCCGACGATCACCTTCAGCAGCCACAGAACCAGGCGGATCCAGAAATCGCGGAGCCGGCAAACCCAACGGCGCGGTCCCAGAACCAAAGGCAGCCCGAGAATGCCGAGCACCAGGGTGATGAGGATCAAGGCGATGTTGAACAGGGTTGACCGCAGGAAAATCATGGACCCGGCGCCGCTTTCCAAGTTTACCCCCGCTTCGCCCGCGGCGTCGCCGACGGGTGCTGCAAGTGTCTGTCCTGTACCGCACCATGGCCGTCCTGTCACCGAGAGAGCAAACCGGTCTTGAGTGATGCACCTCGCAGAATTGCCGATATCGTGCATGCCGTGGCCCGGAACGGCGGCACGATCACCTATCGCGAAATCGCCGATCGCGCCGAAATTCGCGCGCCCGGGCGGATTCAGACCGTAACCCGCGCGCTGGAGGAAATGATCCGCGCCGATCACGCGGCCGGCAGGCCGCTGCTGGCGGCCGTCGCCGTGTCGCGCGGGTCCGGCGGGATTCCCGGCGCCGGGTTTTTCCAGCTGTGCCGTGAACTGGCGCTGTATTTCGGTCCCGACAGCGGGCCGCAAGCCAGGCTTTTTCACGAGATCCAGCTCCGCCGGCTACGCGAGGGCACCACCTCCAACTAATCACGCAATCGCGAACCGGCTTTGCGCCGCCGGTGCTGGATTGTAGCCGGCATCACCCTATATCTTACTTTCCGAGACCAGGGCATCGGGGGAGCCGCGGATGAATTCAGCCAGAATGGCAGCCATACTGTTGCTGGCGATCGCGGCCCTCGGCGCTGTCGGGTTCGCGGTCGAGGCCGCCACGCAACACAAGGCGCGCGAAATCGTTCAGAAACGCCGCTCCTTCGGTGTCGAGGCGCTGTCAATCAATGCCGGCGACTCGCTGATTTTCGTGAACGGCGACCCCTACGCCCACAATGTCTTTTCACGCGCTCCGGAAGGCTGGCTCGATCTCGGCATTCAGGAGGAAGGGGATCGCAGGGAAGTGGTTTTCGATCGGGCCGGCACCTTCGATCTGCGGTGCCGCATCCATCCCAAGATGCGCGTGATGGTGACCGTGCGGTAATCCACGCCGGCCCCGGCAGCCTTGGACCGCGTCGCGAATCTTGAATACAGTGTCTGAACCGCCTTCATCCAGGTTCGTTATACGGGAGAGACCATGAAAAAGGTGGCAGTAATCGCCGCAATTGCCGCTTGCACAGTGGCCGCCTCCGCCTGGGCGGCAACCCTGGTCGTCGAGCAGCGCGGCCGATCCTTCGGTTTGGCCGAACTCGCCGTGAAGGTCGGTGACACAGTCACTTTCGTCAATAACGACATCTACGGGCACAATGTCTATTCCGACACGGAAGGCGCGGTGTTCGATATCGGCCTACAGGAACCCGGGGAGACCCGCGACGTGACGTTCGAGGAAGCCGTGGTCGCGAAAGTCCGCTGCCGGATCCACCCGAGAATGCGTCTGCAAATCACGGTATCGAATTAAGCGGCCGGGATGTCGATCCGAGGGAAATTCACAATCGCGCTGGTCGTCGCGGTGGTGATCGCGGCGATCCTGGCGGGAACGACGCTGGTTTCCACCTGGATGTTGGGCGGTCTGGCGCAGTCCATGTATGACAAGCCGCTCCAGGCGATCAACTTCGCGCGCGCCGCCCAGACCGGTTTCATGGTGATGGACCTTGAGGCTCAGCTTCGCCGCCGCCGTGACGAGGAACGCCAGCGCGAGCTGATGAATGAATTCCTGACGGATCTGGAGATCGTCGAGGAACGCAGTCTGTCGCAACGGACCATCGGCCTCGTCGCAAAACTCCGCGCGGAGATCGAGCAATGGTCGCAGGCGGCCACCGGCGCGATATCAATGACCGGCGGGGTCGAGCCCGAGCGGGAACGCGTCCGCCGTGACCGGCTTGCGGCCTCGATCAACAAGGATCTGGACGTCCTGGTACAAACCGCCGCCGAGGATGGCTACCGGTTCTGGCTTCAGGCCGAGCGCGGCGTCGAAAGGACGCAAACCGTTACCTGGAGCATCGTCGCCATCGTTCTCGGCCTGTCGGTGCTGACCGGTGGAATCGTGATTTACACGATCGTGCGGCCGATGAATCAGCTTGGCCGCGCGATGATCTCGGTTGCCGACGGCGAGGTCGACGTGGCCGTTCCGGGCCTTAACCGCCGCGATGAGATCGGCGGCATGGCGGCGGCACTGTCGGTCTTCAAGCGCGCCATGGCCGATGTCAGCGACGCCAAGGATCAGGCCGAAGCCGCGACCCGCGCGAAATCCGAATTCCTGGCGATGATGAGCCATGAGATCCGCACGCCGATTAATGGCGTCATCGGAATGACCCGGCTGCTGCTGAAAACCGAACTCGCGCCGGAGCAGCGGGAGCGGGCTTCCATCGTCCTCGAGTCCGGCGAGAACTTGCTCACCATTTTGAACGACATCCTCGATTTCTCGAAGCTTGAGGCCGGCCGGATGGAACTCGAGTCCGTCGGGTTTGATCTGGCCCGCATGGTCGAGGGTTCGCTCTCGCTGATGGCCGGACGGGCGGAGGAAAAAGGCCTCTCTCTCGCCTCGGATATCAGCCCCGGCACGCCGGTTTTCGTTACCGCGGATCCCGGCCGGCTGAGGCAGGTGTTGCTGAATCTTGTCGGCAACGCGGTGAAGTTCACCGAAGCCGGCGGCATCACCGTAAAGGTCGAACGGCGGTCCACCCCACCTTCGCTTCCCAAATCCATCCCCCTCAGGTTTTCCGTCATCGACACCGGCATCGGCATCCCGGCAGACCGGATCGGCAAGCTGTTCGAAAGTTTCAGCCAGGTCGACGCCTCAATCACCCGGCGTTATGGCGGCAGCGGGCTGGGACTGTCGATCTGCAAGCAAATGGTCGAACTCATGGGCGGGACCATCGGGGTTGAGAGCACGGCCGGCCAGGGCAGCGTCTTCTTTTTCGATCTCGAACTGCTTCCCGCCGAAGCCGATGCCGTGGAAATACAATCCGTCGGAATCCTCGCCTTGCCCCGCCTCAAGGTGCTGGTTGCCGAAGACAACCTGGTCAATCAGAAAGTCGCGCGCGGCTATCTCGAGGAAGGCGGCCACGACGTGACCATCGTCAATGACGGCGCGGCGGCCGTTCAAGCCGTTCGCACCGGCCGTTTCGATCTGGTTCTGATGGACATGCACATGCCGGAATTGGACGGCATCAGCGCCACCCGCCGCATCCGGGAACTCGACGGAGAGGTCGGGGCGATACCGATCATCGCCGCCACGGCCGGCGCCATGGCCGAGGATATCGAGCGCTGTCTTGCCGCCGGCATGAACGATTTCGTCCCCAAACCCATTGACCCGGTCACCCTGATGCATGCCATGGCCCGGGTACTGGGAATAACCGACAGCGAAACCGATGAAACGGAACCAGATGCGGGCTCGGTCCTTGCCGCGATGAGCGCGGAAGGGAGCGCGCTTGATCCGGGCGTTACCGATACGCTCTGCGAACAGCTCGGCACCGAGTTCGTGCTCGATCTGCTCAACGACTATGACGATGCCGCACGGAAACATCTCGGCAACATCACCCAGGCCCTGGACCAGAAAGACGCGAAATCCCTGTCAAGCGCCGCCCATGCGTTGAAGGGCGCCAGCGGCGCCCTGGGGCTGAGGGGGGCGTTTCAATTGGCAATGGCCATTGAAAACGCCGCGGCCAACGACCAGATGGATGAAGCACGGCACCTTTGCCTCCGTCTCCCCGATACGGTGACCGAAGGGCGGCGGCTTCTAAGGGATTACATGGACAAGCGCCCGAATGCTAATCTCGAGACATCCTGATTCGTTTTCTATGAATGGACATCCTGCCGGCATGACCACCCCTCCCAATGCCAGTCTGGAGCGCAGATACGAGAGCTTGCGGGTTCTGATCGCCGAGGACGAACCGCTCGCCGCGAAACTCGCGCGCGGCGCCCTCCGACTGATGGGCATCACCCAGGTCGTGGTCGCCGAGGACGGGTTGGACGCGATGAAGCAACTGGGCGAGTATAACGGCGACTTCCAACTCATCATTTCCGATTGGAACATGCCCAACATGACCGGGATTGAATTCCTGCGTACCGTGCGCAAGCTCTATCCGAACATGCCGTTCATCATGCTCACATCGAACGCCAACAAGGACTTCGTCGTCGCTGCCGCAAAGCACGGCGTGAACGGCTATATCGCCAAGCCCTTCTCGCTCGACCAGATGCGCCAGAAGGTGGAAGCCGTCTTCAAATTGTGATCCGCCAAGCGACGGTCAGAACGATCCGTCGCACCACATGTCTACCGCCCGCCCTCCTCGGTGTCCGTCCGCTTCGGCAACCAACGTGGCACGCTATCCATGTAGTCTTGGTAGACCCCGCCATGGCGCTCGATCAGGCGCGGCTCGACAACGAAGCGGATCAGGCAGTCGGCGGCCACGAACAGCACCACGAGATAGGCGATGATCGCCGGCCAGTCGTAAAGCAGGTATTGGGCCGCCACCGCGATCAGCATGCCCCGCAGAATCGGGTTGCGGGTATACCGGTATAGGCCCGCGGCTTGTCCGACGGCGCCCGCCGACGTCGCCGCCGAGTAGGCACCGGCGAGAACCGTCGCCACGCCCAGTGCGAATATCGGAAGACCGAGCATCCGCACCCAGGATTCGCTCATCGAGCCGAGAAAATCGAGACGCCCGCCGACCAGGAAATACGGCACCGCCAGGACCAGCACGGCCGGCAGAATAAGCGTAACGAAGAGGTTCCTGGATGCGGGCATGAGACGGCCTTATTTGGGATGCCGAGGCAACAGCATCAAACGGCGGATTTAGCTCCTAGGCGATCGATCACCCCAAAACGTCGACGATGGCTACCATCACCCTCGACGCTCACTGTAGAATATCGGTTATCGTTTGAGGAAGGGAACACACGATGACTACACAAAAGCGTGGGCTCGCCCGGGGACTGACCAATTACGGCGACATGGATTTCAGCCTCTACCTCAGGCGCGCCAACGCCGCGTCGATGGGCTATGGCGGCGAGATCCTCGGCAAGCCGGTGGTCGGCATCGCCGATACCGCCAGCGGCTTCAACAACTGTCACCGGCATGTTCCGGAACTCGTGGAAGCGGTCAAACGCGGGGTTCTGTCGGCGGGCGGGCTGCCGATCGTGTTTCCGACGATTTCACTGGGCGAGACGTTCCTCAGCCCCACCTCGATGATGTACCGCAACCTGATGAGCATGGACACCGAGGAGATGATCCGCGCTCAGCCCATGGACGCGGCGGTTCTAATCGGCGGTTGCGACAAGACGATTCCAGCCCAGCTCATGGGCGCGGCGAATGCGGATATTCCGGTCATTTCCCTCATCACCGGCCCCCAGCTTACCGGCCATTCCGAAGGTGAGCGGCTTGGTGCCTGCACCGATTGCCGGCGGTTCTGGGCCAAGTTCCGGGCCGGCGAGATCGACGAGGACGGGATCAACAAGATCGAGTCCCGCCTGGTGACCACCGCCGGCACCTGCGCGGTCATGGGAACCGCGAGCACCATGGCCTGCATCACCGAAACATTGGGCATGGCGCTCCCCGGTACAGCCGCCATTCCGGCGGTCCATGCCGACCGCCTGCGCGCCGCCGAGGCGTCCGGAACCCAGGCGGTGGCCCTGGCCCGGGCACCCGAGGGAGAGCGGCTGACCCCGGCCAGGATCATGACGCCGGCCTCGGTCGAGAACGCGCTCAGGGTCCTGCTTGCCATCGGCGGCTCGACGAATGCCATCGTGCACCTGACCGCCGTCGCCGGACGGCTCGGTATTCCGATCCCGCTCGATCAGTTGAACAAGCTATCCGATGAGACGCCGGTGCTGATCGACCTCAAGCCGACCGGCGAGCACTATATGGAAGACCTGTTCAAGGCCGGCGGCATGGGCGTGGTGCTGCGCGAGTTGAAACCGCTGCTGAATCTCGACTGCATGACGGTTACCGGACAGACCCTGGGAGAACGGCTGGAAGGCGAGCCGGCCTATGTCGACCGCGCGGTGGTGCGAACCATGGACGACCCGATCCAGTCGATGGGCGGCCTTGTGGCGCTGTTCGGCTCACTGGCGCCGGGCGGCGCGATCCTGAAACGCTCCGCCGCCGATCCGAAACTGTTCGAGAGCGAGGGCCGCGCGATCGTGTTCTCCTCGCTCGAGGATCTGGCGGCCCGCGTCGATGATCCCGACCTGGACATTCAACCGAACGACGTGATGGTGCTGCAGAACGCGGGCCCCAAGAGCGAGGCCGCGATGCCCGAGGCCGGCTACCTGCCGATCCCGAAGAAATTGGCGCGGGCCGGACTGAAGGACATGGTCCGGATCTCGGATGCCCGGATGAGCGGCACCGCCTACGGCACGATCATCCTGCATGTCACGCCGGAATCCGCCGTCGGCGGTCCGCTGGCGCTGGTGCGAACCGGCGACCGGATCCGGGTGAGCGTCGAGAACCGCTCGCTCGATCTCCTGGTTGACGAGGCGGAACTGGAACGCCGCCGCGCCGCGCTGCCCGCGACCAGTGTTCCGGTTCATGCCCGTGGATATCAGAAACTATACTATGGGAGCGTTCTGCAGGCCGACGGCGGCTGCGACTTCGATTTCCTGCGCCATCCGTC